>NZ_CP012418.1:1040625-1387500 GCF_001708405.1 Kangiella sediminilitoris | reverse complement strand
GGCCCCTAAGGCGAGGCAGAGATGCGTAGTCGATGGGAAACAGGTTAATATTCCTGTACCGGTATGTATTGTGATGGAGAGACGGAGAAGGCTAGGCCAGCACACAGATGGTGTTGTGTTTAAGGTGGTAGGCTGAGGACTTAGGCAAATCCGGGTCCTTAAGGCCGAGAGCTGATGACGATCGCCCAAGGGCGAGAAGTGGTTGATGCCATGCTTCCAGGAAAATCTTCTAAACTTCAGATACATACCGACCGTACCCCAAACCAACACTGGTGGTCAGGTAGAGAATACTAAGGCGCTTGAGAGAACTCGGGTGAAGGAACTAGGCAAAATGGCACCGTAACTTCGGGAGAAGGTGCGCCGGTTTTGGTGATGGGACTTGCTCCCTAAGCTGAGGCTGGTCGAAGATACCAGGTGGCTGCGACTGTTTATCAAAAACACAGCACTCTGCAAACACGAAAGTGGACGTATAGGGTGTGACGCCTGCCCGGTGCCGGAAGGTTAATTGATGGGGTTATCTTCGGAGAAGCTCTTGATCGAAGCCCCGGTAAACGGCGGCCGTAACTATAACGGTCCTAAGGTAGCGAAATTCCTTGTCGGGTAAGTTCCGACCTGCACGAATGGCGTAACGACGGCCACACTGTCTCCACCCGAGACTCAGTGAAATTGAACTCGCTGTGAAGATGCAGTGTTCCCGCGGCTAGACGGAAAGACCCCGTGAACCTTTACTACAGCTTCACACTGGACTTAGAACCTGCTTGTGTAGGATAGCTGGGAGACTTTGAAGCATGCACGCCAGTGTGTGTGGAGTCGACCTTGAAATACCAGCCTGGTAGCTTTTGAGTTCTAACTCAGGCCCGTTATCCGGGTCGAGGACAGTGTGTGGTGGGTAGTTTGACTGGGGCGGTCTCCTCCCAAAGAGTAACGGAGGAGCACGAAGGTTGGCTAATCATGGTCGGAAATCATGAGGTTAGTGTAATGGCACAAGCCAGCTTAACTGCGAGACAGACACGTCGAGCAGGTACGAAAGTAGGTCATAGTGATCCGGTGGTTCTGAATGGAAGGGCCATCGCTCAACGGATAAAAGGTACTCCGGGGATAACAGGCTGATACTACCCAAGAGTTCATATCGACGGTAGTGTTTGGCACCTCGATGTCGGCTCATCTCATCCTGGGGCTGTAGCCGGTCCCAAGGGTATGGCTGTTCGCCATTTAAAGAGGTACGCGAGCTGGGTTCAGAACGTCGTGAGACAGTTCGGTCCCTATCTGCCGTGGGCGTTGGAGATTTGAAGAGAGCTGCTCCTAGTACGAGAGGACCGGAGTGGACGAACCTCTGGTGTTCCGGTTGTCACGCCAGTGGCATTGCCGGGTAGCTATGTTCGGACAGGATAACCGCTGAAAGCATCTAAGCGGGAAGCCCCCTCTAAGATTAGATCTCCCTGAAACTTTAAGTTTCCTGTAGAGCCGTTGTAGACTACGACGTTGATAGGCAAGGTGTGGAAGCGTTGAGAGGCGTTAAGCTAACTTGTACTAATTGCTCGTGAGGCTTGACTATATAACCCCAAGCACATTGGGTTGTATGTCGAAGCAACAGACATAGCGTGATTGAATACTGCATATTACAGATATTAAAACTTCTTCTGCCGAATTATTAAGACTTTAGGTCAATATCCAAACGATTTTGCTTGGCGACCATAGAGAGTTGGAACCACCTGATCCCTTGCCGAACTCAGAAGTGAAACGACTCATCGCCGATGGTAGTGTGGGGCTTCCCCATGTGAGAGTAGGTCATCGCCAAGCGCTAATAAAAAAGAAAGCCACCTTCGGGTGGCTTTTTTTTATATCTGGGAATAATTTTTAAATGATAGGGACGGCTGATGGTTTGCAAAGACTCAGCATGACGTTCAGGCATCATCCACAAGGAGGTTTGCTCTCGCCAAACCCCACGGGGCAGACCCTACCCTAAAGGGCGCATGATCGCTTATACCAATAAACCAGCTTTTTAGCTGGTTTTTTTATGCCCGTCGTTTATGGATCTTGTAGCGCTCTGATAGCCCGGCCATAATCCTCACACAGAATTTTGTTTCTTGTTGCTGAATGAAGACAAGGATTACCTTGGTTAAATTCACGTTAGGCTTGCATGTAGTCGTTATTAACAAGATACTCTCTCCGCTTATCAGTTTTCTACAGGTTGACGTCCTGTTAACCAGCAGCATATGGATTTCATTTTAAATCACATGTAATATAGTGTGAACTACGTCACATAAAAGTATCTTTTGTTAGTAGGGAGTCCGTTATGACAGTAATAAGAATAATATTATCAATATCTTGCTTCATTATATTAGCTGGATGTTCCGACACATTTCTCCGCGCTATGGATGAATTTAATGCTGGCATGGGTGGGCAAAGAACTTGTACAAGGGAGGCCCCGTACGAAACTGATAGTTATAAAGGTTACAGCTATAAAACCGGCGGATTATGTAATATATGGCAAGGTCAAATAATAAACCGAAGTAACTACACCGTTAGGTGTACCAATACTATTGGTGGTCGCAGGGCGAATACAATCATCGCAAGTCCGAGACAGACGACTGAGCTTAAACAGATAGGTCACATGAGTGGTGGAAGTTTAAATTATACCTGTAACAACTGGGCGAGATCTGCTTATGTTTGGAAAAAATATCCAAAAAGAAACTATCAAATAATATTGAAAATGAGCTCTGGGAAGCAATACATGACTATTAGAAATACTGCCAACTCAAATAAACGTTGCTATCTTAAGAATAGTAACAAGCAAATACTTGTAGAGGGGCGTGTTAATAGTGGGCAAATGCTTCAATGGGTTCCTACTCCAAACAATAATTTTTATTCCAACTGTGTCTAATTGAATTAAATCTTTAACTGGTGGTTTTTTTTGCATATTTTATTGTCACACTTCAGGTGTCATAATCGTCTTACTGTTAAAGACTGAACTGGGAAAAACTTGTCGTTCAAACTTAGCTGCCCCAAAAAGATCATTAAAAAGGCTCAGAAGGGCGATAAATTTGCCATAACGCATATTTATCAACTATATAAGCAGCCTGTTTTTAATTTAGCTTATCAGATGTTAAGGGATGAGCAGCGGGCAGCTGATATTTTACAGACAGTTATGGTAAAGATGATGACAGGAATTGACGCTGTCAGTGATACAAAAAAACTGAATGGTTGGATGAAGCGTGTAACCTACAACACCATCATTGACGTTATACGAGCAAACTCTAAGTTAGTTGATATTGATGATAGTGAAGCCTTTGATTATTCAGCCCCAGAATCCCTTAGTGTAATACAAAGTGAGCACTGGGATGTGCAGCGCTTCCTCGATTTACTAGATGAACGTGAAAGGCTAGTAGTATGGCTGTCAACAGTAGAAGGTTATACGCATAGGGAAATTTCTAATACCTTAGATATCAGTGAACAAAACTCTAGAGTGGTATTCAGTAGAGCCATGAAGTCCTTAAAGTCGTTAGCAAGTGACCAGCGCTACAGTGGTCATAAGGTAGGTAACAATTATGAACAATGATTCTGAACGAGAGTTACTTGACTGTCTAAAGCAAGAGTTTGATAAAGTGCCCGCTAAAAGCGTGGATCTTTCTCAAGATGCAACATTCCAGGCCCAGCTTGAAGAGCACTTTTCCGAACGAGAAGCAGGTAAACCTAGAACTGTAAAACAATGGTTTGCTGCTGCTGTGGTTTTAATAGTCATTGGCTTTTCTATTATTATAGGGTACCCAACTACCAGCACCACAGATAACATTGACCGGACGATTAAAAAGTTTATGGTGGAAGCTAATGCAATCGAGCAGGAAATAGCTGGGTTTGAAACCAATCAGTTGAGCTCTACTCAATATATTGAAGCCTTGAAACTTAGAGATGAGATAGGCTTGATTGATGAAAGTATTCAACAAATATACAGTGCAGGCCCAGGCGTTTCTATAGCTCAATTAGAACAGGTTTGGGAAGAAAAGTTGCGCGTAACCAAAAACCTTAAAGCTTTATACATTAACCAATATAAAGTGGCCCGAATTTAACATGAGACATTTATTGCTATTTATTGTCCTTTCCCTTTGCTGCAGTGTAAGTGCATTTCAGATCAAAGATGAGAAAAGCTATGCTCTACTGGAAGATATTAATTCTGATATCAGCCAGACCCTTTCGCGCGTGCTAGAACTGGAAACAGATGTGGGTGAGCATGGGTGGGCCGTATATTTATCAAGCCCAGACGAGGAATTAATCAGGGCAGGCGTAATAGTTGAACCTAAAAATCAACAGGTGCTATCTGTGTCTGCCGAAGGGGTCGCTCATAATCTCGGTTTATTGCCCGGTGATGTTATTAAACGTGTTCAGATTAATGATAAATCAGTCGATGGCAATTTTTCTGAATTGCACTTTAACGAAAATGATGAATTAAATGTTTTTGTTAATCGGCAAGGAGAGGATTTACAGCTTAAGCTCACTGTCTCAAAAGCTTTTACACCTAGATGGGAGTTATATTCAAAGTCTTCGGGCAACTTCCAGGATAATGTTACTTATATAAGAGACAGTGACGAGTTAAGCTCTAGCACCAGCCTGATATACCTTAACCAGTTACAAGAAAGAATCAATTTTAGATTAAGTAAAATTTATCAAATTGAAACTAACCTTGATAACTCTGATTTAAAAATTAGTGTTACTAAAAAAGCTCAAACTTTAGTAGAGCTTGGGCTTCTAATCGATGAAGAGAGTAGGGAAGTTTTGAGCGTTGTATCTGGTAGTAACGCAGATCGAATGGGTTTTGAAATTGGTGATATTATACAGGGCATTGCTGTTAATGGTGAGCTATTTGAGCAGCAATTATCCAGCTTACAACTTAAGACAGGTGATGAGTTAAAATTTAATATAGTAAGAAAAGGATCAGCTTTAGTTTTGTCTTCTACCATTGATAGTAGAGAGGTTCCCAGCTGGCACTTCTCTATTAAAAATGAACAGGACAATAACTCATGTGGTTATGTAACATTTTTGATTAACCCAAGTGAAGTTAGTGAAATATATAGAGTTGATGCAACAAAACTTAATGGTGAAACGGTCAGTCCCTACAAGGTAAATTATGAGTTGGAACCGGGCACTCATAAATTTAAACTTTATGATCACATCCCGGTTAATAAAATAACGCCAATAGTGAGTAAAAGAAGGCCGTTTTCCAGGAAAAGCAAAACGCTAGTCTTGAAGGTTGAGGCTAATAAACGTTATTTCCTGGGAGCACAATATAACCGTACTGACCGATATAAAATACATAAAGGTCTTTATTGGGAGCCTATCGTCACAAAAGTTGAGAATGCTGAATGCTCACTTGAGTAAAAGCACTCTCAGCTCTAATTCAACTCATGCTAGATAAGCTTTAGCCGTTTCAATTATTTTATTTTTTGATAAAAGGAAGTGGCGCTTTTTACCACCAACCTGATGCCATAATACGGCTGCTCTTATAGCTGATAATAGTAGAGCACGTATTTTGGCTTGGTTTGCACTTTGTTGCAGATATTGACTGTTTCCGGAAACCTGAATCTTTGTAGGGTAGGTTGAAATTGTGTCTTTGTATATGTGAGCCAGCTGCTCTATCAAATCTTGATCTATTTTTTCCTGATACTCATAAAGTCGCTTTGCTTGGGCGACCCTAGACCCCATAACTTTTTGCATATTGGCGTCATTTGAGAAGCGCTTTTGCAGACTCAGTATATTAACCAGGTAGCGGCTAAACTCTGCGTCTGTTCTTGGGCCTGATAACTGCTCAACTAGAAAGCGTAGGCCTGTAGTTAGATATTTATGATTTTTGTATATCTCTTCAGTACTATCAGCATCGGTTTTTAGGAGGCTCTCTATCATTATTTCCATATCGACCGGGTCAGTTTGGCCTTTGCGAGAAATATCTTTAACACAATAAATAGCTTGGCTAATAGCTGCCAAGGCAATAACTGAGTCTGAAAAATTATAATTAGTCATATTACCGTTGTATGCTTTCTATTATTCCGCCGCCAAGACATATATCGTCTTGATAAAATACAACTGATTGTCCAGGCGTTACGGCTCTTTGTTTATTGTTGAATTCGACTAACCACTCATCTAACCCCTGACGTTTTACGGTACAGGATACGTCAGCTTGTCGATAACGTGTTTTAGCAGTACAGGTGAATTCATCTGCCGGTGCTTCTCCTGCAACCCAGTCGAGCTGTTTGGTGATAAGCGACTTACTCATTAGCAAGGGGTGCTCATGTCCTTGTACAGCAATAAGGACATTTCGCTCAAGATCCTTTTCAGCAGCAAACCAAGGTTCTTCAGGTGCGTCTTTTAAACCACCAATACCAAGTCCTTTTCTTTGGCCCAGGGTGTGGTACATAAGTCCATTATGACGACCAATGACTTCTCCTTCCGGTGTTTCAATATTTCCTGGTTGCGCAGGTAGATATTGTTGCAGAAAGTCTGTGAATTTTCTTTCGCCAATGAAACATATACCAGTACTATCCTTTTTCTCAGCTGTTACGAAGCCTTGTTCCTCAGCAACTCTCCTAACCTCTGGTTTTTCTAATTCGCCAACTGGAAACAGTGTCTTGCCTATTTGTTCATGACCCACAGCATAAAGGAAATAAGATTGGTCTTTGTTGTTGTCCAGGCCCCTAAGTAGTGTTGCCTTTCCATTTTTCTCGCCGCGACGTACATAATGTCCTGTGGCTATGTAGTCTGCCCCTAGAAGTTTGGCATAATCGAGAAAGGCTTTAAACTTTATTTCCTTATTGCACATTATGTCTGGGTTAGGTGTACGGCCAGCCTTGTATTCAGCTAAAAAATGCTCAAATACATTATCCCAGTATTCTGCTGCAAAGTTTATGGTTCTTAGTTTGATACCAATCTTATCGCAAACGGCCTGTGCATCAGCTAAATCTTCTGCTGCTGAACAGTATTCAGTCCCATCGTCTTCTTCCCAGTTCTTCATAAACAGCCCTTCAACCTGATAACCCTGTTGTTTTAGCAGGTAGGCTGATACCGATGAGTCAACACCGCCGGACATGCCGACAATGACTCTCGTTTCTGAAATGGGTTTTTTACTGTCTAGTTTGCTCATAATTATCAAAGCTGCTGATTTAAAGATTTAATACTTTGCTTTTGCAAGTGAGTTTCATCATTGCTGTGATGAAGAGTGTCCAGAGAATACCTTTGGCCGTTAAGGTAGTCTTCTAGACATTTAACCGTTAGACCGCTTCGATGTAACTCCTGGCAAGCTAAAATTTCATCTAAAGTCATCCAATGGGCCGCTATAATATCAGGGTCCTGGGGTTTGGTTTCAAGGGTTCCCTCTATTTTCCCAGTGAAGCAAAAACGTTGATAATAACGGCCATTGCTCGCCGGGTTGAGTGTATATATTCCAACCAGACTTTCCGGAGTAAAATTCAGGCCCGTTTCTTCTAGAACTTCTCTTTTAACAGCGTGCTCCAGACTTTCGTCAGGGTCAAGGTGGCCTGCCGGTTGATTAAAACCGATACCGATAGATGTGTGCTCTTCGACCATCAGGTACTTACCATCATTTTCTATAACGGCAGCTACGGTGACGTGGACTGGAAGCATAAATATTACCTGTCAAAATAGTGTGCGTATGATAGCTTATTTACGCCCTTTGCTGAACCTTTTAATGCGTTTGGAGGTTGCCCTTTTATTAATCTTATTGGCTTTAGGAGATTCTATTTCCAGAGCCTTAAACTCTCCGGGGCCTAAACCCTCAAGTCCCCATTGGCCAACCTTGGCACGGATTAAACGGAGAGTAGGGAACCCAATAGATGCTGTCATCCTTCTAACCTGCCGATTCTTGCCTTCGCTGATAACAATCTCCAGCCAGCTATCCGGAACGGTTTTTCTCTCCCTTATAGGCGGGATTCGCTCCCAGACTCTTGGTGTATCAATAACTCTGACTTTTGCAGGTTTGGTTTTATATTTTTGAATTACCACACCTTCACGTAAGGGTTGTAAGTCCTCGTTATCGGGCGCGCCCTCTACTTGAACCCAGTAGGTTTTTTCCATCTTGTTTTTCGGGTCAGCAATTTGGTGTTGCAACTGTCCATCATCTGTCAACAGAAGTAGACCTTCAGAATCTTTATCAAGCCTGCCTGCCGGATAGACGTTTTTCACATTTATATAGTCTGCTAAAGTGGAGTCGCCGGCTTCTCCAGTGAACTGACATAATGTATTAAATGGCTTGTTGAATAATATTAGCTGACTCATGTTGATTAATAATTAATCACTCTTCTCGAAAGGTTGGCATTGTAACCTTAAATTTAAGAGTATGCATGGGTTGTTGTTAGTTTGCATAATTGAGAATGCAGGAAACGATGTTTTCGCGTATAATGTCGCGCACTTACAGCCGCTAGGACTCAAGAACCTCTCTGGCTTTCATTAGAATCTGTTTGGATAGCAAAAAGACTCTTAGGAAACAGTATGACAACATCGAAGATTATTTATACCCACACTGACGAAGCGCCAGCTCTGGCAACCAAATCATTTTTGCCAATCATCGAGGCTTTCACCAAAGCTGCTGGCATCAGTGTTGAGACAAGCGATATTTCCTTAGCAGGCCGCGTTATTGCGAACTTCCCTGAATACCTTAAAGAAGAACAGCGTATCCCGGATGCTTTAGGGCAACTTGGTGAAATGGTAAAGAAACCAGAAGCCAACATCATCAAGCTTCCTAACATCAGTGCTTCTATTCCTCAGCTTAAAGCGACAATCAAGGAGCTTCAGGATAAAGGATACGCTTTACCTGAATATCCTGACAGTCCTTCAACTGATGAAGAGCGAGATATCCGCGCTCGTTACGACAAAATTAAAGGTAGTGCGGTTAATCCGGTACTACGTGAAGGTAACTCGGATCGTCGTGCCCCTAAGGCCGTCAAAAATTTTGCGAAAAAGAACCCCCATAAAATGGGCGCCTGGAGCAAAGACTCCAAGTCTGATGTTGCCAGCATGGCTTCTGGTGACTTCCGTTCAAATGAGAAGTCACTAACTGTAGCTGAAGCAACCGATGTAAAAATTGAGTTTGTGGAAAGTAATGGTGACGTCACAGAGCTAAAGCCTGAATTTCCTATTCAAGCCGGTGAGGTTATTGATGCAACGGTCATGAACAAAAATGCATTGGTTAGCTTCTTGGAAGACCAGGTAGCAGAGGCAAGAGAACAGGACGTTTTATTCTCGTTGCACATGAAAGCGACCATGATGAAAGTCTCGGACCCAATTATTTTCGGTCATGCGGTAAAGGTGTTCTTTAAAGAAGTTTTCGCTAAACATGCGGCGACGCTAGAAAAAATTGGCGTAAACGTTAACAACGGCTTTGGCAATTTAGTCAGTAGCTTAGACAAGCTTTCTCAAGAGGAACGTGAAGATATAGAAGCAGATATTAAAGCTGTTTATGAGAAAAATCCTGAGCTGGCTATGGTTGATTCTGATAATGGTATTACTAACTTACACGTTCCAAGTGATGTCATTATCGATGCTTCTATGCCTGCGATGATTCGTAACTCAGGCCAGATGTGGGGTCCAGACGGCGGCACTAAAGATACTTTAGCTGTCATCCCTGACAGTAGCTATTCAGGAGTCTATAAAGCGACTATTGATTTCTGCAAGGAGAATGGGGCTTTTGACCCAACAACAATGGGTACGGTTCCTAACGTAGGCTTAATGGCGCAAAAGGCAGAAGAGTACGGCTCGCATGATAAGACGTTTGAAATCACTGGAAATGGCTCTGTACGCGTGGTTGATTCAGCGGGTAACACACTTCTTGAGCATCAGGTTGAAGAGGGTGACATCTGGAGAATGTGTCAGGTAAAAGACGCTCCGATTCAAGACTGGGTAAAACTTGCTGTTAACCGCGCTCGTCTTTCTGACACCCCTGCAGTGTTCTGGCTAGATAAAGATCGTGCTCATGATGCTGAGTTGATTAAGAAAGTTGAAACTTACTTAAAGGATCTTGATACAGATGGTCTTGAGCTTCACATCATGTCACCGATTGAAGCCACTCATTTCACCCTGAAGCGTGTTAAAGAAGGTAAAGACACAATTTCAGTGACTGGTAACGTATTGCGAGATTATCTGACTGATCTGTTCCCAATTCTTGAGCTGGGAACCAGTGCGAAAATGTTGTCTATTGTGCCTCTAATGAATGGCGGTGGTCTGTTCGAAACTGGTGCTGGTGGTTCTGCTCCAAAGCATGTGCAACAGTTCATGAAAGAGAACCATCTTCGCTGGGATTCACTGGGTGAGTTCTTGGCATTGGGTGTTTCTTTAGAACACATGCATGAGAAGAATGGCAACAAAAAAGCACAGGTTCTTGCCAACGCACTTGACGTTGCAACTGAAGCATTATTGCTTAATGGTAAATCCCCATCGCGTAAAGTGAATGAACTGGATAACCGTGGCAGCCATTTTTACCTGGCGATGTACTGGGCGCAAGAATTAGCCAAGCAAGATGAAGACGCGGACCTTAAAGCCCACTTTGCAGAGCTGGCTGAAGAGCTGACTAACAATGAGCAGGCAATTGTTGATGAACTGAATAAAGTTCAAGGTCAGCCGATGGACATTAATGGTTACTATTTCCCAGACGCAAAGTTGGCTTCTGACGCAATGCGTCCGAGCGCTTTGCTAAATAAAGCACTTGAGCTTATAAGCTAAAAGCTAATTAGTAAGGATGAAAAAGGCACCCTCGGGTGCCTTTTTTGCTTTAAAAGTCGTATCGATTTGACCGTGAGTCTTGGATAGACTATCCGTTTTTCTATCGCTAAGATAGCTTCTAATAATTATTCAAAAGAGTGTCCATAATGATTGACCTAAGAAGTGATACTGTAACGCAACCTACTGAAGCAATGCGTAAAAGAATGGCTGCAGCTGCAGTGGGTGATGATGTGTTTCAGGATGATCCGACAGTAAATAAGCTGGAAGAATTAATGGCTGAAATGTCGGGTAAGGCGGATGCCTTATTTGTACCCTCTGGAACCATGTCCAATCTCGTAGGGTTATTGGCTCATTGCCAACGAGGAGAAGAGTATATTGTGGGGCAGGGCTACCACACTTATTTATATGAGGCAGGCGGCGCTCCCGTTTTAGGAAGCATTGTGCCTCAGCCTGTAGAAGTAGAGCCCGATGGGACATTGGACTTAGCCAAAGTAGAGTCCGTTATAAAAAAAGACGATTATCATTTTGCTCGAACGAAACTGCTGTGTCTTGAGAACACCCATAACGGCAAAGTAATACCTCTAGATTATATGAGTAAAGCGTATGAGTTTGCTAAATCAAAGGGATTAGGTTTGCACCTTGATGGAGCTCGAGCATTTAACGCTGTCGTTGAGCTTGGCTGTGAGCTAAAAGACTTATCTCAATACGCAGACTCAGTATCTATCTGTCTTTCTAAAGGACTCGGGGCTCCGGTTGGTTCTGTTTTGTGTGCTGATAAGGATACTGTTAAATGGGCCCGTCGCTGGCGTAAAATGGTCGGGGGCGGTATGCGCCAGGCTGGTGTTCTCGCCGCTGCAGGGATATATGCGCTAGAAAACCATGTGGAACGTATGGCTCAAGATCATGCTCGGGCCAAAGTTTTAGCTAAACGTTTAGCAGATTTTCCTAAACTTAAGGTTAAACAGGAGCTAGTTCAAACCAATATGGTTTTTATTAAGACTGATATGGAGACAGCCGAGAGTCTTGCAGAGTTCTTATTAGAAAAGGGTATACGCATTATTCCTGGTGAAACCATGCGCTGGGTTTTGCATCTTGATGTCAACCAGGAGCAGCTTGATTATGTCTGTTCGCAGGTGAAAGCTTTCTTTAACTAGCTTCCTTAGAAGTATCTGTTTCCAGCTGTGCTGCTAGCTGTGCACCGAGTGTAATGTAGCGCAGCTGGAGAATTGTTCTTTCTTTTAACGCTTCTCGACCCTCTGGCTTCATATCCAGGGCTTCGGCACCGGCATTAAATACGATAGTGACCAAACCTTCCGCCAAAGTAAAAGCCTGGTCTGGTGCGTACATTGGTTCCTGTGCCAGGTACTCACTGAGCTCTTCTTTAAAGTGTTCTATTTCTCTGGCAATTGCCTCCCGAAATGCTGGTGAGATACCTGTACGTTCACGAAGTAGTAATCTGAATATGTTAGGGTTTCTTTCAACAAATTCCATAAATGTATCAACCGATGTTTTAATGATGCTACCTTTACGTTCGATACGGCTACGAGCCTTACGCATGAGTTCCCGTAAGGTAACACCTGATTCGTCTACAAGTGTCAGGCCAAGTTCTTCCATGTCATTAAAGTGTCGGTAGAAGGAGGTCGGGGCGATTCCTGCCTCTCTGGCAACTTCTCGCAGGCTCATGCTTGAAAAGCTATGATCAGCGGATAGATGGGCCAAGGCAGCATTGATAATTGCTTGGCGAGTCTTTTCTTTTTGCTGTGCGCGAGTGCCAGACATAATAGTGTTTTGTTGGTAATAGTATGCCTAGTATAGAAAACAATAGCTTAAGTGTACAGCTGTACGCTGGATTGCAAATTTTTGTCTTAGTCGTTATACTGTGCTCAGATTTAAGCGTACATGTGTACGCTGTTTTAGAGAGGTAAGTAAATGTCAGATGTTCAAAGTTATGCCAATGAACCTTCAAAAAAGAAAGGTGAGTTAATTTGGGCTAACATTATATTCTTCGGTCTCAGCTTTTTAGCGGCTGTGACATTGGTACCGTGGTACGGTATGGAATATGGCTATCACTGGTCTACATGGATGTGGGGAATTGGCTTATGGCTATTCTCAAGCACCTCAATATCAATGGGGTACCATCGCTTATGGTCTCATAGAGCATATGAGGCGAATGCATTTTTACGTGGGCTTTTAGCTTTTGGTGGCTGTCTGGCATTGCAGAATAGTGCACTTCACTGGTCATCCGATCATCGTATGCACCATAAACACGTTGATCACGATGAAAAAGATCCATACTCGGCCAGTCTGGGGTTTTGGCACTCGCATATTGGCTGGATTCTAAAACGTCGTGACAATGGCCGTTACAATGAGCAATACGATCGTTGTCCAGACCTGAAGCGACAGAAAATTGTTATGTTCCAGCACAAGTATTACTGGGTGCTGAGCATCGGCCTAAACGTAGCTGTTCCGGCTCTACTTGGACTTGCTTATGGTCATTTCTGGGAAATGATGCTGGTCGCTGGTGTGTTCCGCCTGGTATGGTCACATCACCTGACGTTCTTTATTAATTCACTGGCCCACATCTGGGGTTCTCGTCCATATACTGAAGAGAACTCTGCTCGTGATAATTTTATCCTGGCAGTTTTAACTGGCGGCGAAGGTTACCATAACTATCACCATAAATTTCAGCTTGATTACCGTAATGGCATCCGCTGGTGGCACTTTGACCCATCCAAGTGGTGGATTAAGTCTTTAAGTTGGATTGGTGTAACTAAAAACCTTAAAGTTGCACCAGCTCATAAGATTGAAAGGGCAAAGGCTGAGACGCTACTGCTGAAAGCTAAAGAGAAAACGGCGCATTTGCCGAATGCTGAAGAAATCATGCAGAAACTTCATGACGAATATGATCAGTTAGTTGCTCATATGGCAGAGTTCTATGAAGCGAAAAAGGCTTGGATAGAGTCTAAAAAGGCAGACCTGGCTCATGAAATTGCTGAGGAAAAAGCTCACCTTATTGAGAACTATGAGCAGTTCAAGCTTAAGCTCGAGGAGCAGAAGTTAAATTGGATGAAGCTTGCCAGGCAGTATGCTTAATATTTAGAGACGATATACAAAAAAGCCCTGCAATTGCAGGGCTTTTTTATGGAGATATTTCTTATTGGTCTAGAAACTTTTCTGCATCTAGAGCGGCCATACAGCCTGTACCTGCAGACGTAACCGCCTGACGGTAAACATTGTCAGATACGTCACCAGCGGCAAAGACTCCTTCTACTGAAGTAGCAGTAGCGTTTCCTTGAAGACCACTCTTAACTTGAATGTAACCATCTTTCATTTCAAGCTGACCTTCGAAAATATCTGTGTTCGGTTTATGGCCAATGGCAATGAAGACACCCTGTAACTCAATATCTTCTATTGTGTCATCCAGGGTGCTTTTAATACGCATACCTGTGACCCCCATATCATCACCAACTACTTCTTCCAGAGTGCGGTGCCAGTGAAGGATGATATTGCCGTTTTCAACTTTTTCAAAAAGCTTATCCTGAAGAATTTTTTCAGAGCGTAACTCGTCACGACGGTGTACCAGATGAACTTCGCTGGCTAGATTCGATAGGTAAAGCGCTTCTTCAACGGCTGTATTACCGCCACCAATAACTGCGACTTTTTGATTTTTATAGAAGAAACCATCACATGTAGCACAGGCTGAAACACCTTTACCCATAAAGGCTTCCTCTGATGGTAAACCTAGATATTTAGCAGAAGCACCTGTACAGATAATTAGAGCATCGCAGGTATATATGCCACTGTCACCTTTAAGAGTATAGGGTTTATTTTTTAGGTCGACTTCATTGATATGGTCGAAAATCATCTCCGTACCAAATCGCTCAGCATGCTTTTGCATTCGAACCATCAAATCAGGACCCTGAACACCTTCATGGTCCCCGGGCCAATTATCAACGTCCGTAGTCGTCGTCAGCTGCCCGCCTTGCTGAATACCAGTAATAATTGCTGGTTCAAGGTTGGCTCTCGCAGCATAAACCGCAGCACTGTAGCCTGCAGGGCCTGAGCCCAGAATTAAGCACTTAATGTGGCGCGTTTCGCTCATAGGTTATTTCTCCGAAATTCTTTTATAACTCTACCAATTTTGGCTAAATTGTAGGTATTTGTTAGCCATAAATAAACCTTTAATTGATATTCTTATTCTATGAGGTGATAGATTAATGATTCTTATCAGTGTAGCAATTAGCCTTTAATGCAGATATGCATTAAACTTAACCTATATTCTTAAGTTAAAGAATGAGGCAAGATTATGAGCACTAAATATTCTAGCGATAATGCCATGGAGGAGGCTAAAGAGATTGATGAGGTTATTAAGCAGGTAGCGAACGACGCAAGTCTCTATGGCCTTGATGCAAGCAAGGTTCAGGAAATATGGCTTGATGCCTTACTTAGACAAGTGGCCGATAACGAGCTTGATAAGAAAGCACATTGACAGCAAAGCTGGCCTCTTGTCGTCATTCAATTCATCTCACAAAAGATATAATTTTGTCATACATTAAATCGGAACATTGATAATCAACTTCGATCGGTACACTTTGTTCCTCAATTTCCAAGGTCAGTGAAGGGAAGCCTCTGAATGACAGAGAGCGATAAACCTGTATTTGACGCTGCAACTCATTATCGATTCTTTCAGAAACTATAGAGGTTTTAAAGCTCTCTATATTAAGTTTTAAATAATCAGCCAGAAAAACTAATGTATCGAGTTCGGAAGGATTCATGGCCCCTAAGTAATAAGCCTTTTGGATGGCTACTATCATCTCGCTTTCTTTACCTTGTTCTTTAGCAGCAATTACCGCTCGGCAGGCAGGATAAGTTGATCGCTTCGGCTGGCACTCTGTCCAAAAGTTATAATTGAATCGTGTCCCCAGCAGATTTTCGATTTTCTCCCAGTAACCCCGTATGGTTTTTTGCATGTAATGAGGCATTGGTTCGTTGCTATCAGGAGCTAAACCACCGAGTACATATTCAATATCAACAATATTCTTTAGACTTTGATTTAGCTGCTGCCAAGTAGGGGCAAATCCCCAGCACCAGCTACACATAGGATCATGAAAATAATAGAGTTTTGCAGCCATATTTAATAGATAACACTTACGTTAATATACAAAATAATGCTTTACTTCCCGCCAGTATATAGTATTCTGTTTCCGCTGGTTAAAATAACAGCTATACAAGGATACATAAGTTCGATGCTACACCAAGTTGGTCATTGAGATCACTTAATGTCGTACCCTCGCTATTTGTTATCTAAGTTAATGCCGTTTAGTTTTTATCTCAGTAGTACCGCTATCAATTTATCAATAGGTGATAATGAGGTGGCAAACATTAATTTTTAAGCATTTAGCTTTGGAGAAATATTATGTCTAAAATCACTGGTACAGTTAAGTGGTTCAACGAATCAAAAGGTTTTGGTTTCATCGAGCAAGAAGCGGGCGAAGACGTGTTTGTACACTACCGCGCGATTCAAGGTGACGGTTTCAAAACTTTAGCAGAAGGCCAACAGGTTGAGTTCGACATCGAGCAAGGCCCTAAAGGCGCGCAAGCTGCTAACGTTACTAAAGTATAATTTATACTTTAACAGCGTTACAAAAGGCCGCTCTCTGAGCGGCCTTTTTTATTGTCCTGAGTTTCTTTAATCTCAACCGTACTCTTAGAAATATAAAAAAACCGCTCGGTTGAGCGGCTTTTTTATTGTACAGATAAAGAGCTTATAGCGTATCGTAACTGATATCCAGTGCGGCTTTAGGGTCAACGTATTCAAACCCAAGGTTTTCTGCCACAGAGCGCTCTGTAACCTGACCTTTATAAACATTTAGACCATTCAAAAGGTGCGGGTCTTTTGCCAAGGCTTCTTTGTAACCCTTGTTGGCAATATTCAGAATGAAAGGCAACGTGACGTTGTTCAGTGCAAAGGTTGACGTACGTGGTACTGCGCCCGGCATGTTAGCAACGCAGTAGTGAACCACATCTTGTTTGATGAAAGTTGGTTCAGCATGAGTTGTTGCATGTGACGTTTCAAAGCAACCACCCTGGTCAATTGCTACGTCAACGAGAACTGCGCCTGGTTTCATTTGTTTGACCATCTCTTCAGTAACAAGCTTTGGAGCTGCAGCGCCTGGAATTAACACACCACCAATGACTAGGTCCGCACTGGTAACTTCCTGCTCTAAAGATTCTTGGCTAGAAAAAACGGTTTCTACCCTTGAGCCAAACTCTGCATTAATGCGACGTAAGACATCGACATTACGATCAAGTACGACAACACGAGCACCAAGTCCAACAGCCATTCTGATAGCGTTGCTTCCAACAACACCGCCGCCAATAACAACACACTTAGCTGGAGATACACCTGGAACCCCGCCTAATAACATACCTAGACCGCCGCGAGACTTTTCCAGACACTGAGCACCTGCCTGAATCGACATACGGCCAGCAACCTCTGACATCGGTGCCAGTAGGGGTAGGCCACCCTGACGGCCAGTTACAGTTTCATAGGCGATACAGATAGCACCTGAATTAACCAAATCCTGGGTTTGCGGCATATCTGGAGCAAGATGTAGGTAAGTAAATAAGATCTGGTCTTCGCGTAAACGCTTTCGCTCTTCAGCCAGAGGTTCTTTAACTTTAACAATCATCTCGGCTTTTGCGAATATTTCTTCCGCAGTATCCAGAATAGTGGCGCCCGCTGCGATATAATCTTCATCAGTGAAGCCAATACCAGCGCCGGCATTAGTTTCAACAATAACCTCATGACCGTGTGCGATTACTTCGCGAACACTGCCTGGGACCATACCTGCACGGTACTCATGATTCTTTATTTCTTTAGGTACACCGATCAACATATCTTTGCTCCAAATCGACGGTTTTGAGCCCGCTAGTCACTGTATAATAAATAAGCAATTATACACTAGGAAAAGGCTTTTTTGGGGTCAGTAAAAATCGCTATTATAGTGTGCTTTTAGCAGTTTTATTTGCTAAAGTTTGTCTTTTTGTAGTATAAATAACTTTAAATATGATTTTTACTGCGAATATATTCTGTGAAAGTAAAAAGTGCGAGCAAACAAATTTTGGACCGTATTGATCGCCGGATTCTTCGTGAATTGCAGTCAAATGGTCGGATCTCTAACGTTGAATTAGCTAAAGTTGTGGGCTTAAGTGCCACCCCCTGCCTTGAGCGGGTCAGACGTTTGGAGAATGATGGTTTTATTGAGGGGTACTTAGCCAAGCTGAACCCTAAGAAATTATCAGCTTCGCTATTGGTTTTTATTGAAATTCGTTTATTACACACCTCACCTAATGTATTTACAGAATTCAACCAGGCAGTTGCTACAATCCAAGAAATATTGGAATGTCATCTGGTGTCAGGAGAGTTTGATTATTTATTGAAGGCTAGGGTGGGTGACATGCAGGAATACCGGAAGTTACTTGGGGATACACTTTTAACATTACCTGGTGTCAGCGCATCTCGCTCTTACATGGTAATGGAGGAGGTCAAGGAAACCAGTATCCTGCCAGTATCAGACAAACAGGGGACGGATTAGTAACATAATGCTAATCTAGTGACCCTTTTACCGTTTTTGTGTATCACGCTTGAGATAGCTGAAAGTTCAATTAGAATGGTAAGCGAGAAAAATAGGACACAATTTTGAGCAAAACTAAAACAAAACAGGCTGCAACCAAAAAGAAAGATACCCAGTTAGACTCTAAAGCAATTTTGCGTAAGCGTTTAAGCGAAGGCGGAATGATTATTCTTGTCACGATTGCTCTGTTTCTTCTTTTGGCGTTGTTAAGTTATAACCCCAATGACCCGGGCTCGTTCACTAACGGTAGTGGCGCGCCTGTGCAAAATGCTGCGGGTACCGGGGGAGCATGGTTTGCAGACTTTTTCCTACACTTATTTGGGTATCTGGCTTATCTGATTCCTGTCGTTGTCGCCTATTTTGGATACCTTCTTTATAGCGAGAGAACTGAAGAGCATCAGCATCCTAAAAGTTTCTGGCTAATTAAAAGTCTTGGTCTTTTAATGGCGATTGTTGCCGGTGCCGGCCTCCTGTATCAACATTTCGGTGATCGTTGTATCAGCGGGATTCAAGCGTGTCATCAGCAGTCCGAAATAGTTTACTTTTCTGGTGGAATACTGGGTAAGGCAATTATTGGGATGATGATAGGTACTCTAGGATTATATGGCACTACCCTTATTTTACTGGCTTTATTTTTATCAGGCGTAACCTTATTTACTGGTATTTCATGGTTAAAGATTATGGACTCTGTGGGGACCTGGACAATTGATAGTATCAATAAAGTTGTTTACTGGTATCAATCATTTAAGGAACGTAAAAAAGAAGAAAAGGAAGTTAAACAAGTCGTTGTAAAGCGTAAAGAAGCGATAAAACAAGATAAGGTTAAACGGGAAAGCAAAAAGCCAGTAAAAATTGAACCTAAAGTAACTTCAATTCCGCCGAGCCCCAAAGTTGAAAAGAAAACACGGCAAAAGCCTTTGTTCGAAGGGGCAGGTGAGGGGCCTTTGCCACGTATGGAGTTACTTGATGAACCAGAGCCTCCAAAGAACCATTATTCTGAGGAGTCACTTGAGGCAATGTCGAGGCTGGTTGAAATCAAATTGAAAGACTTTAATGTGGATGCTCAGGTGATGGAAGTTCATCCAGGGCCCGTCATTACTCGATTTGAACTGGAGTTAGCCCCGGGAGTCAAGGTCAGTAAAATCTCTAACCTGGCAAAAGACTTAGCTCGCTCATTATCAACTATTTCAGTTCGCGTGGTAGAAGTTATTCCCGGTAAAACTTATATCGGCATTGAAATACCAAACGAGTCACGTGAAATTGTTCGTTTGAGAGAGGTTCTGGCTTGTGATGAATTTGAAAAGTCCAAGTCCCCTCTAAGTATGGCCTTAGGTAAGGATATTGCTGGGCGTCCGGTAGTGGTTAACATGGCTAAAATGCCTCACTTATTGGTGGCTGGTACGACTGGGTCCGGTAAGTCGGTTGGTGTTAATGCCATGATCATCAGTATGCTATATAAGTCTTCCCCTGAAGATCTTCGTATGATCATGATCGATCCCAAAATGCTTGAGCTGAGTGTTTACGAGGGGATCCCACATCTTCTTTGTGAAGTGGTGACGGATATGAAAGACGCTGCCAATGCACTACGCTGGTCGGTCGGTGAAATGGAACGTCGTTACCGCTTAATGTCCGCTTTAGGAGTAAGAAATTTGTCGGGCTTTAATAAAAAAGTTACCGATGCTATTAAGGCTGGTGAGCCGATCAAAGATCCTTTATGGCAGCCGACCGATGGACTTGAAGAGGAGCCACCAATTCTGGAAAAACTGCCTTCCATAGTCATTGTTATTGATGAGCTTGCGGACATGATGATGATTGTCGGCAAGAAAGTTGAAGAGCTTATCGCTCGAATTGCACAAAAAGCTCGTGCTGCAGGAATCCATTTGATTTTGGCGACACAAAGACCTTCTGTTGATGTTATTACCGGCTTAATTAAGGCAAACATCCCTTCGCGTATAGGATTCCAGGTTTCATCAAAAATAGATTCTAGAACCGTTTTAGATCAAACGGGTGCTGAACAGCTACTGGGTATGGGTGATATGCTTTACTTGCCTGGCGGCAGTAATATCCCAACCCGTGTACACGGGGCTTTTGTCGATGATGATGAAGTACATCGTGTGGTTGAAGACTGGAAGCAGAGAGGGGAGCCTGATTATATCGAAGAGGTAATCAGTGGAACCAGCGAAGTTCCTGTTCCTGGTATGCCTGGAATGGATGGTGGTGACAGCGAGCAGGATGAGCTTTTTGATCAGGCCGTAGCTATCGTCACCGAGACCCGTCGCGCGTCTATTTCGGGTATCCAACGTCGTCTTAAAATTGGCTACAACCGCGCTGCAAGAATGGTAGAGGCCATGGAGGCTGCTGGTATTGTATCGGAAATGGGCAGTAATGGAGCAAGAGAAGTATTAGCACCACCACCACCTAAAGATTAAGTCTTTTTTGTTAAGTCCAAATTCAGTCTATGGGCTGTATAACGGTAGATAGTTAATACAGCCGAAAGGTATAGTTATGAAGTTTTTATATCAACAAACAGCAAAAATTATTGTGTTATGTTTTTCTATCATTTTCAGTAGCATGAACGCCTATGCTGACGCAGCTCACAAGCTGGAGGATAAACTGTCCAACATTAACAGTTATAGAGCTAACTTTACCCAGGAAATTCGAGACGAATTTAATACAGTTCTTGACTCATCGTCAGGTTACTTTGAATTGCAGCGTCCAAAACTTTTTCGATGGGTTGTCAGCGATCCATATGAGCAGGAGATCGTAGCAGACGGTCAAAATCTGTGGCAATTCGATCGTGATATAGAACAAATTAATGTGTCAGACTTGGATGAAAGTCTTGAGACGACCCCGGCCGCTATTTTAACTAAAGAGAAAGTGGACATTGTTGATAATTACAATGTCGCGGAAGTCGCTACCGGTAAGGATGATATAACAGCTTTTCAATTGAGCTCTAGAGACGAGCAAGCATTATTTGAGCGGTTACTGATTGAGTTCAACGGTGACGATCTGGTGGCATTGAAGGTTAGTGATAATCTGGGACAAACTACGATTATCGACTTCTCCGAAATAAACCTGTCGCCCGGTTTTGATGAAAAGCACTTCCAGTTTGAAGCACCTAACGGGGTTGATATTATTGATAATCGTAAAAAAGTGGCGGACAATGCTCCACAAGAAGCGATGTAATCCAGATTATTAATGAGTCAACAAAACCAACTATTTGACGATAACCATGTCTACGTACCACTAGCTGATAGGATGCGCCCGCAGCAGCTTGACGATTATGTTGGGCAGGAGCACCTGCTAGCTAGTGGTAAGCCATTATACCAGGCCATCGAGACTCAGAAGCCTTTCTCCATGATCTTTTGGGGACCGCCCGGTACAGGTAAAACAACACTGGCAAGACTCATAGCAAAGACCTCTAACGCACACTTCATTACTATTTCTGCGGTTCTGGCCGGCGTTAAAGATATTCGGGCTGCTGTCGAAGAAGCAAAGCAATACCAGGCTCAAGGCAAACAGACACTGCTGTTTGTAGATGAGGTTCATCGTTTCAACAAAGCGCAACAGGATGCTTTTTTGCCTTACGTAGAAAATGGAACCGTAACTTTCATTGGGGCTACAACAGAAAACCCATCCTTTGAGTTGAATAACGCACTTTTATCTCGGGCAAGAGTATTCGTACTCAAGGATTTATCCAATCAAGCTTTACGTCAATTGGTCAAGAGAGCTATAAACGATAAAGACAAAGGGCTGGGAAATTTAAATTTAACTGTTCAGGAAGATGCTCTGGATGTGTTGGTCCAGGCCGCAGATGGCGATGGCCGTCGCCTGTTAAATTTTCTGGAATTGGCTTCTGAGCTCGCGTTAGCAGAAAATGACGAGAATCCAGTTATTAATAATAAAGTTCTTGAAGAAACTCTTACCCAGTCCCTCAGGCGTTTCGACAAAGGGGGAGAGCACTTTTACGATCAAATTTCCGCCTTACATAAGTCGGTAAGGGGTAGTGATCCAGATGCAGCGCTGTACTGGTACTGCCGAATGCTTGATGGAGGCTGTGATCCACTCTACGTGGCACGAAGAGTGGTCCGAATGGCGAGTGAAGATATCGGTAATGCTGATCCAAGGGGATTGACGCTGGCATTAAATGCCTGGGATGTTCAAGAGCGCCTGGGTAGCCCCGAAGGGGAGCTAACTATTGCTCAGGCTATTATATACCTTGCTTGTGCACCTAAAAGTAACGCAGTCTATAAAGCTTATAACCAAGCACGTAAAGACGTCAGTAATGAACCCACTTATGATGTTCCGATGCACATACGCAATGCACCAACAAGTTTAATGAAAGATTTAGAATATGGGCAGGGCTATAGATATGATCATGATCAGCCGGATGCTTTCTCGGCGGGTCAGACTTATTTTCCCGAAGCTAAACAACCTGAAAGCTATTATCGTCCAGTGGATAGAGGACTTGAGAAAAAAATAGCTCAAAAAATGCAGTGGCTGAAACAGCGTACATTAGAAGCAAGTGATGATAAGTGAGATGATATGAACTGGGCGGTAATCAGTGCGATTGGTATCGGTGGTGCATTTGGTGCAATAGCAAGATTTAAAATTAGACATCTTTCGGAATGGCTTTTAGGAGAGCAGTTTCTATACGGGACTCTGATGGCTAATGTGGTAGGTTGTTTCATCGCAGGTTTTTTGATCACATATTGGCAGAATGCTAACGTTTCTATGACGCTTAAAGAAGGAGTCATGATTGGGTTTCTGGGTGCTTTTACCACCTTTTCAACTTTTTCACTGGAAACCATGTATCTCCTGCAACAGCAGGTATGGCTCAAAGCGGGTATGAATATTCTTGGAAATTTAGTACTTTGCATGCTTTTCGTGTTTGTTGGGGCCTGGCTTGGTGGTAGAATGTCCGGCTAATTATCCATTAACTCCAAATATAGTAATGCTTGATCCTAAATTATTACGTAATGACATTGACGCTGTAGCGACTAACCTGGCTAAAAGAGGTTTTGAGTTAGATATAGCTACTTATCAGAAACTGGAAGATGAGCGTAAAACTCTACAAATTGAAACTCAAGAGTTACAGAGTAAGCGTAACTCAAGTTCAAAGTCGATCGGACAGGCAAAGGCTCGCGGAGAGGATATCCAACCATTATTAGACGAGGTGGCCGATCTCGGTAAAAAGCTTGATGAGGCGAAAGATCGTCTAAGTCAGGTAATGATGGAGTTGGATGACATCCAGTATGGCATTCCTAACTTGCTCGATGACTCAGTTCCTGAAGGTAAAGATGAAAGCGACAACGTCGAAGTGCGTCGCTGGGGTAAGCCAAGAGAGTTTAGTTTCGAGCCTAAAGATCATGTGGAAATCGGAGAAAACCTTGGTGGCATTGATTTCGCCAGTGCAGCAAAAATCTCAGCCAGCCGTTTTGTTGTAAAAAAAGGACTTGTAGCTAAATTACATAGAGCTTTGATACAGTTAATGTTGGATCTTCATAGTAGAGAACATGGCTATGAAGAAATTTATGTGCCATATATGGTCAACTCTGAGAGCTTGATGGGAACAGGCCAATTGCCAAAGTTTGAGGAAGATTTATTTAAAGCCCAAGGCAAAAACCAGGATGGCAAGCAACTTTATATGATTCCAACCGCAGAAGTTCCGGTTACCAACATGGTACGAGACGAGATTATTGAAGCCGATCAGCTACCGTTAAAATTTACTGCACACACACCATGCTTCCGAAGTGAAGCAGGTTCTTATGGACGTGATGTCCGTGGTCTTATTCGTTTACATCAATTCGAAAAAGTTGAGCTGGTACATATGACTAAGCCTGATGACTCGATGAAGGCACTTGATGAGCTTGTTGGTCACGCAGAAAAAGTTTTACAGTTGTTGGACCTACCATATCGTGTTGTTAATCTATGCTCTGGGGATATTGGTTTTGGAGCCACAAAAACATACGATATTGAAGTTTGGCTACCTAGTCAGGACACTTATCGAGAAATATCCTCCTGCAGCAATACTGGGGACTTTCAGGCAAGACGTATGCAAGCCCGTTGGAGAAACCCAGAGACAGGAAAGCCAGAACTACTTCATACCTTGAATGGTTCTGGGCTGGCAGTGGGGCGTACACTAGTCGCGATTTTGGAAAATTACCAAAATGAAGATGGTACAGTTGATATTCCTGATGTGCTGAAGCCTTACTTAAATTAAAAATAAAAGCTGCTTTTTAGCAGCTTTTTTTATACCCAGGAGATTTTCAGTATAAATTTTGATACTTTTTCCTATTTACAATCGACGACAATCATTCTTTTGGTACACTAGTGACAAGATGACCATTAAATAAACAGGGCCACTATAATCCTTACTATGAAGAATTCCACGCTGACTCAACTTCTTTTGTTGTTTTGCCTTACCTTTACGCTTGGCCTCAATCCGGCTCATTCAGCGAGTAGTAATGATCCGCTAAACCTGTTGAAAGAAGAAAAAGAATCAGATGGTCCAGAGGTGCCCAACATCAAGGACATGAGTAGTCGTTGGTGGAATCAATATGCTGAGATAGAAGAAGCTGCTAGTTTTGAAAAACATTTCACTAAGTTCATTGATAAATTAGATCAGGAAGTGCAGGCCGTAGAGGTGACCCGCAAGGGAGAATTCCTGGAACGAATTGCTATAATTCGCAATCTTGCGCAGGAGTATAAAAAGCTTCACTACAAAGCCAAAGAGTATTTTGACGTTCCAGAGGCTGCCATATCTCAAGAAAATTATAATGTAGATGAGTTTTTGGAAATTAATCAGCTGCGTCGACAGGTAGCATTTTTACGTGAACAGACTTTAGAAGAAATCAAGCGTGTTAATCAAAGCATCCAGCAAACCACGAATACTATTGATGTTCTAAAAGTATCCTATCTGAATAGTGAAGAAGGAAGTAATGAGCAACTTGCGATTGTTCTTAATTGGGTAAATAGTCAGCTAAGTAAGGCTATTGAGAATCAGTTATTGTCAAACTTGGAGGCTAGAGAGAACAGCCTTCGGACTGAACTTGATTCGCTGCTTAATACGCTGGATCAAGCTAAGGGAAGAATTAACTTCGAGCCTTTTGCGGAGAAAAAGAGACAGCAGTTAGAAAATCAGAAGTCTGATCTGGAAGAGCAGTTAAAACAATTAAACTTAAAGCTTAGTCGCGATATTTCAGAGACCAGTATTGGTTTCACCAGCTATGAAATTTTAAAGTTAGATCTTTCGTTAACTCTTCTTGCCTACCGTGAAGTTTTATTGAAACTCCAAAGAGCTAAACAACAAGATAAGTTAGCCGAAATAGAGAGTTTAGAATCCCGAGCGATGGCGGATATTGATGAAGTTCGTACCGTTATTGAGGAGTCGCTTGATGTGGTACAGCTCGCTGAGAAAGAGATATCCAAGGCAGAAGCGCTGGCTCGCGATACATTGTTATCCTCTGATATCAACCTGCAGCAACAAGGTGCTGAGACTAATAGGGATTTACAAAAACTTTCTGAGGAACGACGGAAAAAAGCGCAACAATTATTAAAGTCTATGTCTGATGTTCGTGCAAACATTAGTGACAATCAGTTGCTCCTGTCAATATTGAGGGATGTAGAAGATATACAACAGTCAGGCCTCAATAAGACCTGGGACTCCATCAAGGAAGTTACCTTGGATATTTGGGATGCTACAGTAGCTTTAGTAAACCGCCCTCTATTCAGCATTAACGAGCGCCCGATCACGCTGTTACCTTTGATTCAACTATGCTTTATTATTTTAATAGGTTTTCTGGTTTCAAAACTGGTTAGCTTCCTTGTCCACCGTTTTGAAAAAAAACATAAGGTTAAAAATAACTCATCCCTATACCTGTTACACCGACTGATACATTATTTAATTATATTTATTGCTGCGGTTGCCGGCTTTAGCGCCCTGGGACTGAATTTGAGCAACCTAACGCTTATTGCCGGTGCCTTATCAGTTGGTATCGGTTTCGGTTTACAAAACCTCGTCAGTAATTTCGTTTCGGGTTTAACCATCATGTTTGAAAAAACACTGAAGGTTGGTGACTATATCGAACTTGAAGATGGAACAACTGGTCAAGTAAAGGAAATTAAAACTCGAAGTACCAGAATTAATACTAATGACAATATTGATGTCATTATTCCGAACTCTTATATGGTGACGAACATAGTCACTAACTGGACCCTTAAAGAGTCTACGCGCCGTGTCAGAATTCCATTTGGTGTTGCCTACGGTACTGATAAAGAAATTGTCAGAAAAGCCGCGATTGAAGCAGCTAACAACGTGCAGTACACATTGAAAAATATCCCAGGTAAAGAGCCTGATGTATGGCTAACAGACTTTGGTGACAACAGCGTTAACTTCTTAATGTTGGTCTGGGTGGCTCATTATGGAGTACGCCGTCCCACAAGAATTCAGAGTATCTATATGTGGGAGTTGGATACCGCGCTTAAAAAATACGGTATTGAGATACCTTTCCCACAACGGGATGTCCACCTTAATATTGTTAAAGATGAAGATAAGCATACATTACCCTTACAGTCAGTAACAGGGGAGTCATTGCCACTGGATGATGATGAGAAAACTAAAGGAAGCGAATCAAAAAAATAAAGTGAGGTTTTATGTCACGATTCATTTATGCGTTTCTTATGGTCCTATCGGGATTATTAAGCTTTAGTAGTCAGGCTAATGAGTTAAAAGCTTTTGCCGGTGGTACTTTGGTCGATGGTACTGGCGGAAATGTAATTTATGATAGTGTTATTCTTGTAGAGAATGACCGCATCGTAGCCGTTGGAACAGAGAGCAGCCTTGATATTCCAAGTGAATACGAAGTCATTTCAACTGAAGGCATGACGGTTCTTCCTGGTTTGTGGGATATGCATGTACATTTGATGATCAATGGACATTCGGACTATAAACATTGGGATAAAGCTTATATTGACAAGCTTGGAACCGAAATTATGCCAGCATCTGCAGAGCAGCTACTATTGGCAGGTGTAACTAGCGCCAGAGATCTGGGCGCACCTTTAAAGGAATCAAAAGAAATTAAGGATAAAATTCAATCGGGAGAATTAAGCGGGCCTCGAATGTTTATGTCTGGTCCCTTTATTCAGCATAAGCCATATCCGGGAACGGAAGCGTTCCGATGGGGCGTTGAAAGCGAGAGTGATGCTAAACGAAAAGTTCGCCAGTTAAAAGAAGCTGGAATGGATGTGGTTAAACTGATTGATCATGATGTAATGCCGCTTGAGCATGCTAAAGCTGTTGTGGATGAAGCTCACAGGCTTGGTATGAAGGTTGTTGGACACTCCCACAAACCGGACGAAATTCGTATAGGCCTGAAGATTGGAATTGATAATTTTGAGCATACTGGATTAACAACTGCTCCCGAGTACCCAGAGGATATTATGATCCAGCTCAAAGAGAGAACCGCAAAGGGTAGGATCAGTGGTGGCCCTTTATATTGGACTCCGACGGTAGAGGGTTTATGGAATTACGAGTATGTCAGAGAAAATCACGAGGCATTGGACAACAAATGCTGGAAACGCGGTTTGACCAAAGAAACTGTAAAGGATATTAAGCAGTCCATACAGCATCCCGAGCGTATTAGTTACATGCAGCTTACTCCAAAACGTAAGCCTACATTAAAGACTAAATTTAATCAGCTTAGAAAGTCTGGAGCGATCCTCTTGGTAGGTACTGATAGTGGCATTCCAATGAAGTTTCATTGTCAGTCAACCTGGAATGAACTGGATGTATGGGTCAGAGAGTTTGATGTTCCAGTTATGGAGGCAATACAGGCCGCAACTCTTTGGCCTGCAAAGTTTATGGGTGTGGATAAAGACTTGGGAACAGTAGTACCGGGTAAATATGCCGATATCATCGCTGTAAAAGGGGATGTGCTGAAATACATTAACTTACTGCAAGATGTTGATTTAGTCGTTAAAGGTGGTGTTATCTATAAACGGGATGGCAAACCAAACGAAAAAAATCTGACCCGTAAATATCCTGAATGATCCCAAGAGGGAAGAGTAGCCCGCAAGTTTTTTGCGGGCTAATTTAGGCAATGCATACTTCATACTTGAGATTAAGAGCTGCCAGCTCTTATTTCTTTACAGCATAATTACCTTGGTAGCTATGTTGCCTGAATTAATAGCTCTGATAATGAACTTGTCCATCCTCATCACTGTAATTTCTTGCTGAATATAGGTATCCTGTCTCCAAGTACTGTTATCCCTCTATTACTATGACTATATTTTATTACATAGCCTCAATTATTACTTTTGCTTTGGCAGTGTATGCCGTTTATTTACTTTTAAAGGTAAGGAGTCAAAAGCAAAAACTTGAAGAATTGAAAAACTCTATTGAGTTACAAGAGCGAGATAAAATTGCTTCTGTCGTCAGCAGCATTGTTGATATATCTAAAGCCATGCAACAGGAGCAATGCCCGACAATTGAGGGCTGTATACGCTTAAAAGTATTAATCGATCAGCTCAGACTTGATGAAGCTAGCCGAAAGCCTTTTGAAATCTTCTATACCGTTTATGATAAGACCGAGCATATCCCCACCCATCAAGCATGGGCTGACTTAGAAAAACGTGAAAAAATGAGTTTTACAAGGGACATGATGTTAATTGAAGGTGAGCATCAGGATGAAATTAAAGCAGCGGTTGATATAACAGTTGAGCACTTTAAAGGCGCCTCTGAAAACTCTAAGTTTGATTTAGGAAAGGCTATCTAACACTTATTGAATGGCGCACCCGGCAGGAGTTGAACCTACGGCCTTCGCCTCCGGAGCGCTAAGAGTTGGATTTTAAAGGACCGTGTGGAACTGAGTTCTTGTGCTCATTCTACGGCCTCTTTCAATGCGCCAGCTTATTGTGAGGCCACAGATTTTATATCCTCCAGCATCATGTACAGACACGGTACCAGGATCAGAATAATGGCTGTCGAGAAAACAATCCCGAAGCCTAGGGAAATAGCCATAGGGATGAGATATTGCGCTTGTAGAGATGTTTCAAGCAAGATGGGAGACAGTCCACCAAAAGTCGTTAAAGTCGTAAGAATTATAGGCCTAAAACGGCGCAGGCCCGCCTGTTTGATAGCATCATACGGTGTTGTTCTGTTGCTCTGGCTCCGTAATTTGTTCGCATAATCAACCATAATCAGGGATGCATTCAACACAACGCCGGACAATGCGACAAAGCCCATCTTAGAGATGAGGGAAATATCGTAGCCCATGATGATATGCCCGATGACAGCGCCTATGATGCCGAATGGAATCGCGCTCAGGACAATAAAGGGCTGGAAATAGCTACGAAACACGACAGCCAAAAGGGCGTAAATGATGATAAGCGCTAGGCCAAAATAACCGTAAAGCTGCTGCGTTGACTCACGCATCTCGGCGTTCGACCCTTGAAAGGTCCATGTCAGCCCCGGGAAATCCGCACGCAGCTCGGGCAGAACCTCCTGATTAAGTGCATTCACCACCTGCACAATCTCACGTTTGGGCTCAACATCTGTGGACACTGTAACAACACGCATTCCGTTACGGCGGTTGATGGATGAGAACGCTTCGGTATATTCGAACTCTGTCACTTCAAACAAGGGTACTTCCGCACCGTTTGGGGTGCGAATGACAAGATCTTCCAGATAGGATAAATCCTCCCGTTGGCTTTCTGGTAGCTTGACACGGACTTCGGTTTCGTTATTGCCGCGCAACTGGCGGACAGCCAAGGAGCCGAAAAACGCAGCGCGTAATTGCTCCCCGACATATTCCGGTGTGAGACCCAAAGCGCGTCCCTCCGGAAGAAGACGAAAATCAATGCGCTTTTTGCCTTTATCGAAATCGTCATTAATGTCAGCCGTATTGGTAAATGTCTCCAATTCGGCAATTAGGCGTTGGCTGGCCTGCTCTAAAATATCGATATTGTTGTGGCTGAGATCAACACTAATATCAGGTCGCCAACCACCGGGACCACGCTCGGCTTCGAAAGTGATTTGATCCACGCCCTGAATATCGCCGATCTCATCACGCCAGAGCTGAATAATTTCGCGGGCGGTCATATCGCGCTCTTCGGGCGGGCGCAGAACAATTTCAACATCAATAAAACCCTGCCCACGGACATTGGTTTTTATCCCTTCCGCCACTAAGTCTAGATTGTTTTCTTCATACATACGCACCGTAGCATCAGTGAGTTTTATCGCCATCGCCCCAGCTTGTGCAGGCGTCGTACCAGCCGGCATGGAGACGCCAGCCTCGATCTCATCGGCGGCGACTTCCGGCATATTAATAATGCCCATATGCGCACTATTCATATACGAAAAGGAAACAAACAAAAGCGCCAGCGCTGCTGAAATCGTGATGTATCGCGCGCGCAGACAAAGATCGAGAAAACTTTTATACGGCCCTTGCACGAAAGCATCAAACTTAGCAGCAAATTTTACCTGTACATTTTTGATCGGACGCAGGATTGCATTTTCATTGGCGCTTTTTTTCACATGCCCCAAATGGGCTGGCAGAATGTAAAGTGCTTCAAAAAGCGACAAAGCGAGCACTGTCATCACCACAACGGGCAAAGGCCACCAGAAAAGTCCCGTTTCTCCAGGCATAAAGAGCAAAGGCACGAAGGCAATGAGGGTTGTAATGATCGAAAACGTTACGGGCGTTGCAACACTCTTCGTGCCCTCAATCGCGGCCTTCAGGGGATCGTTATGGTTTTTGCGCTCCTCAAACACATTCTCTCCGACCACAATCGCATCATCGACAACAAGGCCGAGTGCTACGAGAAATCCAAAGAGGGAGACCATATTGATACTGACGCCAAAGGCTGGTAGAAACATCACCGATCCGACATAGGAAATTGTCATACCCATCATTACCCAGAATGCCAGCTTCGACGCTAGAAAAAGCGAAAGGATCGTCAGAACAATCAAAACAGACGCTACACCGTTTTCAAGTATCAATCCAAGACGTTCACGAAAATCCTGAGCATTGTTACTGTCAATCCGCCACTCCACGCCGGGTGGTAGTGTGCGCTCAAAATCCTCCATAATTTCGTATACCGTTTGTTCAATATCGAGAGGGGATTCATTGCCTGTCCTGAAAATATTCACTTCAACAGATGGCACGCCATTAAACTGCGAGTGAAAATTACCTTCCTCAAAGCCGTCTTCGATTTTTGCGATGTCGCCCAGTTTAATGGTTGCTCCGTTCTCGCCAGAAATAATATCTATATCGGCAAATTCCTCTGCCCAGACTTTTCGCTCCTGTATACGCAGTAAAATTTCACCATCAAAAGTTCTGACGGCCCCGGCTGGAATATCTTGCGAGGACTGACTGATGATTCGTGCAATATCGGGTAAAGTCAGCCCATATTCGCGCAGCGTATCGGCGCTTATTTCAACATGTGTGATGTAATCCGGAACATTGCCGAGCTCAACAAGCGTCATATTCGGATCGCTCAACAAGCGATCCCGTAAGCGTTCGGCCAGAATACGCAATGTCCAGACATCTACGGAACCAAAAAGGCCAATTTCCATCGCCTCGCGCTGCTGTGCTTCAAGACTTACTTCCGGCTGATCAGCTTCTTCCGGGAAGGTGCGAATACGTGCAATTGCCTGGTCAATATCCTGGAAGGCTTTCATGCGATCAGCACCAGAGACAAGCTCAATCTCTACATTTCCGCTGCCTTCACGGGCGCGAGCTGTGATTTCACGAATACCTTCAAGGCCACGTACCGCTTCCTCTACAGGTTGTAAAACACCAGTTTCCACTTCGCTAGGGGCTGCGCCGGGATAGCCAACACTCACATTAACAATATCCAGTTGAAACTGGGGGAAGACTTCTTTTTGAATATTGAGCGCTGTAAAAATCCCGCCCAAAAGCAGGATTATCATCAACAAATTCGCGGCGACAGGGTTCTGCGCCATCCATGTTATTGCGCCTTTGCCATATTTCGTTTTGGGTTCGCTCATTCTTGCGTCTCCGCTTCGGCCTCTGTTCGCAGGCCAATCCCCTCAGCCACAGCCGCCAGATTGCTAATCACAAGTAAGTCACCATCCTCCATGCCTTCGGAGATATAGGCATAGTCTTTATCTTTGAAAACGACTTTAGCCTCTGTAATGGTTAACTTTCCATCGCGTTTGAGCCAGAGTCGGTCGTCTTCACGCAGGAAATCACGGCCAATGCGAAAAACATTTTCTAGTTCGCGTCCTGCAATCTCGGCCTGAACAATCGCGCCAACTAGCATTTGCGGACCTTGCGTTTCAGGATTAAGGGCAAGCGGGTCTTTCACGCTAACCAGCACGCGCGCTAAACGTGTTTGTGCATCCAACGCGCCGATTAACCGCATAACCTCACCTTTACGGCTCGTGCCAGCCGGCCAGGCTGTTCGGTTGCGAATAATGACCCGCGCGCCAGGTTGTCCTTTTTCAGGGAAAGTAATCCGGTCAAGTCTTGCTACCGGTACGCTCACAGTCACCCAATATTCATCAACCCCGACAAGCCGCGCCAATTCCGTATTGGTATCAATCTCTGAACCTACATTGGCATTTCTGGATAAAATTTGAGCATCAAACGGTGCACGAACATATGTACGCTCGAGTTCCAGCTTGGCTTGGTTCAGCATACTTTCAGCCGATTTTAAATTGGCCTCGGTCGCAGCCAGTTGCGGTTTCCTTAAGACAAGAGATTTGTTCTTTTCATCAATATCTTGCCTGAGCAGATTATACTCTTTTCTTGCAAGATTCTGGCGGCCAAGTTCTAAATCCATTTCTGAGCGAGCTTGTGTATATGCGCTTTCCCTTTGAACGAGCGCATTCTCATAGTCGGCAGGATCAATCCGAAGTAATACCTCATCTTTTTTGACAAAACCGCCGGGAATAAAATTCTCGGTAACTTCAATGACACGGCCGTCGACACGCGGACTGAGAATAATATCTTCAGCAGCTTCCACAGTTCCAAGCCCTTCAATAAGCGGATTATAATTGTCACGGCGAACTTCTTGAACATCCACCAGCATCGCTGTTCTTTTGGTCGCTACCTCACGCTGCGCCTCCGGTTCAGTAGAGTTAATGATAAAAAACAGAAAAGCGGCAATAACCGCGATGGCCCCAATTGTAATGGCTGTAAAAGTTTTGCTTTTTATCATCTCTTATCCATCCTTCTTATCCTCACTTTAACTCTTGCTCTCTGGGCGTTGCAAATCCGCCGGGCAAGGCGCGGTAAGGGGGCTATACGAAATTCTAACAATGTCCACCTCACCGTGAGCAAATCACGCTCGACTTCCTGCAGTTCAGTTTGCGCCCTTAGCATAGAAATAAATTAACTTGCCCCGTTAAAATAGCCAAGTTCAATTTGTTCAAAGGCTTCACGCCACGTTATAGTTCTAGCCATATTTAAATGCTCCAACGCAGCAGCTAATGTAAAATTGTTCTCTAAAGCGGGTTCAATATGCGTGTTGAGGTTTTCATCTTCTAGATATCGCCACCATTTATAATAAATAGGGTATTGCCCTGATGGTGAAAAAGAGACTTCATCTTGATCTGGTAAGTTATAACTATTGTAACTAGCACATGATGCGCAAAGCAAAATCACAACTCCTAAGAACAAAGGGTTGTTTCCAGACCTGATTTTTGAATTTAATGAAAACATCTTATCTCTTATTCCGTCTAAATTCAGAAATCATCCTAACATAGTATCTTAAGATATGTGTTATGACTTAAATTTGACATAGGTCTTTGATGTAAAAGGACAAGAACAGCTAACTAAGAATGTTGGAAAGGATGCATTATTAATGGAGCAGAGATTAATGGTGTCAGAGTACAGTAATCTTTAGACTACAGAGAGAAATGGCGCACCCGGCAGGAGTCGAACCTGCGGCCTTCGCCTCCGGAGGGCGACGCTCTATCCAACTGAGCTACGGGTGCGTAATTTATTTTGCTACTTCTTAAAAAAGCTCTCAGCCTGTTTAACTAGTCTTTGGAACTTCGTTCCATCCAACTGTACCCCATGGGGCAGACCCAGCTACGAGTGCGTAATTTAGCTTTATAATTTCAATAACACATCGGGTTACCGGTAATTATTTGGAGCTTAGCTCCGTCCAACTGTACCTAAGCGTCAAATCCAGCAACGGATGTTAAGTGGCCGGTATTTTTGCAATTCTTTCGGTTTTAATCAAGTTAAAATGAGCATGGTGCTCTAGCTGTTATGGGCTTGCCTGACGTTGGGTGTTTTATAGTCAGACTTTCCGCGTGCAGCAAGAGGCGAGATGCTTTATTTTCGGATCCATTTTTATGGTACAGGTTACAGCCGAGGATAGGGTGGCCGAGTTCGTAACAGTGTAAACGCAGTTGGTGACTACGACCTGTAATCGGAACCAGCTTCAATCTCGTACGTTGGTTTTCTTCATCTCGTTCGAGAACCTGCCATTCAGTTACCGCTTTTTTACCCTGTTCAAAATCGATTTTCTGTTTCGGGCGATTCGGCCAGTCAGCAATCATGGGCAGGTCAATAACACCTTCATCTTCTTGCACGATGCCGTCGACAACGGCTATATAATGCTTTTGAGTTTCTCTATGCTCAAACTGACGGCTTATTTCGCGATGTGCCATTTTACTCAGTGCCACCACCATAATACCTGACGTTGCCATATCCAGCCGATGAACAACAGTTGCCGTTTTTGATTTGTGGTGGTTTTGCAGGCGAGTAATCAGGCAGTCCTTGTTTTCCTCTCTGCGACCGGGAATGGTTAATAAACCTGCTGGCTTGGCCACAAATAAAAAATGCTTATTAGGTTTTACAATGCGAACCGGAGAAGGGCAAAAAGGCACCACATGATAATTATCTTTATTTTCGTCAGCCATCTTATTTCTTACTCTTTCTAAGCGGCTTTTGTGCAATCATAAAGGCACGTTTAGGTGCTGGGTAGCCTTCAATGGTCAATGTTTTGTCTTGTGGATCGAGATAATCCTCCAGTGACTGAAAGGTCATCCAGTCAGTAGCGCGCTGTTCTTCGATACTAGTAGTTGAAACGTTTGCCACCTGAACATTTTCAAGTCCACACTTGCTCATCCAATGTTTTAGCATGCCTGTTGTAGGAATAAACCAAACGTTATTCATCTGGGCATACCGGTCTTTAGGTATCAGGCATTGGTCGTCATCACCATCTATTACAAGAGTTTCAAGAACAAGTTCCCCACCAGGCTTTAACAAGTTTTTTAAGTGTAAAATATGATCGATTGGAGAGCGGCGGTGATACAGCACTCCCATAGAGAAAATAGTATCAAAACCCTGTTTATCAAGATTCTGGGGCAGGTACTCCAGCCCGACAGGCAAAAAGTGAACCGGGTATTGATGGAGGTACTTTTGCATTATGGCAAACTGCATCAAGAAAAGCTGTGAAGGATCAATCCCCAGAACCAACTTTGGGTTTTGAGCAGCCATTCGCCAGCAATGGTAGCCGTTACCACAGCCAACATCCAATACTATACGGTCGTCTAGAGGGGTAAAATGATCCTTTATTCGATCCCATTTCCAGTCAGAGCGCCACTCCGTATCTATGTGTTGGCCAAATAAGTGGAAGGGACCTTTACGCCATGGGTGAAACTTTTTTAATAACTCTTCAAGCTCTTTAAATTCGCTATCCGATAATTGATCCCGAGAACCAATTGCTACCTTATTTATGATATCAATTGAGTCTGGTTCTACTTGCGGTAATTGTTTAAGGAGCTCTATCCATTGGGTTATATTGCCGTGAGTGTAGTCACCCATGCGGTTATGCACGGCATTTTTAAAATCATCCAACCATGGATGCAGGCGAGTGTTAGCTATGGCGTCATAGGTGTCATTAAAACTAATCATAATTATTTAACGGCTATTTTACAGCAATTAATGAGGCAAAGTTGTAATGTTGGAACCAGGTGTCATATTGACTGAAGCCTGCCGATTTAAAACGCTTGTAATGTTCATCTCGTGTGTCCGGAATCAGAACATTTTCCAAAGCTGCTCTTTTTTGGGCAATTTCCATGTCACTATAGCCATTCTTCTTTTTAAAGTTATGGTGGATATCAATGATATTTTCATCAATTTCCTTAAAACCCATAGTCAGCTTCTCAGACAGAATTAAAGCGCCGCCCTCTATTAACCCTTGGTAGATCTTATCCATCAGTTCCTGTCTTTGTCCTCTGGGTAAAAACTGCAATGTGAAATTGAGCACAACAAAGCTAGCATTTTCAAAGACCATATCATTAATGTCCGTTTCCTGAACTGTTACAGGCATTTCAAAGTTATAGCTAGATTGTATTAACTGACAACGCTCTATCATCGCTTCAGAATTATCGACAGCAATAATTTCGCATGAGGAATCGTTTACTGCCTGTCTGATTGACAGTGTTGCGGCCCCAAGGGAACACCCAAGATCATAAATACGAGTCTCTGGCTTCACATATTTTTGTGCCAGTTCACCAATACCGTCAATAATAGTGGTATAGCCCGGCACCGATCGCTTAATCATGTCAGGGAATACTTCAACTACCTGCTGATCAAAGCGAAAAGATTCTACCTCACCAATGGGATTAGCATATATATTGTCAGTTTTACTCATCAGAACGTAACGAATTGAACATCTTTGGCGTAATTCTACTATAATAAATTCAGGTTACCACGACTTATTGTTCCCAAGGTTAGTTATGTATTCTATAGATTCTGTTCGTGAGCAAATTGATCAGCTGGATGAGCAGCTCGTGAAGTTGATTGAGCTCAGAGCTGAGCTGGTTCATAAATTGATTACTCACAAAAAAGAGCAGGGGATGAGTGCCCGCCAGCCGGAGAGAGAGAAAGCAATTATATCTGCTTTATATCAAAAGCACGGTAATCATTTTACTTTTGAAGAGTTAGAGGAAATATACCGTCCAATTTTCGACGCCTGTGTAAGAATGCAGTTAACAGACTGATTTATAATAAAAAAGCCCCCAAAATGGGGGCTTGAAATTGCGTCTCAAAATGAGAAGGAGTTATTTTGAGATGCGAGTGTACGGTTAGGGGGTAAGATAACCGTTACACTCTATGAAGTACTTTAAATGACACTTTTCTCTTTGGCTATTGGCTAATTGTAACAGTTTGTAACAATCCTGAGTTACATTTACCTATCTATAACTATAGTTCGCCTAGATCTGCCAGGCGTTTTTTAATATGCTTACTAGCAAATTCTGACAGTAAAGAGATTACAATGAAAAAAATCCTACTTTTCATAGGGTTGGCGATTTTTTCTTCAACAGCTACTATTTCGTCTATGGCTGCTGATAAAAAAGGGCTGACACTTGAAGATATAGCAAAAATTGAATCAGTTAACTCCGTAAATGTTTCTCCTGATGGCAAATGGATTGCTTATACTCAAAGCAATAAGCGTGAGCCATATGTAGATGATGACGGTCCTGCGTGGTCAGAGCTATACGTTAAGCCTGTGGGTGGTGAAGCAAAGCCTTTTATCACCGGTAAGGTGAATATCGCCTCGGTTCACTGGTCAAAAGACAGTAAGCGTATTTATTATATAGCCATGCGAAATGATGATACTTTCGCCGGTATATACAGTATTGCCGTTGACGGCGGAGAGTCACAAAAAGTGGTAGGCGTAAAAAGCAATATTTCTACCTATACTCTGAATAAGGCAGGTGACAAGCTTGTTTTTGTGGCACCTGAAGAGCAACCAGAACACACTGAGAAATTAGTCCAAAAAGGCTTTCAGGCTAAGGTTTATGAAGAAGACATCAAGAATACCCATGCCTGGCTATATCCACTGAGTGAGGATGATGCGAAGCCTGCAAAGATTGATATTGAAGGCAGCGTTCTGAGCGCTCAATTCAGTCCGGTCAATGACCAGCTCCTAATCCAAACGTCTCCTACACCACTCATTGATGATATTTACATGAAGAAGACGCTTCAAATCATTGAGTTAGATGGCGATGTTGTTACTGAATTTAAAACTGAAGGAAAGCAGGGCAAAGCTATCTGGTCAACTGACGGCAAAGATGTAGCATTCCTGGGAGCTAATGATTACAACGATCCAACGGCCGGTGCGGTATATGTTGGTAATGTTGATAGCGGTGATATTTTCAAAAAAGTAAAAAACACTGATAGCCACGTCATGGATATTGCATGGCATGACGATGATTTGATTTACATCGAGCACAAGGGACTGGAAAGCAGAGTGGTGAAATCAGCAGTAAAGCGTCGAATTGCGGATCGTGTTGTGGTTGATTATGGTCAAGCCATTCAACGTGGAATGAGCGTTGCCAATAATGGTGCCATCTATGTTCTTGCCGATACGGCTAAACATCCTCGAGAACTGTTTGCAGTGACAGCGGCAGGAATGCAGCGTCTTACTAACTCTAACCCATGGCTTGATGATGTTGAGCTGGCTAAACAGGAGGCGTTCGAGTACGAAGCTCGTGACGGACTCAAAATTCAGGGGGTTTTGGTATACCCACTGGATTATGACGACGATGACCGTTACCCAATGATTGCTTACATCCATGGTGGTCCTGAAGCTCACCGCTCAAATGGCTGGAATACTGGTTACTCTTCACCAATTCAGGCAATGTCAGCTCAAGGCTACTTTGCTTTTATTCCAAACTATCGAGGAAGCACGGGTAGAGGTGATGAGTTCGCGCGTCTTGACCAGAATGCATATGCAGATCCAGAGTTTACAGATATCCTGGACGGTAAATTGGCCTTGGTTGAAAAAGGGATGGTGGACTCAGATAAAGTAGGTATTACTGGTGGCTCCTATGGCGGTTATGCTACAGCATGGTCGGCGACAAAGCTTTCTGAGCACTATGCTGCGGCGGTTATGTTCGTTGGCATTTCTAACCAGCTATCAAAGTTCGGTACTACCGATATACCAAATGAGATGCATGCAGTTCATGCTCGTGCATGGCCATGGGATGATTATCAGTGGATGCTTGAAACTAGTCCTATTTATCACGTCAAAAATGCTAATACTCCGTTATTGATTATGCATGGTGATTCAGACACTCGCGTTCACCCATCACAGTCTATGGAGCTATACCGTTACGTAAAAACACTGGGACAGGCTCCTGTTCGATTAGTGCTGTACCCTGGTGAAGGTCATGGTAATAAAAAAGCTGCGGGGCAATACGATTACTCTTTGCGTATGGAGCGCTGGATGAATCATTACCTCAAAGGTGATGGTGGTGAACCACCTGCATATGACCTAAATCACGAAGAAAAGCTTGAAGAGGAAAAGGGCGAGGAAGGTTCTAAAGATTAGTCCGGACCTCTCTTTTAAAGTGATAATGATAGTCCTGCAACTTGCCTGAGTTGCAGGATTTTTTTTGGAGGCTGTTATGAGTATAAGTGATTTATCCGTTCTCTTATCCGATCTTAAACCTGAGCTCATACCGGGTAACTATGTATTTTGCTTCACTAAGAATAGTATTCCTACAGGTATTTCACCGTTAGGAACCTTTAAGGAGCCTGAAGGATTAACAGTAATTTGTCGGAAGGAAGAGGCCGACGTGGCTGGGCTCAGCTATAGCCTGGTTATGAGGCTAATTACTTTGAAGGTGCATTCAAGCTTAAGTGCGGTTGGTATGACAGCAGCTATCACTAAAATATTAACTGAAGCAGATATTAGTGCTAACGTTGTTGCGGCTTATCATCACGATCATATTTTTGTTCCTTCTGAGAGGGCTGAAGAAGCTCTCCATCTGTTAACAAAGGTGACTTAAGTCCCTCTGATTGCTGTTCTTTTACCAGATCAAATATTGATATTTTCGGGCTGGGACGGAAGAAGTTACCGGAAGCAAGAAAGTTAGCTATATGATTTTTAACGCTGGTTTTATTCATGATGAATGTGTGGCCGTGAGGGACTTTAATCATTTCTGTCATTTCGGGTAATTTAGCTCCTTCAACTGAAACCTTACCGTCATGAGCGTATTGAAATACATGATTAAACCAGGGATCTGAGGATTTTATTCCGGCAATGATTCCAACTTCAGTTTTGAGGGGTTTCATATCCCTCAAAAGTCGATTGTTGGTTTGTTGTAACTGTTGTCCTGGTACTCCGGTTATCCATTTATACCAAAACTTCTCCTGATACCGTTCGGCTACCTCTGAACCTTGATTAGGTGGCGCTAACATCACCACTCGACCAAGTTTTTTTATTTGATGATTAGACAGGAAATAACGCACAAGCAGTCCACCTAAGCTATGAGTTACAAAGTGGACTTTGGATATATTCTCGTGGGCAAGAGTTGCAAGTGCTGAATTTATATAATGCACAGCAGACCTCTCTACGTTAGCCACAGTAGAAGGATAGCTACGGTTATAGGTAATGTAGCCCTTTGATTTTAAAAAGGTTTCGAGCTTTCTCATTGAGCGATGGGTTCTTCCCATACCGTGAATGAGTATAACTGCTTCTTTTTGCAAGAAATTTCCTGTGATAGGTTGATTTATCTGGTCTGAGTTCAGTCTATCAGCTTGCTATTATTCGTTAAAGGTTAAGTTGCAATAAAGTATTGTTAATTTAATTAAGTAATTAGTCGATAATTAGTTACATTGTTCTTATTTATGATACATTTAGGCTAATAATCTTCTTTTTTGTGGGGGTGAGATGATAAAATCATCACAAGGTACGCTAGATACTGTCGATAAAAAGATTTTAAATCTTTTACAACTGGAAGGACGTTTGAGTAACTCCGAGTTGGCTAAACGAATAAACTTATCACCTCCGGCAACGCACGCTCGTGTGAAACGTCTGGAGCAAGAAGGTTTCATTCATCAGTATGCGGCTTTGGTTGATAGGCATAGGCTGGGTTTTGATAACTTATGCTTTGTTGAGTTCAGTCTGCAGCTCCATAACTCGGAACAAATCCAGACAGTACTGGCTACAGTTAAATCATGGCCTGAGGTATTGGAATGTCATAACGTGACCGGCGAGTATGACTATTTGCTTAAAGTCGCTGTTCGCAATACCCAGTCTTTAGAAAGCTTTGTCTCCGAGAAAATGATACCACTTGAGGGTGTTGCTCGAATTCATACAAGCCTCGTGCTAAAAGAAGTAAAAACAACGACGGCTATCATACTCGAAGACTAAGCTTATATTCATTATAAGTGAGGTTTGTAAGTATGAGTTCTTCTAAAAGTCATTTTAATAATATTGAAACCCGGGCAATTCATGCAGGAAGAGTGGGTGACCCTAGCTTTGGTTCCCTCGCTACACCAATACACCAAACTTCTACCTTTATCTTTGACAATGTGCAGCAAGGTGCAAATCGATTTGCTGGTGAAGAGCAAGGCTATATTTACAGTCGTTTAGGAAACCCAACGGTTCGTGAACTTGAGCAAAAAATGGCTGCTCTTGAAAATACCGAAGATGCCGCAGCGTTTGGCTCAGGCATGGGAGCTGTATCAGCAACGCTTTTGGCTAACCTGAAACAAGGCGATCATCTTGTTGCTTCTTCGGCGCTATATGGATGTAGTTTTGCATTAATTAACCATAAATTTGCCGATTTTGGTATTGAAGTAACGTTTGTCGATATTACCGATTTGTCGGAAGTAGAAGATGCAGTCAAAGAGAATACAAAACTTATTTATTTTGAAACACCGATCAATCCAAATATGGTTTGCGCGGATATGGAAGGTATCAATCAAATTGCTAAAAAGCATGATTTATTAACGGTCATGGATAACACCTTTATGTCTCCGGTCCTTCAGCAACCTAGCGACTTTGGAATGGATTTAATTATTCACAGTGCTACTAAGTATCTTAATGGACATGGTGACGTCATTGGTGGGATTGTATGTGGTTCGGCCGAGCAAATCGAGCATATTAAGATGACCACGCAGAAGGATATGGGCGCAACTATGAGCCCAAATGATGCATGGTTAATCTGTCGTGGGCTTAAAACATTATCCGTACGTGTCGAGCGACATTGTGACAACGCTGAAAAACTGGCGGACTACCTGAGCGCTCACCCTGATATTGAAGCCGTTTATTATCCGGGGCTTAAAAGTCACCCTGCGAATCATTTGATTGGTAAGCAGATGAAAAGAGCTGGTGGAGTCATTGCATTTGAAGTCAGTGGTGGATTCGATGATGCGGTGCGCTTTATGAATCAGCTTGAGCTTTGTCATATCGCTGTTAGTTTAGGTGACGCTGAAACTTTAATTCAGCATCCAGCTTCGATGACGCACTCCACCTATACTCCTGAGGAAAGAGCAGAGGCAGGCATCAGTGAAACATTAATTCGTATTTCTGTAGGCCTGGAACATGCCGATGATATTATTGGTGACCTCGAGCAGGCGTTGCAAAAGATGAAAATTAAAGTCGCTTAATAATTAACTCATGAAATAAAAAGCCCAGCTAATTGCTGGGCTTTTTTATTGAGCAAGATACTATTGTAACTTATTTAGCGTGGAACTTGCTTTCAGTTACGATACCAGAATCTTTAATATCGAAAGTACCTTTGATTGTACCGTCTGCTTTCTTAAGTTCAGCGAAAACTTCTTTTTGCTCTTCTAGCATAGTTTTGCTCTCACCATTCGCTTCTTCTGCTGCTGAAGCCATGGCTTGCTCCATGAGAGACATATACTTTTTGAAGTCCATAGTGAAGCTCATTAAGCCATTTTTCTCCATGCTGTCATTGCTGGTAAGTTTACCTGCAAGTGCATCAGTGTTACCCATCATCATGATTAGATCATGGCCACGAAGAGCAATTTTAGTTTCAGAGCCCATTCCCATTGGCAATGTCTGAGGTTCGCCGCCATCTTCTAACTTCAGCTGAGCTAGCTCAGGAGCATACATGCCTAGAGACTGTAGAAGGTTTTGTGGCTTTTCTGCAGTAATCGTTACCATGACTTGGCTGTTTTGCATAAATGCCATTGGGTTGCTATCAACGTTAGAAAGAGCACTTTCGTCCATTTCAACAACACTGAAACCTGCGCCTTTAATGCCAGCAACCATACCTGACATCATGCCAAGCATCATCGGATTAGACTGACGCAAGCCTGCTTGCATTTCAGCTAGAGGAGGGCATGAGAAATCTTCTTTGGTTAAACCTTCCCATACAGTTGTAATCACAGGAACGATTTGATCCATATCTAAACCTAGACCAAAGCTCATAACATAATCTTGATTAGAAATGTTGTTAGAGATGTGGCCACGAAGCTTTCCTAATGTGTCCATTAATTCAAGGTTAGTGCCTTTCAGGACCATTTTGTAGCTTGCGTTGCTGTCATCAAACTCAGTGTAACCAGCTGAAAGTAGAGGCCAGTTTTTAGTAAGTCCTGTTAGCTCTGTATTACATGCTTCTGTTTGGATGTCAGCCATTTCGTTAGCTGCACCATATGCACCCATCAAATCTTGAAGGCCTTTACCGAAAGAGTTTGCAGTTGGCTTAGTAATGCCATCCACAATAGCAAGGTTATCAAGCATAAAAATTGAGTATCCTAAGTAACCATTATCAGAAGCAACTTCGTTTAATGCACCACCATCAAGGATATTCGTAGTAGGCTTTTCACTTAGAGTAACCTGCAAATCTTTTGCGTCATCCAAAAGAGTGTTAACTGTGATAATCGCCTGGTTGTCGTGACTCGCGATGATTAGCTGGAAAGGAACTTCTTCAGCGCCGTCATTCATGCTGTATTCGCGGTATTCAACACCATTTACGGTGTTAACTGTTGGCTTAACATTCTGATCTGTTTCGATGTTTTCAAGCGCCTTTGTGAACGCATCAGTGCCATCAAGTTCAAAACGAATAACTGGTAATGCGCCTACTGTATAGAAAGCCATGTTAAGTTCATTGCGGAAGCCTAACTCTTTAATTGACTTTGCTTTTACAGCGCTAAGGTATTTTCCGTACAAGCTAACTAACATACGAGCAGCGTCAGGTGCGTTTTCAATGTCAGCCTGAATTTCTTCAAAGCCTGAGCCCATCATTGCTGATGTATCGAAGCCCATTTTCGTGCTCATTTCTAGCGCTTTAGTGAACTCCATAGGTTCTACGCTGCCTGCAAAAAGAACTGTGTCCGCTGGGACATATTCAAGAACAGGGTTATCAGACGGTAATGCACCGCCAGTTAGACCATCGATCTTGCCCCCTTTATAAAAATAAATCCCTGCTGCAATAGCAACTGCTATTACGATAATAATGAGTAGTTTTTTCATAATAATCCTTCTGTATAGTTGTGATAACAGCACGAATTATATGTGATCAAAGTGATTAGACCAATGAATTTTATGTTTCTTTAGCCTAGAATGGGTAAAAAAATGTTTCAGAGGTAATAGTTATGACAAATACGGATAATACGAATATGGCATTAACATCTAAAATTAATGATTTGGTTCAACTAATTGAATCTGAAAAAGAATTTAACGACACGGAGAGAGAAGCTCTGGCTCGTTTGGAATTATTGATTGAAGCTCGACTATTTCAGCAAGATGCTGAAGAGAATCCAGAGGAATACTTATTAGAGCGCTTCCAGGAGCGTCTGTATAACTTTGAACGAGAATACCCCTCATTGAGCAGTTTTATAAGAAGGATTTCTAATAGCCTGAGCAATATCGGCGTTTAAGCGCTGTATATAAAGCGTTATAGAGAGGTTCGGCTTTGGCCGCATTTACATTTTGTTACTCTATAGCGCTTCTTTTCACATTAATTAACTAAACCTTTTTAGGGAATTCCCTCATCTTATAAGTGTACCAACAGTTATTTGATAAAGGAGTTCTCTATGATTCAGTCTATAAAATCTACAGTAATCGCCGTTGGAATGGTGTTTACCGCATCCACTGCGTCTGCATATTCCAATGATGTTACGTGTAATGCCGATTTCGCTTATGATATTGAAATTAAGGGCGATAAACTGACATTTTCCAGTGAAGACCAGCAAAAAGTATTAATAACCAGTAACGACAGCCTTTACCTTGATGGTGAAAAGCAAATTCTATCACCGCAGCAGCTAACCCTTTTACAGCAATACAATGAGCAGGTTCGGGACTTACTGCCGGCAGCATCAGGCGTTGCTGAAGAGGCGAGCGCTATAGCGATTGAAGCCGTTGGTATGATTACGGCTGCTCTGATGCAGGATCAGCCTGAAAAAGCTGAAGAGTTTATGGCTAAAGTTGAAACTATTTCTTCAGATCTGAGAAAACATATTAGCCAAAATCATTTTCGTCCCAAAGGTTTGGAAAGCTACCTGGAGAGCTCAGATTTTGAAGCTGAGTTTGAAGCTTTGATTGAGACAGCGGTGACAGACTTTGTTGAAGGTCATGTCGGTGAAATGATCGTAGCTGCAATGAGTGGCAACGAGGAAAAGGTTAAAGCCTTTGAGCAAAGAATGGAAGCTTTTGGTAAAGAAATGGAAGCTACCATGGAAGCAAGGGCAGAAAAGCTTGAACAGCAGGCAGAAGAATTATGTATGCTAGTTCAGAAGGTGGATCAAAAAGAAGCTGACTTGGTCAAAGCATTTGACAAATTTGATAGCTATCAGCTAATCACCGATTAGACAATATAAAGTGAACTAAGCCCAGCCTGATGCTGGGCTTTTATCGTATTTACTGGTAAAACATAAACTTCATCAAACAAAGGACTACAGGTATGAGAAAACAAATAACCATTTCTGCGATTGCCATAAGTGTGATGCTGGCAGTATCCGGCTGCAGCGATGACAGTGAATCCCAAAAAACACCTGAGCAGCTAGAACAGACAAATAATCAACAGCAAGTGTCTAACGATAAAGCTGATGATACTCAGGAGAGTAAAGCAGAAAAAAATGTTGTGGAGCCAGCCGTTACCTACAATATTTACAATAAGGAAGATCAGGCTGGCTTTGTAGAAGTAGAGCAGGATGGAAATACTATAAAGGCTCATATGGAACTGGGTTGGAATAACCGACGAGTTAACATTGATGAAACAACTGTCGTTGGTGAAAGTGGCTATATAATCAGTCAGGAAATTAAAGGGATTTCCGCTTTTGGTGCTCCGATTGAAGAGTCTTTTAGTATGAAGGACGGTAGCGCTCAATGGAAAAGTCTTAATGAGCAGGGAAGTGCCGAAGTAGATTCTGCAAAATTTTATATAGCCAGTGATGGAACTGGTATTTCACAGAGCCTACTAGTTAAACGACTGCTAGAAGCAGAGGATGGAAAAGTAGAGCTTTTACCCAGCGGCACAGCCTCTTTAATTGAGCTGGAAACAGTTACTTTAACTCAGGGAGAGGAAGAGAAAACAGTTCGTCTACTTGGCGTAGTTGGTTTGGGTTTTACCCCTGAATTTGGCTGGTACGATGAAGATAACAATTTCTTTGCCACCGACAGTGGTGGCTGGTTTGGCGTAATAGCTAAAGGCTGGGGACGCAGCAACCTTGAGAAACTTCAAAAGCTTCAAAAAGACGCTGAAAACCAGTATCTGACAGACTTAGCCAAAAAGTTAACTCATACCTCTGAGAAACCTATTCTGGTCACAAACGCCAATTATGTTGATGTTGAAAGTGGTGAGCTAGTTGAGAATCAATCAATTCTGGTTGAGGATGGAAAGATTTCAAAAATTGGCGACATCGAAGCAAGTGATAATTACACCTTGGTGGATGCCAAGGGCAAGACAGTCATTCCTGGGCTCTGGGATATGCATGGCCATCTAACTAAGTCGAATGGTTTGCTGAACATTCCAGCCGGTGTTACTAACGTTCGTGATATGGGTAATACCCATGACAATATTACCGCTATCGATGAACTCAGTCGTGGTGGCGATATTATCGGTGGCGACGTTTATCGTGCTGGGTTTATGGATCGTGAAAGCCCCTATGCCATGAAGATGGGTAAGACCGTGAGCTCTCTTGAAGAAGCCAAAGCTGCAGTCGACTGGTATGCTGATCGTGGTTATATACAGATCAAAACATACAGTTCGATGGAGCCTGAGTGGGTTAAGCCTTTAGCAGAGCATGTGCATAGCAAAGGGTTACGTTTGAGTGGTCACATTCCTGCCTTCATGACAGCGGAGGAAGCTGTGGATGCTGGCTTTGACGAAATTCAGCATATCAATATGTTATTCCTAAACTTCCTGGGTAAGGGTGTCGATACTCGTAAACGATTACGTTTTTCTTTAGTTGGTGAAAAAGCCGGTGAGCTGGACCTGGATAGTAAAGAAGTTAATGACTTCATTGCTAAGTTAAAGGAGAAGGGTATTGAGGTTGACGCTACTGTATCGACTTTTAACAGCCTGTTCCGTAAATCAGGAGTTGTTGATCCGGAAATCGCACCAGTGTACGAACACTTGCCAGCTAACGTTGCTCGTGGCTACACGAAACCTGTTATGGACATTAGTTCTGAAGAGCGTGATGCCTATGATGCTTCAATTAAAGCGATGTCTGCCATGGTTAAAAAGCTTCATGACAACGGTGTTCCAGTCGTACCAGGTACCGATGCAATCGCTGGTTTTACACTGCATCGTGAGTTGGAGCTGTATGCTGATGCCGGTATCTCTAACGCCGATGTTTTAAAGCTAGCCACCATAGGCTCTGCAAAGGTAGTGGGTAATGAAGAAAACGTTGGCTCGATAACTGAAGGAAAGCAGGCTGATCTGGTCTTTGTGGATGGCAATCCTTTGGAAGACATGAGCGATCTACGTCAGATTGCATTAGTGATTAAGGGACAGCGTCTATACAAACCAGATGAAATCTATGAGTCAATTGGTGTAAAACCATTTACATCTTCCATTGATTTCTAATCGGTTGCTATCGTAGAGTGCTGCAAAAGCTTGCAGCACTCTTTTCTATTTCTTCCTTCCCTCTTTACTTCTAGTTTTGACAGCGTCATCAACTATTCCACTTAAGTTTAACTTTACTAAGTAAAGCTCTTTATATATGGTTATGCGTATATTCATATGTTGAGATGCAGGTTTGTAATATTTCATGATTAATCCTACTCAATTCTTTAAATCCTTATCCGATGAGACTCGGCTTAAGACACTTCTTCTCATTGTTAAAGAAGAGGAGCTTTGCGTCTGTGAGTTAACTGAAGCAATTGATGAGTCACAGCCAAAGGTATCGCGTCATTTAGCTCAGTTGAAGAATCAGGGTATATTGGCTACACGCAGACAAAGCCAGTGGGTGTATTATCGGTTGAGTGAGGATTTGCCAGAGTGGGCTTTATCTGTGCTGTTTACCACGTTAGACGCCCAGATATCCTTTATACAGCCTTATCTCGATAATCTTTCTAATATGGACGATCGTCCAAATTGTTGTAATTAGTTTTCAGGAGACGCTGATGTCTATTAAAGTTGGTATTAATGGTTTCGGGCGCATGGGAAGATTAACCATGCGAGCGCTTTGGGGCGCGCCCGGTATGGAAGTTGTTCAGATTAATGACCCAGCCGGCGACGCTAAAACCTTTGCTCATCTACTTAACTTCGATTCTGTTCATGGCCGTTGGGGTTATGAAGCAGAGGAAACGAATGGCCAGATTATTATTGATGATGCCACTATTTCATTCAGCCAGAACCGAACAATAGCTGATACCGATTGGTCGGGTTGCGACCTGGTGATTGAAGCATCCGGTAAATTTAAAACTCAGGAAGAACTGAATGAGTATTTAAGTCAGGGTGTAAAACGTGTCGTGGTTACTGCTCCGGTAAAAGAAGAGGGCGTTTTGAACGTTGTCATGGGGGTAAACCATGATTTATACGACAAAGAGCGATACCCAATAGTCACCGCCGCTTCCTGCACGACCAACTGCTTAGCACCTGCGGTTAAAGTAATACATGAAAACCTCGGTATTAAGCATGGCAGTATGACCACGATCCATGACATTACCAACACACAGACCATTTTGGATGGTGCGCATAAAGATCTTCGCCGTGCCCGTGCCTGTGGCATGAATCTGATACCGACCACTACCGGTTCGGCGACAGCAATTACTCATATCTTCCCAGAGCTAAAAGGTAAGCTTAATGGCCACGCGGTTCGCGTTCCTTTGGCTAATGCTTCTATTACTGACTGTGTGTTTGAAGTCGAAGAAGAAACCACCGAAGAAGAGGTCAATGCACTGTTCAAAGCGGCCGCCGAAGGCGAGCTCAAAGATATTCTGGGTTATGAAGAACGACCTTTAGTATCGGTTGATTATAAAACGGACCCACGTTCGACCATAGTCGATGCCTTATCGACTATGGTGGTGAATGGCACACAGGTTAAGTTATATCTGTGGTATGACAATGAATGGGGTTACGCCAATCGTACCGCCGAGCTGGTTAAGTTAGTTGTCGAAAAGGGCGTAGACTAGTTTATGTCGTTTATATCGGATTCACTGCGTAATCTGTCTGAAGAGGTGCGTCAGTACATTATTGTTACTGGTAACTATTGGGCGTTTACCCTGACTGACGGTGCGCTCAGAATGCTGGTGGTATTACACTTCCACCAGCTTGGCTACAGTCCTCTGCAAATCGCCATGCTGTTTCTGTTTTATGAATTTTTCGGTGTGGTTACCAATCTTATTGGTGGCTGGCTTGGCGCGCGCCTTGGGCTTAATAAAACCATGAACATAGGACTCATGTTACAGGTTGTTGCCCTGAGCCTACTCTTAGTACCTAGTGCCTTATTGACCGTACCCTGGGTGATGTCGGCACAGGCTCTTTCAGGGATTGCAAAAGATCTGAACAAGATGAGCGCCAAGAGCGCCATTAAAACATTGGTCGCAAAAGGCGAGGACAATAAGCTCTACCGTTGGGTGGCATTACTGACCGGATCGAAAAACACGCTAAAAGGCGTTGGCTTTTTTATGGGCGGGTTGTTGCTGGCCGTTATGGGCTTCCAGGGTGCTATCCTTTTCATGGCCAGTATGCTGCTTTTGGTGTGGATATTCAGTCTTATAAGGCTCAAAAAAAATCTAGGTAGAAGTAAGTCCAAACCGAAGTTTTCTCACCTGTTCTCAAAAAGTGCGTCGATAAACTATTTGTCTGCCGCCAGAATGTTTTTATTCGGTTCGCGTGATGTCTGGTTTGTGGTTGCCTTACCGGTGTATCTATCCAGTCAGTTTAACTGGTCACATACATTTGTTGGTGGCTTCCTGGCTTTATGGATTATCGGCTATGGCGTTATACAAACCCTCGCCCCAAAAATAACTGGGCGCGAACAAGGCCACGTTCCCAGCGGCTTTACGGCTTTTGCCTGGGCCATGATCCTGGCATTGATTCCAGCAGCGATTGCGGCCGGTCTATACTTCAATTTATCTCCTGAAGTGTCTTTGATAGCCGGGCTGCTAATTTTCGGTATCATTTTCGCCATCAACTCGTCACTACACAGTTTCCTGATCGTACAAATGGCGACAGATGACGGCGTGTCTTTGGACGTTGGATTTTATTATATGGCTAACGCCATGGGACGTTTGATTGGCACAGTTTTGTCGGGCTGGGTTTATCAGGCCTATGGTCTGGTGATGTGTCTAGTTATCTCCACCGTATTTGTTGTTTTAGCCGCGGTGCTATCGCTTTTGATTCCAAAACATCATGCTGTGAGTGAGTAGTAAAGTAGGTACGGATAGGCGATACAAAAAAGCCCTCTGCTGAGGGCTCTTTACTTAACTATTTTTCCAGCAGTTCGAACTTGCCTTCTTTGCCATCCCATTCGGCCGCGTCCGGTAGCGGATCCTTTTGCTCCGTGATGTTAGGCCATTCTTCAGATAGCTCAGCGTTGAGCTCAATGAAGTGCTCTTGGCCTGCTGGCACATCATCTTCTTCGTATATCGCTTCTGCTGGGCATTCAGGTTCGCATAATGCACAGTCAATACACTCATCAGGGTTGATCACCAGAAAGTTCGGCCCTTCGTAAAAGCAGTCCACCGGACAGACTTCAACGCAGTCAGTGTATTTACATTTGATGCAGTTTTCGGTTACTACGAACGCCATGAATGTCTCCTAAATCTTCTTTGGTTTTGCTAACCGCAGCGTTATTTTAGCGATTCTTTTAACTTATACAATAGTTCGAGCGCTTCACGTGGCGATAAATCATCCGGTGATATGCTTTCCAGAAGTTCCAGAGCTTCGCTTGATACTTCATCGTTTGTATCTGCTTCCTCCAGTAAATCAAGCTGCGGCATCACTTCTTCGTTACCGCTACCATCGGACTCATGAGTACCATGCTGCTCGAAGTAGTGCAGTAATGCTTTAGCATTCTGGATGACAGCTTTAGGTAATCCAGCCAGCTGGGCAACCTGAATACCATAACTTTGATTTGCATGGCCTTCAGCAATCTGGTGTGAAAAGACTAGCTTGGTAGAGCCGGACTGTTTTGATTCATACTCGGTGGCCCCAAAGTGAACATTGGCGCAAGCGTCCCATTCCTGAATTTGCTGGGTCAGCTCGAAGTAGTGAGTGGCGAACAAGGTAAGAGAGTTGAGCTTCTCATGAATATAGCGCATGGTTGCTGATGCCAGTGCTAAACCATCAAAGGTACTGGTACCGCGGCCAATTTCGTCCAGCAGGACCAGGCTGTTTGCCGTGGCGTTATTCAGAATATTAGCCGTTTCAGACATTTCTACCATAAAGGTAGAGCGACCGCTGGCGAGATCATCTGATGCACCGATTCGAGTAAAGATTCTATCGACAGGACCAATATTCGTACTGTCAGCTGGGACAAACGAGCCAGTGTAGGCCAGCAATGTGATCAGCGCTGCCTGACGCATGTAAGTGGATTTACCGCCCATGTTGGGGCCGGTAATAATTAAAGAGCGTCTGTTCGGGGACAGCTCCAGATCATTGGGTATAAACGGCTCCTTGCTATGGAACTCTACGACCGGGTGTCGCCCTGCGGTAATTTTAATACCTGGCTGCTCAGAAAAGTCGGGCTTGGCGAAGTTCAGGTTCTCAGCGCGCTCGGCGAAGCAGGCAAGCACATCCAGTTCGGCAATAGCCGCTGCTGTTTGCTGAATACTCGGCACAAATTCCTGGAGTTCAGTAATGAGTCCGTCATAAAGCTTTTTCTCAAGACTAAGCGCCCGGGTTTTACTGCTGAGTACTTTCTCTTCGTACTCTTTAAGCTCTGGCGTGATAAAACGCTCGGCATTTTTCAGAGTCTGGCGACGAACGTATTCGGCAGGAGCCTGGTCGCTTTGTGCTCGTGAAATCTCAATATAGAAACCATGCACCTTGTTATAGCCGACCTTCAGCGTATTGATGCCCGAGCGTTCTTTCTCGCGTTGCTCCAGTTGCAGCATAAAGTCGCTGGCGTCGTTGGCCAGATTACGCAGTTCATCCAGTTCGCTATGGTAGCCTTCAGCAATAACACCACCGTCACGAATCACCATGGGCGGTTGCTCAATAATGGCTCTGTTCAAGAGTTCCTGAACTGGCGGTAACGGCTCAATCGAGTCGGTTAAGGGCAGAGAAACCTGATGCTGTTTTAGATAATCTTTGATCTCGGCTGACTTGGTTAAACCCACCTCCAGGCGTTTTAAGTCTCTAGGGTTGGCGCTACCCAGAGCAAGTCGCGTTACGATACGCTCGATATCAGCAATTTCATTAAGGTGTGACTGTAAGTCGCTGTAAACTAAGTCTTGTTTTAGTGCTGATACGGCTTGAAGACGTTTTTCAACCGATGTTTTTTTGCTCAACGGGCTGTGCAGCCAACGCTTCAGTAGTCGTCCACCCATCACCGTTTGCGTACTGTTCATCACTTCGAACAGCGTATTATGAGACTGGCCCTGAATATTCTCAGTTAGCTCCAGATTTTTTCGTGTTGCGGGATCAAGTACCAAGTGGTCCGCATCCGACAGGCGTTGCAACATACGGATATGCGGCAGGGCATTCAGCTGGGTTTTCTTGGCATATTCTAAAACCACACCAGCCGCTGATACGGCTAAGCGGTAGTCCTCACAGCCAAAGGACGACAAGCTATTAACTTTGAAATGTTGGAGCAGCTTGTCGTGGTTCTGCTCATAATCATACTCCCAGTCTGGTTGCCATTGAATGGAGCTTTTGACTAACTGGCTTAAGTTCTGCTGATTATCGGCGAGTATTAGTTCCGCGGGCTTAACGCGATGTAACTCGGCCTGCAATGCCAGCTCATTATCGAACTCGGATAACCAGAAACGACCACTGGCCATATCCAGACAGGCGAGGCCGTAGTGATTATTCTTTTTATAGACTGAGGCAAGAATGTTTTCAGAGAGAGCGTCTAACAGGTTTTCATCATAAAGCGTTCCGGGTGTTACGATACGAACGACTTTTCGCTCGACTGGGCCTTTACTGGTCGCCGGGTCGCCGACCTGTTCGCAGATAGCCACTGATTCACCCAGCTTAACGATTCGAGCGAGGTAAGAGTCCACCGCATGAAACGGCACACCCGCCATTGGAATTGGTTCGCCCGCCGAAGAGCCACGTTTCGTTAGAGTGATGTCTAATAGTTCGGCAGCACGTTTGGCATCATCGTAAAACAATTCATAGAAATCACCCATACGATAAAACAGTAGATAATCCTTATGGTCCTGCTTTAGACGCCAGTACTGACGCATCATCGGAGTGTGGTGTTGTAGTGCTTCGTCGTTAATAATTTCCGCTTTAGACATGCTTATTGTTATCAGTAGCTTTTCGGTTGAATGATGAGTTAAGAGCAATGACCATTGCCATTAAGCTCATGAGCGCCTATTCTTAGTGCTGAAAAGAGCCAAGTTTTACTACGCTCAAACTAAGCCCATAGCTTAACGGATTTCGATCAAAAGAGGTAGATTAAGATTGCCCAATTCCAGAAAAAATACAGGGACTTCTGTCTTAGAAAGTGACTTAGAAAGCTTATTAAAAGAGCTATCTAACTTATTAATAAAAAAAGATTTAATGCTGGTCACGGCTGAGTCTTGCACCGGTGGCTTAATTGCAGCATCCTGTACCGAAATCCCCGGCAGCTCACAGTGGTTTGATCGCGGTTATGTCACTTACACTAACCAGGCGAAACACGATATGCTCGACGTTCCGCTGGAGTTGATAGAAAAACATGGGGCTGTTTCAAAAGAAGTGGTAGAAGCCATGGCTCTTGGTGCTTTCCAAAAGTCAGGCGGTAAAAATCGAATCGCCATATCGGTTAGCGGTATCGCCGGTCCCGACGGCGGAACCCCAGAGAAGCCTGTGGGAACTGTCTGGGTTGGGTTTGCCGATGACAAAGGTGTCGAAAGCAAGCTACTACAGCTTGAAGGCTCAAGAGCTGATATTCGTCAACAAACGGTAGAATATTCTGTAGGGTGGATATTGACCCATCTTGAGTAGATATTATATGGTGCGTCACGACGCAGTTTCTGCCCCCTGTGGAGCTCCACGTTTACTAACCTTAATGGAATCTTAAAATTAATTGGAATGTTTATGAAAAGATCATTATTTTTACTTTTTCTCGCATGTTCACTTCCAGTTTCTGCATATGCAATTGGCAAAAAAGTTACTGTGGGTTACATAAATTTATTAATACTAGAGACGGCTGAAGCATTAGAGAACAAGGTAGAGCCTGGTGGCGTTGTTATGAAGTCATTTAGATTAAAGCCTGGAAGTATTTTAATGGTTAGAGTCGCTCCAAAAGAACAAAAACTAAACCTTAATCAGCGTGAAATGTTCAGAGAACAGTTTTCTGCACAACTAAAAAGCCGAGATGGAGTTACAAATTTTAAATCTGAAGTATTGAATATTGATGGTTGTGCCGTTGATTATTACTTATATGAGGAGATATCCGACTTGGGGACTGGTTATGCAAGTGACTATGTGACTTGGTGTGATGGGCGAATGGGTCTTATTTCTTTTGCGGACATGAATAAGCACACTTTCAAAGTATATAATAGGCTTATTCAGGAAATGGAGCTTATTGCCGAGTAATGAGTACTCCATGAATAGAATAGTAATAAAAAATAAGACTCAGGATCACTTGACCAAAAGCTGGTCATTCATTTTTATGTTTAATTTTGGTTCCACAGTAGGTAAAGAGCAAAGTTAATTCAAACCTCAAACGCCTTTAAAATCGCGCAAGGTTTATTTTGTCCTCTAGACTCACATTGGTGGAACAGGTTTTTCAGGCGGTCTCTGGCTTGTTGCATTTCTTCGATCTTGTCATCGAGTTCTTTAATCCTGGCGCTGGCGAGTTCCTGAGCGCGCTGATGGTCATGGCTGGTATCCAGCGCTAATAGCTCTTTAATTTCGTTAAGGGTGAATCCCGCTTTCTGTGCTTCCTTAATAAACTTCAGTCGTCGTAGATCCTCTTCGCTGTATTTCCTAAAGCCTTCGGTTTTACTTGGAACATTGATGAGCTCTTTGCGCTGGTAATAGCGTACTGTTTCTACGCCTATGTTGGCTGCTTTTGCCAGTTTTCCAATGGTTAGCATGGTTTCTACCTCTCGTTAAACAGAATGCCTTGACTCTGTACCATGGTACAGAGTTTATAGTGGCATCATCACTTGAATCAAGGAGTACTTTTTTATGAGTGCGACTAACAAGAAAAAAGCTACGCTATACCGTATGTCTACAGACAAACATACCTGTCCCTTTGGTTTAAAGTCTAAGGATTTATTAAAGCGCGAAGGTTATGAGGTGGAGGACCGTATCTTAGCGAACCGTGAAGAAACGGATGCTTTTAAGGAAAAGCATGACGTCAAAACCACACCGCAAACCTTTATAGGTGGTGAGCGGATAGGTGGTTATGAAGATTTACGAAAACACCTGGGTAAAAAAGTTAAGGACCCCAATAAAAAGACCTATCGCCCGGTGATAGTGCTATTTGTGATGGCTGCTTTGACCGCAATGGCAGCGAGTTTCGCCAGTTCGGGACATGAGCTGGGTAATGCTTTTACCGTGCAAACAATTGAGTGGTTTGTCAGTTTCGCCATGGTATTACTTGCGATGTTGAAGCTGCAGGACGTCGAGAAGTTTTCCACCATGTTCTTAAACTATGATCTGCTAGCAAAACGTTGGGTGCCTTACGGCTATGTGTATCCTTTTGCCGAAGGGCTGGCGGGTGTCTTAATGGTTTCCGGTGCATTAACCTGGCTATCAGCTCCCATAGCGCTGTTTATCGGTACGATTGGCGCGGTATCCGTCTTTAAAGCGGTGTATATCGATAAACGTGAGCTGAAGTGTGCCTGTGTTGGTGGTGGTAATAACGTACCGCTGGGTTTTATATCGCTTACTGAGAACTTGATGATGATCGCTATGGGACTCTATATGGGTAGTAAGTTGTTCTAGATGGTCAGACAGGCTGGGGGTTTAAGCCCAGCCTTTATTCTGCTGTCTTGATTATCAATTGTTTACCGTGGTTAACTGGTTTCGATTCCGCCGACATCGCTCAGAACAATAGACAACATCTTCCCAACAGTTCTTCCATTTCTTCCGCCAATTAAAAGGCCGCTGGCATACTGGGCAGGTTTTTGAGGGCAAGTGTGACTTCTTATGCATGTTAATCCTGTCTTGGTCTGACATGACGTTTAAGAATTCTAGCGGATTCTTTTTTGACGTCGTCGCGTTTGCGATAGCCCCACAGCAGATCACGAACCTGTTTGCCTGACTCTTTTAAATCGACGATAGGAGCAGGGTAGTCGATATCATAGAGCTGCTGCTCCATGGGTGTGATAAGCCAGGGCTCATGAATCACATCATTGTCCAGTTTGAAAAGTTCCGGGCACCATTGTCGAATAAAGTCACCGTCGGGATCATGCTCCTTAGACTGTTTAATGGGGTTGTACATTCGGATGGTGTTGATGCCAGTAACCCCGGCCTGCATCTGAATCTGTGGGTAATGGATACCGGGCTCGAAGTCCAAAAAGAGTTGAGCCAGATAATGACCAACCCAGCGCCAGTCGATAAGCAGGTAATGACAGGCAAAACTGACCAGCATGGCACGCATTCGGAAGTTGATATAGCCGGTGTATCGCAAACAGCGCATGCAGGCATCAACCAGTGGGTAACCGGTTTTGCCCTGTCGCCACGCATTGAAATCATCCTTGGCCGACTGGTCATAGCGATAGGGAAAATCTTCGTAGCCACGATTAAGCGTTCGAAACTCCATGTCGGTTTCACTCTCGAATTTCTGAATAAAGTGACAATGCCAATGAAGTCGTGATGACAAGGCCGACAGAGAGCGTCTCCAGCCCTGACGTGACCAGTTAGCTAATAGCTCCTGATACACTTCGCGTAGGCTAAGATTTCCCCAGGCGAGGTAGGGTGAAAGCCTTGAGCAGTGTTCTCGGCTGGCCTTAGGTTTCGAAATAAACTTGTTGTAGCTTTTGCCTCGTTGGTCGAAGAAGTCCTCTAGAACGGATTTTGCAACCGTTGGCCCACCAGGCTGAAATGAAGTATTGGCTTCCTCCCATGCACTGGAATCTATGTGGGCTATAGGTAGTTCGTTGTTATACCAGCGTGGCTTTAGCAGTTCTGGAGTGGCAACGGGCGCACGCATGACTTTTTTCCAATGTTTATCCCAGTCGTGTCGGCTGGTTGCCCCTCGAATGACGGCGCCATAGGCTGTTTCTGTCCATGGGATTTGCTGTTGCTGGCACCATGACTGGATATCTCGGTCGCGCTCAAAGGTTTTATTGATGCCGACTTCTTGATGTGAAAACAATCGCTTGATATTGACCTGCTGCTGGATAGAGCTCAATACGGCTTTGGCCTCTCCATAGGCGATATGAAGTTTTCCGCCAAGCTCCATGAGCTGCATTTGGATGTCCTGCAGGGATTCCCAGACAAAACGCCAGTGTCTTGGAGAATAGTGTTGATCCCCGATCAGCGATGGCTCAAAGATATAAAGTAGTAACAGGGGCTCATCCTGCTTACAGGCCAGGGCGAGCGGTTCATGATCGGTCAGTCGCAAGTCACGTTTTAACCAGACAAGATTAACGCTTTCCATCGGTTAGAAATAGTTATTAACATGGTTTCTAGCCTAATGAGTCAGGTGTGATTGAGATGTGAAGCTAGTTAGTTGTAATACTCTAACTGTAATACCGATCAATGATCGGATTCATCACCTTTTTCCATAAAGGCGGCACCAGTGCTAATAAAGTCATGGTGGCGTATCCCGCAGGCAGTTGTGGGCTATCCTCATGGTGGCGCAGTACTTGATAGCGTCGTTTAGGGTAGGCGTGATGATCGGAGTGTCGCTGCAGGTGAATTAGCAGAATGTTGGTCAGGAAAAAATTGGAGTTCCACGAGTGGTGGTGCGTAACATATTCATACTTGCCATTATCAAGCTTTGTACGCCGTAAGCCATAATGCTCAATATAATTAATGATTTCCAGCAGGGTAAATGCAACAAAGCTTTGCGCCAGGAAGAGTACTAAACCTATCCAGCCAAAGAAGACAAAAGAAAGCGCTGCCCATAATGCGCTGAGAGCATACCAGGTAAATAGTTCGTTTTTAAAACTCCATCGAGATAAGCCTTTTCTATTTAAACGAATCGACTCCAATTTCCATGCATTGGTAATGTTGTGCCAGTAAGCTCTGGGTAGGAAATGATAAATCGATTGGTTGTAATCAGCGGAGGAGGGATCCTCCGGTGTCGAAACATTGACGTGATGACCGCGCACATGTTCCACCTTAAAGCCGCCATAACAGACCAGACTCAGCAGAAGGCCTCCACAAAAGCGCTCAAACTTACTGTTCTTGTGGACCAGCTCATGTGCCACATTAATGGCAAGCACACCACTGACTATGCCAATATTCAGTATCCAGCCCAGTTTGCCCCAGTTGTTTAAACTGGCTTGGCTGACTTGAAAGAGCCCCACAATCATAACGGCGAACATCGCAGGAACCGTCAGTAAGGTTAGCCATTTGTAAAACGATTGGTTCGATACCTCAGAGCTTAGCTCTTCGGGCACGTTCAAGGACTCCTTGCCCAGCAACCAGTCGAGTATTGGAATAACACCAAAGAAAAACACCACAGCAAAGTAGGGAGCGACAGGTTCTGTGACCAGGTTTGCCTCTGCCAGCCACAAAGAAATAAAGGGAACTGCGGCTGAAATCAGGAAAAATGAATAGGCATATTTTTTCAGGGTAACGGCAAACGGAGTTTTCAATTTACTGATGGTATTCATAATGTAATCAAATAATAACGTATTTCCATTATTTATCGGAAGTGTGTAAATTGCAAAGAATGGAGCATTAAATTCAGTTGGGTGATGTATGGAAATTGGACAAATTGCGATAACGGTTTCTAACGTTGATTCCGCTTTATCTTTTTATCGTGATGCGCTGGGGCTGGAGTTTCTATTTGCACCAAGCGATGACCTAGCTTTTCTTCAGTCCGGTCAGACCCGAATCATGTTGACTTCCCCCCAGGGAGCAGGGCAGGTTGGTAAAAACTCGATTTTGTATTTCAATGCAGAAGATATTGAGTCGTGTTATAAAGATATACTATCCAAAGGTGGCAGCGGTGAGAGACAACCAGAACTCGCCGCTAAAATGCCTGATCACGAACTCTGGATTGGATTCCTTAAAGATCCGGATGGCAATCTGGTTGGCCTGATGGAAGAGAAAAGATAGCTCAACAACCTTCTTCAGCTTAAAAATCGTACAGTATTTTCCTATCATCAATAGCTTACCGCTATCGAGGGCATTTTCTTACTGTGGATCAAGAAATCACAGGTTACTTTTCCTAGCGGTTTGTGGAATAATCAGTCTAATTTTCTCATTCTTATAAACAATTCAGTCAGTAGGTAATTTTGATGGATGACAACAAAAAGAAGGCACTCGGTGCTGCTTTAGGCCAAATCGAGCGCCAATTTGGTAAAGGTTCTATTATGCGCCTTGGCGACGGTTCAGCAGCCAAAGGCATCGAAGCAATTTCAACAGGCTCACTGGGCTTGGATATTGCGCTGGGTATCGGCGGTTTCCCTAAGGGGCGTATTGCTGAAATCTATGGCCCAGAGTCTTCTGGTAAGACAACCCTGGCTTTGCAGGCTATTGCCAGCTGTCAGGCAGATGGTGGAACGGCTGCATTCGTCGACGCTGAACATGCATTAGATCCGATCTATGCTGAAAAGCTAGGCGTTAACCTTGATGAATTGATCGTCTCCCAGCCAGATACTGGTGAGCAGGCGCTTGAAATTACTGACATGCTAGTTCGTTCTGGTGCGGTTGATATCGTGGTTGTCGATTCGGTTGCAGCTTTAACACCTAAAGCTGAAATCGAAGGTGAAATGGGCGACTCGCATATGGGTCTTCAGGCTCGCTTGATGTCACAGGCGTTACGTAAGTTAACGGCTAACATCAAACGTTCTAATACCTTGTGTATCTTCATTAACCAGATTCGTATGAAGATAGGTGTTATGTTCGGTTCGCCAGAAACAACCACGGGTGGTAACGCGCTTAAATTCTACTCTTCGGTTCGTTTGGATATTCGTCGTATCGGCCAGATTAAGCAGGGTGATGAAATCATCGGTAACGAGACTCGTGTCAAAGTCGTTAAAAACAAAGTCGCGCCTCCGTTCAAGCAAACAGAGTTCCAAATTCTTTATGGAGAGGGTACTTCACTTGAAGGTGAGATACTGGACTGGGGTGTTAAAGAAGGCCTGGTCGAGAAATCTGGTGCCTGGTACTCATATCAGGGTAATAAGATTGGTCAAGGTAAACAGAACGTTATTCAGTTCTTGAAAGAAAATATCGAGATCAAAGAAGAAATTGAAAAGAGTCTTCGTGACAGCCTTCTAGTGACAGCTAAACCTCAAGAAGAGGTTGAAGCGTCGGAAGAAGCTTAATCACAGATATTTCTTTAGCCTATGGGGTTTAAGAAACCACCACGTGATTATAAAATCATCGCGATGGACTTATTAGCACGCCGGGAACATTCCCGGCGTGAGCTTATTGATAAGTTAAAACTGCGCGGCTTTGAAGGTGAGGAGGTCGAGGCCTATCTCGATCGTCTTGCCGAAAGAGGTTTGCAGAGCGATGATCGTTTTGTTGAAAGCTTTATCAGGCAACGTTCGCAAAATGGTTATGGTCCTTTAAGGGTTAAACAGGAATTACGGCAAAAAGGGATTGAAGATACAACCATCAACCACCATTTTGAAGTTATGGCGATTGATTGGCATCAGGTTGCTGTAGATGCCTGGCGAAAAAAGTATAATCGCGCGCCGGGGCCTGACATGAAGTTAAGGGCAAAGCAGACACGGTTTCTGCAGTATCGAGGCTTCGATTTCGATATGATCAATTATGCACTGTCATCGGATCCCGGTGATGATGAAGATTTTTATTAATAGATTACTTATTTATCAGTTAATTAAAAGTAAATAGTAAAGTAAAAGGTTAATATAAAGTGAGCACGACAGCTAATACAATGACGACCAATGAAATACGACAAGCTTTTCTAAAGTTTTTCGAAGATAAAGGACATAAGGTGGTGGAGAGTGCGCCGCTGATTCCTGCAAACGACCCCACTTTATTATTTACTAATGCGGGTATGGTGCCATTCAAGGACTGCTTCCTGGGTACAGATAAACGCAGTTACACCCGTGCTACCAGCTCTCAGCGCTGTGTTCGCGCCGGCGGTAAGCATAACGATCTTGAGAATGTTGGTTATACCGCACGTCACCACACATTCTTCGAAATGTTAGGTAATTTCAGCTTTGGTGATTACTTCAAAAAAGAGGCTATTGGCTACTGCTGGGAATTACTGACTGAAGTATTCAAGTTGCCAAAAGAAAAGCTATGGGTGACGGTCTACGAAGAAGATGATGAGGCCTATGATATCTGGGCTAAAGATATCGGTTTCCCGGAAGACCGTATCAGTCGAATAGGTGATAACAAAGGTGAGCGCTACGCTTCAGATAACTTCTGGGCAATGGGCGATACTGGCCCTTGTGGACCATGCTCTGAAGTTTTTTATGACCATGGTGAACACATCTGGGGTGGTCCTCCGGGTACGCCGGAAGAGGACGGTGATCGCTTCATCGAGATCTGGAATCTTGTTTTCATGCAGTATAACCGTCACAAAGACGGTACCATGGAATCATTACCAAAACCTTCGGTTGATACTGGCATGGGGCTAGAGCGTATCTCAGCCATTCTTCAAGGCGTTCATAGTAACTACGAAATTGATACCTTCCAGTATTTAATAAAGAAAACAGCAGAGCTTCTTCAAGTTAACGATCTGGACAATAAGTCACTGCGAGTTATCGCGGATCACATCCGTTCATGCTCTTTCCTGATTCTTGATGGCATCGTGCCAAGCAATGAAGGCCGTGGTTATGTGCTACGTCGTATTACTCGTCGAGCTATTCGTCATGGTCACCAGCTCGGAGCTAAAGGCGTTTTCTTCTCTAAACTAGTAAAAGCTTTAGTCGATACAATGGGCGACGCCTATCCAGCTCTTAAAGATCAGCAATCGATCATAGAAGGCGTAATTGAAAAAGAAGAGCTAGCCTTTGCCAAAACATTGGATAAGGGTATGGCAATTCTTGAAGCGGATATCGCTGAAGTTAAAAACAAAACGATTTCTGGTGAAACCGTATTTAAGCTCTATGACACTTATGGTTTTCCGCAGGATTTAACCGCTGACATTGCACGTGAGAAAGGACTAGATATTGACTGGGATGGCTTTGAAAAAGCCATGGAAGCTCAGCGAGAGCGCGCCCGGGCATCCAGCAACTTTGGCGTCGACTACAACGACTCATTAACCCTGGAAGAAAAGTCTGAGTTCACTGGCTATGACTATTTAAGTCAGCAAGTCACCATATTGAAACTTTTAAAGGATAGTGAGCCAGTTGAAAGATTGGATGAAGGGGAGAAGGGTATTGTTATCCTTGAGAAAACACCTTTTTATGCGGAGTCTGGTGGTCAAGTAGGCGACAAAGGCTCTTTGTATGGAAACGGAATCAACTTTCTTGTTGAAGACACACAAAATATTGGTGATGCTATTGCCCATATAGGTTATGTCGATAAAGGTTCAGTTACTTCTGGAGCTGACTTAAATGCTAAGGTAGATGGTGGTTTGCGTCAAAGTACCATGCGAAATCACTCGGCGACTCATTTATTGCATGCCGCTTTACGTGATGTGCTTGGCTCACACGTTCAGCAAAAGGGATCTTTGAATGATCCTGAACGCTTACGTTTTGACTTCTCTAATCCGGAAGCTGTATCCAGAGAACAGCTTGTCCAGGTGGAGCGATTAGTAAACGAAAAGATATTTGAAAACCATCCGGTGGAAGCTGCTGTGATGTCGATGGACGAAGCCAAGGAGCAGGGAGCCATGGCTTTATTTGGCGAGAAATACGGTGATGAGGTTCGGGTATTAACTATGTCGCCTTTTTCTGTCGAGTTATGTGGTGGTACTCATGTAAAAAGAACCGGGGATATTGGACCGTTCAAAATTGTTTCTGAGACAGGTATTGCGGCAGGTGTTCGCCGTATTGAAGCTGTAACCGGCGAAAGGGCAGTAGCCTGGATGCAACAGTCTGAAAACAAGTTACACACACTGGGAAAACTGTTGAAAAGCGATCCTGCTCACTCGGTAGAAAAAGTTGAGCAATTGCTGGATAAGTCTAAACAGCTGGAGAAGAAAATTGAACAGCTACAAGGTAAACTTGCCTCAAGTCAAGGTAGCGATCTTGCGTCAAATGCTATAGATATTAAGGGCGTTAAGCTTTTAGTATCACAACTCGAGGGTGTAGAGCCTAAGGCTTTACGAGATATGCAGGATCAGTTAAAGAATAAACTAGGTTCCAGCATTGTGGTTTTAGGTATAGCTAAGGACGATAAAGTCAGTTTGATTGCCGGTGTTAGTAAAGATTTAACCTCCAAGGTTAAAGCTGGGGATCTAGTTAAAATGGTCGCTGAGCAGGTTGGAGGAAAAGGCGGAGGTCGCCCTGATATGGCCCAAGCTGGTGGTAAAGATGCGGCTGCGCTTCCGGCTGCGCTGGAATCAGTAAAACCTTGGATTGAAGAACACTTAAGTTAATATTAAGCTGATATTTGATATAGTAGATTTGTAGATAGTTGAAGACGAGCAATGACTGCGACTCTTCAAGCAATGGAATAGGAGATTTAGGATGTTAATTTTAACTCGTCGTGTAGGCGAAACCTTGATGATCGGTGATGAAATTACAGTCACCGTACTTGGAGTCAAAGGCAATCAGGTACGAATCGGCATTAATGCCCCTAAAGAGGTGGCAGTACACCGAGAAGAAATTTATTTGCGGATACAGCACGAAAAGCAAATGAAGTCCTATCAACATCAAAATGATGACTCAGAGAGCTATTAAAAAAAGGAGCCTTTTGGCTCCTTTTTTTTATTTTCGATATAGTGTTATTCAAGGAAATCCAAAGTTTTATTAGTTTCTCCAATTAAGAGGTGTTAGCCGCTTTGCTTGTAACAATTCGTACTGATGTGATTAGAAACACAAAAACCTAGTCTTTTATCTTAATTACTGATAAAATTCGCGCCTTCCGACGTAAGTGTCGGCTTTCTTTACAGTGTTTAATTATTTCGTAGATAGTGGAGAGCAGCTTGGAATTTGCTTGGATGGCTCTCTAGGATAGAGGAGATTGGAATGTTAATTTTAACTCGACGTGTTGGTGAAACGTTAATGATCGGTGATGAAATCACTGTGACAGTTTTAGGTGTTAAAGGTAATCAGGTTCGTATTGGTATCAATGCACCTAAAGAAGTTGCAGTTCATCGTGAAGAAATTTATTTACGCATTCAGCATGAGAAACAAATGGAGAATTACCAAGGTAATCAACCAGGTAATAATTCAGACGACGATTATAATTATTAAAAAAAGTTGGATTGGAGTGTTGCATTTTATCCTAAATAAGGTAACATTCCGTCCGCGTCAACGGTGAGGTGGCCGAGCGGCTGAAGGCGCTCCCCTGCTAAGGGAGTATACCCTAATCCGGTATCGAGGGTTCGAATCCCTCCCTCACCGCCATTACTTTAAAGTATAGAGTTGGCGCAAGATTTTAAAACCTGCTTTCGGGCAGGTTTTTTTATACCCTAATGAAAAGGGCAGGGATGAGAACCCTCTGGTTCGAACAACATTGGGCCTCTTGTTAGAAATATAAGGGTATTCAGACAGGCCAGTTTCATCCGCACCTCCCCATTTTCACACTTCCTCAGGATTCTAAGTCTCTTCACTGGCATTCTTGTTATGATTGATTTAGATCAACCCACCTTTATGAACGTTAAATTTCTGTTGCTTACTTTCTATCCTCTTCATAATATGAGTACAGACGTGATTGTTTTTTGAACAGGGAATTAAGTTTGTCCAATAATGATAGTGAAGCAACACAAGAAGCGGAAACGAACTCTCGTTTTGTCTTGCATGCACATAAACTCACTAAAGTTTATAAAACGGGTGAGGTTGAGGTTAAAGCTCTGGACGGTGTTGACTTTGAAGTATTCGAGCACGAAATGGTCGTCCTTCTTGGACAGTCAGGTAGTGGTAAGTCAACGCTTTTAAATATTTTAGGTGGTTTGGATGTTGCTTCTTCCGGGGAGGTGTACTTTAAGGACAAGATCCTGGACTCCTCAAATAAAGGGATGTTAACTAATTTTAGGCGTGAGCATGTCGGCTTCGTCTTTCAATTTTACAACCTTATTCCAAGTCTTACAGCGGTCGAAAACGTGGCACTAGTCACTGAAATAGCTGAGAATCCTATGCAGCCAGAAGAAGCTTTAGATCTGGTTGGATTATTGCCAAGGAAGGATCATTTCCCAGCACAGTTGTCTGGAGGAGAGCAGCAAAGGGTTGCTATAGCTAGAGCAATCGCTAAACAGCCTGAAATTTTATTATGTGATGAGCCCACAGGAGCCCTGGATCATGAAACTGGTATTTTAGTACTGGAGGCAATAGAGCAGGTTAATCGGGAGTTAGGTACCGCAACGGTGGTTATTACCCATAACACATCTGTGGGGGGGATTGCTGACAGGGTTGTCACTTTGCGAGATGGTAAAATTTCGGATATCCATAAAAATTTAAACCGTATTTCTCCGGCGGAGTTAAAGTGGTGATATGCAGACGCTGAATTTAAAATTATGGCGGGACTTATGGCATGTCAAAGGCCAAGTAATTGCTGTGGCACTAGTTATTGCTTCAGGAATTGCTACGCTCAGTATGGCTTTAACAACAGTTGAGACTCTGCAAAAAACCTCTGACCAATACTTTTCTGATTATCAGTTTGCTGATGCTTTTGTGAGTGCTGTCAGGGTTCCAGGTAGCATCAAGGAACGTCTTGAGTCCATTGACGGTGTCAGTCTGGTAGAAACACGAATTAGAAAATACTCGTCGCTGGATATGCCGGGCTTTAAAGAGCCTGTGATGGGCTTGTTTATTTCTATTCCTGAGGAATCACAGCCCAGGTTAAATCAATTGGCTCTGAGGAAAGGACGCTGGGTAGAGCGGGGAAGGTCTAATGAAATTATAGTTAATGAACCTTTTGCTGATGCCCATAATCTTGCGATTGGTGATCTGCTCCCGGCAGTTATGAATGGTAAGAAGCGCTTTTTCAAAGTGGTAGGAATTGCTCTCAGTCCGGAGTTTATCTACTCTGTAAGCCCAGGTGCAATGATGCCGGATAATGAACGTTTTGGAGTATTCTGGGCAGGCAGAGAGTCGCTTGAAGCCGCATATGATCTGCAAGGAGCTTTCAATGACGCTACCTTCAAGTTTGCGCAAGGAGCAGACTATCAGGCGACACTAAAGCGTATCGATCTTATTCTTGAACCTTATGGTGGACGCAATACTTATTTGCGTGATGATCAAACCTCCTATTGGTTCATTAACAACGAGATCAAGCAGCTCAAAACCATGTCCACTATATTGCCTACCATATTTCTGCTGGTTTCTGCATTCCTGACCAATATTGTTTTGAGCCGTATGATTATTAATGAGCGAGAGCAAATTGGTTTGCTCAAGGCATTCGGTTTCACTAACGCTCAGGTTGGTGCCCATTACTTCAAGCTAATGTTAGTTATGTGTTTTTTGGGAGTATTAATTGGGTTAGTCGTAGGGAGTTATCTTGGTAGCAAGAATGCTAAAATCTATGCTGAGTTTTTCCGTTTCCCTGTCTTCGTTTATGAAATTTCCGTTCAGTCTTTTGTTATTAGTACTAGCGTCAGTATTCTAGCCGCTTTATCAGGTACTGTTGGCTCAATTGCTAAAGTGGTAAAACTGCCTCCTGCGGTTGCTATGATTCCTCCCAGCCCAGCTGTTTATCACAAAACTCTTCTTGATAGAGCTGGTATTAAAGCTATGCTCGATCAGCCTACCAGAATTGCCGTGAGACAAATTATGCGTAAACCTTTGCGCTCATTCTTTACCGTTATCGGAGTTTCATTTGCGGTTGGTCTAATGGTTATGGCTTTACAATGGGTCGATGCCATTAAATTCCTGGGTACCTCATACTACAACGATGCGCAGCGTCAAGACATGACGATGGCCTTCTATCAGAATCAGCAAAAGGAAACCATGCTACAAGTTGAAAGGCTGCCGGGAGTGCTGGAAGCAGAACCTATTAGGTATGTATCTGTAGATTTCATTAATGGTGCTAAGAGGCATCGAGGGGCAATAACTGGTCTTCCATCAGACGCAACTTTACAGCCGATATACGATAATCAAAAACAATCCACCGTTCGTTTGCCTCAGGGGGGAATAGTTATAGGGAGTCAGCTAGCCCAAAAACTGAATGTAGGTATTGGTGATCGAGTTTATATTGATTTTCTGGAACAAGAAAATATACAGGCTTACTTCTTGGTTATCGATATATTTGAGACGTTTTTAGGTATGCCAGCCTACACAAGCCTAGATTCCCTCAACCGAGTTCTAGGTGAACAGGGGCAATTTTCTATGCTGAATTTGTTAGTCGACCCAGCTTACTACGATGCTCTTTACGAAACGATTAAAGAAACCCCTGCAATAACCGCTGTAGCTACAAAACAGGCGGCTCTTGATGCCTTCAATGACTCTATAGCAGAGTCTATGCTGGTTATGATCTTTGTCTTTGTTGTACTGTCATCAATTCTGGTTTTCGGAGTTACCTATAATATGATCAGGGTTGCCCTGTCTGAGAGAGGTCGAGAACTGGCAACATTAAGAGTTTTGGGTTTTACTAAGAGTGAAACCTCATATATTTTATTGTGTGAGATTGGTTTGTTGACGTTAATGGGATTAATTCTGGGATGTTTTGTCGGCTGGGGAATTACGTTTTCTATGGGGTATGCAATGGAAACTGAGCTTTTTAGAATACCGGTAATTATCTACCCAGATACATATAGCTATGCTGTTTTGATCACATTATTTGCCTCGTTCATTTCTGCTCTATTTGTGATTAAGAGAATACACAAGCTCAACTTAATTGAAGTCTTAAAAACCAAGGAATGATTTCATGGGTATTAACAAGCGCTTTAGGCTATGGTTCTTACTAATTGCAGTACTGCTTATTTTGCTGGTATATGGTTTTTGGCCCAGGCCAATTGAAGTGGAGACAGTGACTGTTAAAAAAGAACAGTTTTATGAAGTAGTGTCTGAGGTTGGCGAAACCCAGGTAAAAAATATATATCAGATATCTGCACCTATTAGTGGTTACCTGAGACGAGTAACACTTGAGGTGGGAGATAAGGTTGAAGCTAATAAAACTGTAGTAGCAGAAATTGAGCCTTTGCGTTCACAACCCCTCGATCCAAGGAGTGAAAAGCAGGCTGTTGCTGAATTGCATGCTGCACGCTCAGCGTTAGAGATGGCTCGTGCTAAATTACGCCAGGTTCAAAATGAGCTGAGCTTTGCTAAGAGCGATCTTCAAAGGGCGGAGACATTACTAAAAGATAAAGCCATTTCTAAGCGAGAGTATGATAACGCGAAAAAGGTATACCAAAGCCTACTACAGGAGTTACAAGCCAATCAGGCAACCCTGCAGTTACGTCAGGCAGAGCTTGAGCGTGTAGAAGCATTGCTCGATAACTCCCTTACAGAATTTCTCCCTGAGTGCGAGTGCAGCCAGCTGTTTTCTCCTGGCAATGGCGTGGTTCTCGTAAGGTATCGTGAAAGTGCTGGTGTGATTAATGCTTCTGAGGCCATTATGGATATTGGCGATCCATCCGAGCTGGAGATTAAAGTTGAGCTTATATCCACTGAAGCTGTTCAGGTCATAGAAGGGCAGAAAGTTCACATTAAAGGTTGGGGGGGCAAAGACGCTCTTCATGGCGTGGTGTCCCAAGTGGAACCGACGGCTTATAAGAAAGTCACGGCCCTTGGTATCGAGGAGCAACGGGTGAATATATACATCGATATAACCAGTCCAAAGGAGCAGTGGAAAAAACTTGGCCATGGTTACCAGCTTGAAGTGGATATTATTTTAGCTGACAAACCGGATACTTTGGTTGTGCCCATTATTGCAATGGTCAAAGAAGGTACTGAGTGGATTACTTTTGTGGTTAATGATGGAGTTGTTGAAAAGCGCTTGCTAGATATTGGTGCAATCAATGGCTTACAGGCTGAGGCTCTTGACGGTGTCAAAGAGGGTGAAACAATTATTTACAATCCAAGTGATAGTATAGAAGATGGGGTTAGAGTAAGATTAAGATAAGACGTGATAATAAAATAATAGTGTGGACCCGGCTTAGACTGTGTTCGCTTGTGCTTGATAAGGATGGTTGGGGTGAAAAGAAAAGTATATACAGCATGGATATATGCGGTAAGTATCATTTACTTCATCATTGGGATAATAGTCGTTGAGAACCTGGTTAAATCACACTCCGATACCCTCGAGCAGGAAGCGAAACAGGAGTTCGTCGATCGCTTTCTACTGGTTCGTTCAAAAATAGAGTCATCTATATTCTCTGATAGTTATATTGCTAATAGCTTAGCAACCATTCTCTCTGCTGACCCTGATTTCGGTGTTGGTAATTTTGAGGAGCTAGCCAAAACATCGATCACTAAGGCACGCTACTTGAGGAATATTAGTTTAGCTCAAGGCTATGATCTGACGCATGTCTATCCTCTAGCTGGTAATGAAAAAGCTCTGGGGTTTAACTTTAAACAGTCGCCTTCGCAGTTTAAGACTGTAGAAAAGGCCCGTAGGACAAAATCTGTTGTTATTGCTGGACCGCTGACACTGGTTCAGGGTGGAAAAGCTATAATTGCACGCTATCCGATTTTTGACGACTTTCCTATCAATAATAGTTTCTGGGGTCAGGTTAGTGTCGTTTTAAGTATCGAAAATATTTTTCGTGAGTCGGGGCTTGAGCAATTATCTTCAACGTATGAAGTCGCTCTTAAGGGTTTAGATGGAGAGGGTGAAAGAGGTGAAGTATTTTGGGGGATTGGTGATACATTTGACAAGCCTGACGTAATCTCCAGTATCGAACTACCCGGTGGAAACTGGGTTATGGCAGCAAAAAATAATAAAACTCACGATGCATTTCATATCAATAGCATTCATATTTATCGGATACTTGGACATCTGGTCGTTCTGCTAACATTTATTTCCATCGTATTTTTAATCCGTTCCTACCACTTGGCACGTGAGGCATCTATATACGATGAGCTAACTACATTACCAAATCGTCGCTACGGTTTTCAGTTACTGAACAACCTTAATCAAAATAGACGCACCCAAGCACCTTATGCAGTTATTGTTATAGATCTTAATGGCTTTAAAGCGGTTAACGATAACCATGGTCATGCAGCTGGTGATTATGTTTTAAAGAAAATATCTAACATGCTGGTATCGTCATTGCGTAGCACTGATATTTGCTGTCGCCTGGGGGGAGATGAATTTTTGATAGTACTGCCACGGACAGAGTCAGCAGCTATAGTTAAAAATATCGTTTGTAAATTAAAGCGTAATCTTAGTGCTTTAAAGTTACAGTTTAATCATCAGGATTTATATATATCCATGAGCGCTGGGTATGCATTTTATCCCGGTGACAGCACGGAAATTGAGGCTCTTCTTAGAAAGGCTGACCATCAAATGTATCAGGATAAGCAGCAAGTCAGAGAAACTCAGCTTTCCACTTAGAAGCTAATAATTGTACAGTTTGTTTATTAACTGCGCAGTTTTATGCTTAAAAAACAAACGGTTGCAATAAATAGTTAAATATTCGATAAAAAAATAAAAAAGGTCGTTGACATATCAAAGTCTGGTGGCATAATAGCGCCCATCAAAACGAAGCGCGTGTAGCTCAGCTGGATAGAGTACCTGGCTACGAACCAGGCGGTCGGAGGTTCGAATCCTTCCACGCGCGCCATTATTCAAAACCTCGCTACGGCGGGGTTTTTTATTGCCTGTATAAAATGATACCCATGGACCTCCAGCAGAAGAGGGCTCGACATATAAAGAAGTGTTTTGAGAATCTGAGTTATAGCCGGTCGCAGCCTATACGTTGAACAATGGGTATTTAATACGTATTTAGCTGCAATTCGACTTTCTGGCATTATTACCAGTATTAGAAAGCCCGGAAACACCGGGCTTTATGTATGAACACAATGATTAAACGAATTAAACTACCTTTAATCTGACATCAACGCCATTGCGTGTGGCATTAGAGTATGGGCAAACTTGATGAGCTTTATCGACAATGTCTTTGGCTTGCGACTTTTCCATTCCAGGCACGGAGACATGCAGTTCAACATCAATAGCAAAACCGCCATCAGTAGGCCCAATTCCTACATGCCCGGTTATAGAAGTGTCCTCAGGCAGCTTTACTTTTTCTTGCGCAGCCACATGTTGCATCGCGCCAATAAAGCATGCGGAGTAGCCAGCAGCGAATAGCTGTTCTGGATTCGTGCCATCCCCGCCAGAACCTCCAAGTTCTTTTGGTGTTGAAAGCTTAACTTCTAACTTGCCATCATCTGATTTAGCTTTACCCGCTCGTCCTCCTGTGGCGGTAGCCTTTGCGGTGTATGCTATTTCATGGGGTTGTTTCATAGTTAAATATCTCCTTATGATTTGAGTGACTTCATATCAATGACGAAACGGTATTTAACGTCGGAATCCATTACACGCTTATAGGCATGATTTATATCCTGGATGTCAATCATTTCAACGTCAGAAACAATGTCATGTTCAGCACAAAAGTCCAGCATCTCCTGTGTTTCCTTTATGCCACCGATTAGTGAGCCTGCAATACGCTTACGCCCAAGAATTAAACCTGCACCATGTAGATCTGGTAGGGGATCAAGAGCGCCTACAAGCACCATAGTTGCATCACGCTTTAAAAGTCCTACATAAGGATTTAAATCATGGCCAACAGGAACCGTATTAAGAATAAAGTCAAAGCTACCCATATGCTGTTTCATTGCGTCTTCGTCTTTGGAGACTAATACTTCGCTGGCACCAAGTCGTTTTGCATCAGCGCCTTTTTCGGGTGAAGTAGTAATCATAACGACTTCTGCACCCATAGCGTTGGCAAGTTTGACGCCCATATGGCCAAGTCCGCCGAGTCCGACAACACCGACTTTATCTCCTTTGGAGACATTCCATTGACGTAGTGGTGAGTAGGTCGTGATTCCCGCGCAAAGTAGCGGTGCTACTGCTTTGGTATCCAGGTTTTCAGAAACTGTCAGGACAAACTTCTGGTCAACAACTATATCACCAGAATAACCGCCGTGTGTTCGCCCTCCTAATATTGGGTCGTCGCTGCCATAGGTCATGACTGCTCCGTTTTCGCAGTATTGTTCAAGGTGATCATCACAAGCGCTACACGATTGACAAGAATCAACCATACAACCTACGCCTACCAAGTCGCCTTCCTTGAACTTTTTAACGTTATTACCTACGGCAGTAACCCGACCTACAATTTCGTGGCCCGGAACAACCGGGTATACGGTTCCCCCCCAGTCATTGTGTGCGGTATGTATATCACTATGGCAAACACCACAGTATTCGATATCAATTTGGACATCGTCATCACCGACTTGGCGTCTTTCGATTTCAATTGGCCCAAGATCTGATTCTGCTGACTGTGCTGCATATGCTGCTGTTTTCATTATTTCTCCTTACTGTTAGAGAATCTCAATGTCATTATAGGCATCAAAGGTGAAAATTATGTTTAACTATAGACTTTTAAGTGATGTCTATCACGTATTAATACAATGAGGCCTGAGCATTGCAAATTCCAATACAGTTTATTCATTGATTGGTAAATAAATTCAATGGCTCACGTTCACAACGCTTTCACCGCTTGATAGATAATCTATTGAGTGTGGAGATCAATTTTGGAAAAACAAATGCTAGAAGGTCAGTATGAAGAAATTCGCTTGATACTTGGGGATCAGTTGAATGCAAATCATAGCTGGTTTCGAGAGAAAAATGAGCGTTGCCTATATGTTATTGCGGAAGTTAAATCCGAAACTGATTACGTAAAACATCATATACAGAAAGTGTGTGCGTTTTTTCATGCGATGGAAACGTTCGCGGAAGCTTTAAACCATGGAGGTCATCATTGCTTGCATTTGTCGCTGGACGAGACTTCTGATTTCGAAGGGTTTGGTGATCTCATAAAGCACTTGGTTAATAAGTATCAGTCTAAACATTTTTCTTACCAACTCCCCGATGAAATTAGGTTAAGAGAACAACTGGCAGCTATTGAGCTTAGAGACATATCTATTAATCGCTATTCAAGCGAACACTTTCTGTTAGAAGAACACGAGTTGCCTGATTATTTTAACCCTGATAAACATAACCGAATGGAAAGTTTTTACCGAAAAATGCGAAAGCGGTTTGATGTTTTAATGGATGAAGGTGGACCAGAGGGCGGTCATTGGAATTTCGATAAAAATAACCGTAATAAGTTGAAACAGGATGAGCTAGAGGATATTCCGATACCTTTGCTATTTGCCAATGATGTCAGCCAAATACTGAAAAGGTTAGAAAGGCATGAAATAAAAACTATTGGCAGGGCAGAGAATTATTTGATTTGGCCGACCAGCCGTCAGCAAGCCTTACAGCTTTTAGATTTTTTCTGTGAGCAGTGTTTGTCTCGTTTTGGGTACTATCAGGACGCCATGACCTGTCAAAGCGAGCATAAGTGGTCCCTGTATCACTCCAGATTATCATTTGCCTTGAATGCAAAGTTACTTTCACCGAAGCAGGTCATCAACAAAGCCATTGAAGCATATCGGAGTAACGATACGATAGATATCGCGCAGGTGGAAGGTTTTGTCAGGCAAATACTTGGCTGGCGTGAGTTTGTTCGTGGTATTTACTGGATTCACCCGGATTATCGTGATTACAACTACCTTAATGCAGATAGACAGTTACCGCATTACTTCTGGACTGGTGACACCAAAATGCGCTGTATGTCTGAAGCGATTTCCCAGTCGCTGGACTATGCCTACGCGCACCATATACAACGATTGATGATCACTGGTAACTTTTGCTTGTTGACGGAGGTTGATCCTGAACAGGTAGATGAGTGGTATCTGGGAATCTATGTGGACGCCATTGAGTGGGTCGAAATGCCGAATACCAGAGGTATGAGCCAATTTGCCGATGGTGGAATTATCGCTACAAAGCCTTACGCTGCCAGCGCTAATTATGTTCACAAAATGAGCGACTATTGTTCGAATTGTTATTATTCACAGAAAGAAAAGACCTCTCCTAAGGCTTGTCCATTAAACAGTCTCTACTGGCGTTTTCTTGAAAGGAACAAGGAGACATTTAGGGATAACCAACGAATGGGGATGATTTACAATGTCTGGAATAAAAAAAGTGATGATGAGAAAGAGGCTATTCTTAATAAAGCTGCAGGCGTTCTTAGAGTCATAGACTCCCTGTAGACAAAAGTTCCATAATTCACTGTTGCCGGAGCTACTTTTTTATGTGTATTTTGTTACACTAATCGGACTTTATATAAGACGATAATATTAATGGATTTCAGCACCTTTATTACAAACAACCTTCCTCTTGCCATCATTCTGGGCGTAATTCTCATCGTAATCCTGGCTTTACTGGTTATGGTGATAAAGCAACATAAATCTCTTAAAACGTTAACAAACTCAGAAAATGAGGTAATTGACGCTATCAAGGGACTTGAGCAAAAGCAGACGATGGCTTTTGACTATGCGAAAGGTGACTTGCATCGCATGTCAGAACAAAGCCAGAGAACCTCTGAGAATTTTATTGAAAAGCTTCAAGGTAACCAGATTAAGTTAGGGGAGTCCTTTCAGGCTTTCCAAAGCCAGCTGCAAAAAGAGTTATCGGGCTTTAAGGATGGTTTGCAGAAAGACATATTTAAGCTCAAGGAGCAAATTGAGACCAATCAGAAAGAATCTCAAGCTCAGCTTCATGAACAGTTCCGTCGCGGTATCAAAGACGTTCGCGAAGAATTAACCCTGAATCTCAAAACTCATGGCGAAAACTTTGAGAAAAACATGAAGGGATTAACGCAATCAACAGACGAGCGACTAAAAGAAATAAGCGGGCAGGTTGAAAAACGCTTGGCGGATGGTTTTGAGAAAACAACTAAAACATTCCAGGACGTATTAAAGCGTTTAGCACTGATTGATGATGCACAAAAGAAAATCACCGAACTTTCCAGTAACGTTGTGAGCTTACAGGAAATCTTATCCGATAAACGATCTCGAGGAGCATTTGGTGAAGTACAATTAGAGTCCTTGGTTTCTAACGTTATGCCGACCAGTCACTACCAGTTCCAGTATGGCTTTGAAAACGGTAAAATTGTTGACTGTGCCTTATTCTTACCAGAACCAACCGGTGTGATCGGTGTTGACGCTAAGTTTCCGTTGGAGAACTACCAGAAGATGGTTGACGTAGAACTCTCCAAGCCTGAGCGTGATTCCGCACACCGAGCATTTGTGCAAGATATCAAAAAGCACGTAAAAGATATTTCAGAGAAATATATTATTGAAGGCGAAACAGCTACAGGCGCTGTAATGTTTATTCCGGCGGAAGCAGTATTTGCAGAAATTCATGCTCATCATCCCGAACTGGTCGAGTTTGCCCAACAGAATAAAGTCTGGATGGTATCGCCAACCACTATGATGGCACTCTTAACCACGGCCAGCGCTGTGTTGAAAGATGAAGCAACGCGCAAACAGGTGCATATCATTCAGGACGAGCTTGGTAAGTTATCAATAGAGTTTGGACGATTTAGGGAGCGCTGGACAAAACTGAGCCGCCACATTGGTCAGGTCACAGATGATGTTAAAGATATTAATACTACTACAAAGAAAATTACCTCTCGCTTTACTAAAATTGAGCAGGTTGATTTAGATGACGATGAAGATGAGGATCCAATAGGTATTGGACATCAATCTTAAAGAGAGTGTAGGAAATTATTGATGATTAAAAATGTTATATGCAGCTTGATTGTTAGCTTTTTAATGTTATCTGTTAAAGCTCAAGAGCCGTTACTGTTATCGTTGAAAGGCGATCTTGCTCAAGGTGGTATGGTTATTGGCCAGGCCGTTAAAGGTGCCAGGGTGATGTTTGAAGGAAAACAGCTAGAGCTTACTCCTGATGGTCATTTTGTTTTTGGATTCCACCGTGATATGCCTGAAACAGCGACTCTTGTTATAGAAAAGGGGAAGCAAAAAGAACAGCAAAAGTTATATGTCCGAAAACGTGATTACAATATTGAACGGATTGACGGGCTACCTCCTTCAAAAGTAAATCCTATGAAGCCTGAAGTTCTAAAGCGTATTCGAAGGGAAGGAGCTTTGGTTGCTAAAGCACGCAGTAAAAGCAGTAAAGACACTTTCTTCATGCAGGACTTTATCTGGCCTGCAAAAGGGCGTTTAAGTGGTTTTTACGGCAGTCAGCGGGTTCTCAATGGTGAGCCTAAAAGACCACATTTCGGTGTTGATGTTGCGGCACCTACAGGTACGCCCGTAGTGGCCCCCGCTGATGGTATTGTGAGACTAGCTTACGATGATATGTTTTATTCGGGTGGTACCTTGATCGTCGATCATGGCTACGGTGTTTCTTCTACGTTTATTCACTTGAACTCAATCAATGTTGAAGAAGGACAAAAAGTAAAACAGGGAGATAAGATCGCTACCATTGGTGAAACTGGCCGAGCGACCGGCCCGCATTTAGATTGGCGCATAAACTGGTACAGTTCGCGTCTTGATCCTCAGTTGTTAGTTCCTCCATTTGAAGAAGAAAAATAATTGTTATGAATACGAGTGAGTTTTGTAAGAGTTTTAATCTGTTAGATTTTGTTCGTGAGCACTTAGAAGGCCATCAACCTTTTTCGATGTCGCTAGAAGATTTCGTCGTCACTTTCCATGATGTTGGTATTATTGAATTTAAACCTAAAAAAGAATCGCAGCAATACTTAGCTTTGTCTGCTGGTGTACATGGAAATGAAACAGCTCCGATGGAGATCGTTTCTGACATGGTACATGACTTGCTTAATGGAGCGTTGGATTTACGTTGTCACTTGCTTATTTTGATTGGACATCCTCAGGCAATGCTAAAACAAGAGCGCTTTTTGGATTTTAATCTAAACCGTATGTTTAACGGTGAATGGAAAAAATACTGGGACAAAAGGGACGAGATATGCGAAGTCGAGCGAGCGAAGCGATTAGAGCAGGCGGTTAATGACTTTTTCTCGCAAAGCAGCGCCAACGATACTCGCTCTCATTATGACTTGCATACAGCAATACGTGCGTCTAAATATCAGAAATTTGCCATTTATCCTTACCTTGATAGCCGTGAACATAATCCAGGCGTATTCAACTTGATGCAGGACTGTGGTGTCAATACTGTGTTGCTTTTCCATAAACCCAGCACGGTATTTTCTTATCACTCCAGTCATAACTTCAAAGCAGACAGCATTACTGTTGAGCTTGGAAAGGTGAAGCCTTTTGGTCAAAATAATCGGGACGATTTTGCTGATGCTGAGAAAACGTTACGTCAGTTAGTTGACTCAACCTACAATTATGATCATAGCTCAAGATATAAAGCGAACGGTCAGAGAGTGTTCAAGGTTAAGCGCGAACTACTTAGAGTCAGCGATGATTCACACCTTAATGTTGATGATGACTTAGCCAACTTCAGTAGTTTTGATAAGGGCTTCGAACTGCTAAGTGACCCTGAAGAGCCGTATATTGTTGAAAATGATGGTGAAGCCATCGTTTTCCCAAACAATAATGTACCAATTGGTCAACGTATGGCCTTAGTAGTGGAAGAGGTTCAGTAAAGCAATTAGAGCCCGCATCTTTTAAGCGGGCTTTTTCCTTTAAAAGATTCTTCTTTCAATCCCGGTATCATTCATAATTTTCACGGCCAATTCTTCTACTGACCGTGATGTTGTATTAATAAAGGGAATTTTCTCTTTCCGGTATAGAGCCTCTACTTCACGAGTTTCAAACATACACTGCTGAAATGACGAGTATTTACTGTCGGGTCTTCGACCTGTCCGTATTTCGTGCAGACGCATTGGATCAATGGTCAATCCGTAAAGTTTGGACTTATTCTGGGCCAGCCCTTGTTTAAGTTTAATATTTGGCAGATCTTCATCGGTAAATGGGTAGTTAGCTGCAAAAATACCGAACTGCATCGCCAGATAGAGAGACGTTGGCGTTTTGCCGCAACGAGAGGGGCCTACCAAAATAATATCAGCCTGATCATACTGCTTAGTGGTAGCGCCATCATCATTGTTTAAGGCAAAGTTAACCGCACTCATGCGGGTATCATAAGCCTGCAGGTCATCAGTAGAGTGTGATTTGCCTACGCTGAAGGAACTCCTGACGCCTAACTCTTTTTCCAATGGCCCAATATAAGTATGGAAAAAATCCAGCAAAATGGCCTCGGACTTAAGAATGATTTCACGAATCTCTGGTCTGACGATGGTTTCAAAGACCAGAGGAGGGACGCCGTCTCGTAAAGCTGTCTGATTAATTCTGGCTACCGCTGCGAACGCCTTTTCCTCATCATCAACGAATGGGATGGTGTGGTAGATGAATTCGACGTGATCCTCGAACTGCGCGGTCAGGGATTGACCGAGTAATTCCGCGGTTATACCCGTTCGATCTGAAATAAAGAAGACTGTACGTTTCATATTTGTGCAATAACCAGTAAAATGGCGACCTTTAATGACCAATTAGTGTGTGAATTTAAGCATTTACGCCTGTTTTCAGCAAGTAGCCGCTGGGATAGAAGGCGATTTTCTTTAATTTGCATACCAGAACGGGAGAAATACTTTGGATAAGTACGTACTTTGGTATGAAGAGTTAGGCATGGGCGACGTCGAGCGCGTAGGTGGTAAAAACGCCTCACTTGGCGAGATGATCAGTAATTTGAGCAACATGGGTGTTAGTGTACCTGGCGGTTTCGCCACTACAGCTGATGCTTTCCGTGCATTTTTAGAGCAAAGCGGCCTGAACGAGAAAATCAACCAGGAACTAGACGGGTTAGACGTTGATGATGTCGAAAAGCTAGCGGAGGTTGGCGCTAAAATCCGTGGCTGGGTGATGGATACCCCATTTATTCCAGAAATGGAAATGGCAATCACTGACGCTTACAACAAGCTAAAAGGTGATGCCAACGAAGAATTTGCGGTGGCTGTACGTTCATCAGCAACTGCCGAAGATCTACCTGATGCATCTTTTGCAGGGCAGCAGGAAACATTTCTAAATGTCCGTGGTCTGGACAATGTTATGAAAGCGTTAAAAGAAGTTTTTGCTTCATTATTCAATGACCGCGCAATCGCTTATCGTGTTCATCAGGGCTTCGAGCATAAATTAGTTGCTCTATCTGCTGGTGTTCAAAAAATGGTCCGTAGTGATATCGCTGCCAGTGGTGTGATGTTTACTATGGATACCGAGTCTGGCTTTAACGACGTTGTTTTTATCACGGGTGCTTATGGCTTGGGTGAAACGGTAGTACAGGGCGCGGTTAATCCTGATGAATTCTACGTTTATAAACCAACACTAGAGCAGGGACGTCAGGCAATTGTTCGTAAAACCCTTGGTGGTAAAGCTATCAAGATGATCTACACCGACAATAACGAGCATGACAAAAGTATTGAAACAGTAAAGGTTGATCAGAATGAGCGTATGAACTTCTGTATCAATAATGCGGAAGTTCAGGAACTTGCAAAGCAGGCAATGATCATTGAGAAGCATTACAAGCGCCCAATGGATATTGAGTGGGCCAAAGATGGTGCTGACGGCAAGTTATACATTGTCCAGGCTCGTCCTGAAACGGTAAAAAGTCGCTCTGATAAAAACGTTATCGAGCGGTACCAGCTTAAAAATAAATCTGAACTGGTAGCGACTGGTCGAGCCATTGGCCAGCGTATTGGTAAAGGTAAAGCTCGTGTTATCAGTTCTATCGACGAGATGAAAGATGTACAGAAAGGGGACGTACTGGTCACTGATATGACTGACCCGGATTGGGAACCGGTCATGAAGCGTGCAGCAGCAATCGTTACTAATCGTGGTGGCCGTACATGCCATGCAGCTATTATTGCTCGTGAGCTGGGTATACCTGCTGTTGTAGGTTGTGGTGATGCAACTGATCGCATCAAAGATGGTGCGGAAGTTACCGTGAGCTGCTCTGAAGGTGATACTGGTAATATTTACCAGGGTCTACTGGACTTTGAAATTAATAAAAGCTCTATCAGCAATATGCCGGAACTACCATTCAAGATTATGATGAATGTGGGCAACCCTGACAGAGCCTTTGATTTTGGTCAGTATCCAAATGCAGGCGTTGGTCTGGCCCGTCTCGAGTTTATTATCAACCGTATGATTGGTGTTCACCCAAAGGCATTGTTGAACTACGATAAACTTGAAGACGAGAGTCTTAAAAAGACCATAGCGATGCAAATGTCTGGTTATGCTAATCCTAAAGAGTTCTACATCAGTAAGCTAGTAGAGGGTATATCAACTATCGCCTGTGCTTTCGCTCCAGAGAAAGTGATCGTACGCATGTCAGACTTTAAGTCTAATGAGTATGCCAACCTGATTGGAGGTAACTTGTACGAGCCACATGAAGAAAACCCAATGATTGGTTTCCGTGGAGCGTCTCGTTATATTTCTGAAGAGTTCAGGGATTGCTTCGAACTTGAGTGCGAGGCGATAAAGCGTGTTCGTAATAAAATGGGCTTTAATAACGTTGAAATTATGATCCCATTCGTACGTACCCTGGGTGAAGCGAAGACGGTTATTGATTTGCTGGAAGAGAATGGCCTTAAACGTGGAGATAATGGGTTACGCGTTATAATGATGTGCGAGCTTCCGTCGAATGCTGTTTTGGCTCAAGAGTTCTTAAAGTACTTTGATGGTTTCTCTATCGGATCTAATGACTTAACTCAGTTATCGTTAGGTCTTGATCGTGATTCAGGCATTATTTCTCACTTGTTTGATGAGCGTGATCCAACTGTTAAGGTGTTATTGGCTAACGCAATAAAAGCCTGCAAAAAAGCGAACAAATATATCGGTATTTGCGGGCAAGGTCCATCCGATCATCCTGATTTAGCTAAGTGGTTGATGGAGCAGGGAATTGATAGTGTGTCATTAAATCCAGACACAGTATTAGAAACCTGGTTATTCCTGGCTAATCAATAGGTCACAATTTAAGCAAATTTACTTTGCTAAATAAAAAGCGCATGGCATACTGCTTTTTGAGTTAGAAAAAAACTTTAATTAAATGAGGAGGATAGCTCAATGAAACGTTTAGCCATAGCGCTTTTAGCATCAGCTCTGGTTGTTGCTTGCAGTGATGATAAACAGGAAGAAGTCAAAGAAGAAACTAAAGAGGCTGTAGAGGCAGTAGAAGAAGCTACTGCTGAAGCTGTAGAGAATACAGAAGAAGCCACTGAGGAAGCTGTCGATAGCACAGAAGAAGCTGTCGCTGATGCAGCAGAAGCTACCGAAGAGACTGCTGAGGATGCAGCTGAAGCAACTGCGGATGCTTATGAGGCAGCGAAAGATGAAGGCCAGAAAATGATGGACGATGCCGAACAGGGTCTTGATGAAATGAAGCAAGATACTGAAGAAGCAATGGCAGAGGCCGAAGAAGAAGTTGATGAGGCCGAAGAAGAGCTTACGGAAGAGGATAAAGGTGATCAGTAATTGATCTCAAAAATAAAAAAGCCACTTGGTTAGTCCCGGTGGCTTTTTTTATGGTAAACAAATGACCGTTTTTATTAAAGAAGTCCCCGTTGAAGATATTTATCCTCTAAGAAATAAGGTCTTGCGTCCGGGGCAGCCAGTTCAGAGCTGCCACTATGATGAAGATTCAATGGTAGGCGTTTTTCACCTTGCTGCTATCGAGAATAATCGAGTTGTTGGTATTGCATCCTTTTATCCTGAGGCTCACCCATCGCTCTCAGCCGATAATGCCTGGAGATTGAGAGGAATGGCCACTGACTCAGATGTAAGAGGCCAGGGCATAGGTCGGGCGTTGCTAAAGCATGGAATTAATTCATGTAGTTTAAGGGGTGGGAATCTACTGTGGTGCAACGCCAGAACTGCTGCGTTACCGTTCTATCGCAAACTTGATTTTGAAATACAGGGTAATGAGTTTATGATAGAAAACATCGGACCACATTATTTAATGTATTATCAAATATCAGACTAAGGGTAGGAAAAGAATATATGACTCAGTCGCCGGTTAGCCAGTTAGAATTAGAAAATACACTATCCGCATTTTATCGTTGGGAAAAAGAGAAGGCTCATCAGCCATTTTTAAGACAGCCATATGGCAATGACTGGAAGGAATATACTTGGCATAATGCCGGTGAGCAGATCCGAAAAATGGCCGCATACTTAAAGCGAGAACTCCCAGCAAATAGTAAGGTAGCACTGCTATCTTATAATTGTTCGCACTGGGTAATGGCCGATCTGGCTATTATGCTTGCCGGACATATCAGTGTCCCAATTTACCCAAGCGCTGGCTCTGACACCATTACGACCATTCTTGAACATAGTGAAAGTAAACTAGCGTTTATTGGGAAATATCCTGAATGGGACAAAAAGTCGGACACCATACCGGAAGACGTCCAATTGATTGGATGCCATCAACATCATACGGAGATGAAAGATTGGGATGAAATCATCGCCGGTGAGGAGCCATACGAAGATTCTCCTGTTCCTGATATGGATGAACTGGCTACCATCATATATACATCCGGAACCACGGGTATGCCAAAAGGAGTTATGATTACTCACAAAATACTATCCAATGGTGCAGCCGCTGCCTCTGCTTTTATTGATTTGAAGGACGAGCGTTGTTTCTCATACTTACCTCTTGCGCACTGCGCAGAGAGAGAACTGACAGAGATTATCAGCATTCATACTGGTAGTACTATTTCATTTACTGAGTCTCTGGAAATGTTCCAGGAAAACATACGCTCTGTAAAACCGACGATATTTTTTGGGGTCCCGCGGATCTGGTTGAAATTCCAACATGGTATTGAAGAGCAGGTTGGTAAAGCAAAACTTAAGATTTTGCTTAAAATTCCATTCCTTAACTCACTGATTAGAAAGAAAATACTTAAAGGACTAGGCCTGGAAGAAGCAAAAATATGTTTGTCAGGAGCTGCAGGACTGCCACGAGGCACTTCAAACTTCTTCCGTTCCATCGGTATCAAAATCTGTGAGGCCTATGGTTTGACAGAAACCATGGCTTTTTCACATGCGTCTATTCCAGATAAATGGAAAGCTGGTTCTGTCGGTGTCACTTTACCAACTGCAGAGGCAAAAATTGCTGAGTCTGGAGAGATCCTGTTACGTAGCCCCTGCATAATGAAGGGTTACTACAAAGAGCCTTTGAAAACAGCTGAGGTTCTGGATGATGATGGCTTTTTCCATACCGGTGATCTCGGGCGAATTGATGATGATGGTTTCTTGTTCATAACGGGGCGTCTGAAAGACATTTTTAAAACTTCCAAGGGTAAATATGTCACGCCAGCACCGATTGAAGCCACATTAGAGCCAGAGTTGGGAGTAGAGCACCTTTGTGTTATCGGTGATGGCTTGCCTTCTCCTGTAGCCGTTGCATCTATTTATAACAAACAGTTTTCGGATAAGAAGGGCTACCATGATGAAGCTGTTGAGTTATTAAAGATGCTCAACAATAAATTGGAAAGTCATGAAAAGCTGGCAAAATTGATACTGGTTGATGAAGAGTGGAATACCGAAAATGGCTTAATCACACCAACTTTAAAAATACGTCGTCAACAGATAGAAGACCGTTATAAAGGCAGGGTAGAAAAGCATCTGAAATCGGATGATTTGGTTATTTGGGATTGATGCCTCAACTTTTAGAGAATGTTAACTGTATTTTTCATATTGTTAAGCTGATGGTAAACATTTCTTTGGCATACTGAACACAATGATAAATCAACAGAAAAGGAGACAATAGTATGAGTATTTTAATGTGGCTTCTGGTGGGGCTGGTTGCGGGTGCTTTAGCCAAAGTAATCATGCCAGGCCCTGATAAAGGAGGCTGGATAATGACCATTGTCCTAGGCATCGTGGGAGCCTTTGTTGGTGGGTTCGTTGGTAATTTGCTAGGCATAGGTTCAGCGCAGGCGACTGGCTTTAATGTTGAAACGATTTTAACTGCTGTTGGCGGCGCCATTATTGTTTTATTTCTTTTCCGTACTTTTAGTAAATAACCATTCTGGTTCATCTTTAATTCAGTTGTAACCCTATAAACTGTCTCCTGAAATAAGCCAATTATTAAAGGCTTCAGGAGACAAGTTATGAAAATCAAATATCCTTTCTTATTGACATCGTTAGCTATTTCAATTGCTCTAGCACCTGCTATTGCTAGCGCAGATCATCGTTATGATGACCGGGAGTATCGCAATGCGAGTTATTATGATGACTACTCATACGGGCACTCAGCCAAGGGCAAAGTCATCAGTGTATCCCCAGTTTTTGATTATATTGAGTATCGCCATAGACCAGAACGGGTTAGAACTTGTTATTCGGAAAGATCACGCTATGATGCAGATGATGCACGACGTAAAGCTCTCGTTGGCGGCGTTGTAGGAGGCCTGATTGGTTATAAATTGGGCGACAGACGGGGTAACGAAAAAGCTGGAGCAGTAGCTGGTGCTTTGATCGGTGCTGCTGTTGGAAAGGGTAGTGCCAGGTCACGAGACAGCTATTGTGAAACACGTTATGAACCTCGCCACTATCGCAACAAAGAATTAGTAGGTTATGATGTGGTGTATAAGTATCGTGGACGTCACTACACTACCTTTACGGAATATAAACCAGGTCGATGGATTGAACTTGATACGGTAAAAAAATATCATCGTCATTAAGATGATGATCTAAGTCGAAATTTTTTAAAAGGTTTTAAGAGAATTTAATGATTAAGAAAATCGCATTTATACTCTTTGGTCTTGTTACCTTAATTGGTAGTTTGCAGGCTGCTTCTACGAAGCAGCTGCCTACACTTGATAAACCACGAGTTGAAACTTGTAGGCCAATCGGTAAGAGTGCTGCAATGAGCGCTGTTGCCAGACGAGCTGACGGGAAAGTTCTTTCCGCAAGTTTGAATATGCGCTCTAAGCCACCGGTTTATAGAGTTAGAGTCCTAACTAATTCAGGAAGGGTTCGACATTATTACGTTAATGCCTGTAACGGTCGCCTACTGTAAATGTTGTTAACTTGCTTGTCATTTGAGGGTAGAGAAGCATGAAAATATTATTGATGGAAGATGACAGTGCCTTGCGCCAACAGCTGGTTGCAGCATTGCAAAAACAGAGTTACGTTGTAGAAGAAGCTCCAAACGGAGAAGAAGGTCTCTACCTAGGTAAAGAGTTCTCTTTTGATTTGGGGATATTTGATTTGGGATTGCCTGACATCTCTGGTATCGAAGTCATAGAAACCCTTCGTAATGAAGACGTAGGTTTTCCAATTTTGATTTTGACAGCCCGTGGCCATTGGCAGGACAAAGTCGATGGCTTAGCTGCTGGTGCAGACGACTATCTGGTAAAACCTTTCCAGACAGAAGAGTTGCTGGCGAGAGTTAATGCTCTATTGCGCAGGGCTTCAGGTTATTCAAAGCCGGAAATTATTAAAGGCCCAATCAGCTTGAACAGTCTTAAACAGGAAGTAAAAGTTAATGATAAGGTTATGGATTTGACCGCATATGAATACAAAGTACTAGAATACTTGATGCTCAATCCCGATAAAGTAGTTTCAAAGACAGAGTTAACAGAACATTTATATGCTCAGGATTATGATCGGGACTCAAACGTCCTTGAAGTCTTTGTAGGACGCTTACGTAAAAAGATTGATCCTGATGGTAGCTTAAAACCGATAGAGACGCTTCGAGGCCGTGGCTATCGTTTGAATAGTGACCTTTAGAAAAGGACTAGCTTTGGCTAATAACAGTAACGGCAAGCCTACATATTCTTTACAAAGGCGCTTATTACTAAATACCAGTATCGTACTGGTATTTTTTATTGCTGCTATGAGTTTCATTCTGCTTGACTCATACAAAGCAGGCATTAAGCAGGCTACATATGAAAGGCTCTACGCACAGTTTTATAGTTTGTTGTCTTATGCCGATGAAATTGAGCCCGGCGACCTTTTTCTACCCGAAGAAATTCCCTCTGATAAACGTTTCAACCAATATAACAGTGGCTTGTCTGCATTAGTTTATGATGAGACTGAAAGTTTAATCTGGAAATCATTATCAGCTCGATATGATCAGGAGCAACATAAAGTTCCGTTACCTTTAAGTTTACCGGGTGAGGCAACACTGGCTGAAATCACTATGGATGATACAGAATATTTTCGGTTTCACTACATAGCTGAATGGGAATCTCAGGAGGGAAAGGTTTCACTATATCACTTTGTTATATTGGAGAATAAGCGGCCGTTCGATCAAGTGATCTCTGCTTACAGGAATCAGCTATGGACCTGGCTTTCTATTCTGGCCTTGTCGCTATTATTTCTATTATTTGTTGTGATGCGATGGACGTTAAGACCGATACGAAGAGCGGTTAAAGAATTGCGTGAGGTCGAAAAAGGTGTATTAAGTACGCTATCTGATAAATACCCTCAAGAGCTGCAACGCTTAACGGAGAATATCAATCGATTTATAAAAAATGAGCGCCATCAGAGTAAACGGTATAAAGAAACCTTGGGAAACCTTGCTCATAGTCTTAAAACTCCATTGGCAGTGATGAAAGCAGCACTACAAAATGAGTCTGAATCAGGTCAGTTAGAGAGGATTTGCTCCGAGCAGATTGATCGCATGGATCAAATCGTTGCCTACCAGCTACAGAGGGCGACTAGTGGTCCTCAGGTTATGATGCGCTCGATGGATGTTGATCCTGCTATTAATAAGTTGGTTACCAGTTTAGGGAAGGTGTACCAGGATAAGAATATTGATTTTTCCGTTAGTGTAAAACCAGGTTTAACCATTGCTTTAAATGAAGGTGACTTTTATGAGGTGTTTGGAAATATTCTGGATAATGCCTGTAAATGGACCGAGTCAAAAGTATCTGTTCAAGCTGAACGTTCAGCTGGTAAAGTTTCTATAACTGTTGAGGATAATGGCCCAGGTATACCCGAAAACGTTCGTCTGGCAATCCTATCTCGCGGTAAGAGACTTGATGAAACGGTCGAAGGGCAGGGAATTGGTATGTCGGTTGTAAAAGAAATTGTTGCCGCTTATAACGGTAAGATTCATATCGATACTAGTGATTTGGGCGGGACTTTAATGAGAGTGAGCTTTTAATTATATTAACTTTAAGCATGTGAATGATGAATAATATGCTTGTTTTCAAATTGCTCACATGGCAAGTGTAGTATCAAAAGTCCTAAGTCAATGACAACCCATTCATTCCAGAATAAAATAGGGCATGCCCAAAGCTTCAATAGAAACCCAAACCAGTAGAAAGATTATCCACGTGGATATGGACTGCTTTTATGCCGCCATTGAAATGAGGGATGATCCCTTATTGCGTAAAGCAGCGGTTGCCGTGGGGGGCTCTCCGGATAAGAGAGGTGTCATTGCGACCTGTAACTATGAAGCTCGCAGTTATGGCGTTCATTCGGCAATGGCATCGGCTCATGCAAAAAGGTTATGTCCGAATCTGATCATTGTTCCTCCTAATTTTGATAAGTATCGTCATGACTCAAAAGTTATCCGCTCCATTTTCTCGAAGTACACCCCATTAATAGAACCCTTATCATTGGATGAAGCTTATCTGGATGTTTCTGACAGCGAGCATTACAAGGGGAGCGCTACGTATATTGCGCAGGCAATTCGACATGAGATCCACAAGGAACTGAACTTAACAGCATCAGCAGGGATAGCGCCTAATAAGTTCTTAGCCAAGGTAGCGTCAGATTGGGAAAAACCAAATGGTCAGTTTGTGATTACCCCCGACGAGGTTGATGCCTTCATGTTAGAGCTTCCAGTAAAAAAAATACCCGGGGTCGGTAAGAAAACGTCAGAAAAGCTTCATAATATGGGTGTTTATAATTGTGCAGATCTACAAAAGTTAGAGCTTCTGGATTTGACACGCAAGTTTGGTTCATTTGGGCAAAATTTATACTATCTTGCGCGTGGCATTGATAACAGGCCGGTTATTACTCATTATCCAAGAAAGTCATTAAGTGTTGAAAATACCTATGACCGTGACCTTTACACATTGGAAGATTGTCAGGATCAACTGCCAAGATTGATGGAAACTCTCAAGCACCGTCTTGCTCGTTCAAATATAGACTCTCCGGTCAATAAACTGTTTGTTAAGGTAAAATTTAGTGACTTTTCGGCTACCACGGTTGAGAAAACCAGTTTTGGAGTTAACGATGATTTGTTCTATGAGTTGATGGATGAAGGTTTCCATCGTCGTGAAAAGTCGGTCAGATTATTAGGTATCGGGGTTCGGTTTCAGAATACAGAGTCGGCAAATTTTGTTCAGCTTCCTCTCGAATACATTGATGAGGCCTTTGATCAGGAGTAGAGAAAACCTAGCCAAGCTTTTCTCATAATGGTAAGGTTAGCCGATAATTTCAACTAATAAGTTTAATGGGGACTTCTCTTTGGATATTATCGAGCAAATTAAAAATGGACTGGACTTTCTGAACGGCTATTTAGGCGGTGCGGATTACTTTCCATATTTGTTAATCGGTGTTGGTGTCTTTTTCACACTATATTTAGGTTTTCCACAAATTCGCTACTTCGGACAGGCTGTTCGTACCGTCCGTGGTAAATATAGTAAAAAATCCGATCCAGGGGATACTTCCCACTTTGGTGCTTTATCAACCGCGCTATCAGGTACCGTTGGTACCGGTAATATCGGGGGTGTAGCGCTGGCTATTTTTGTGGGTGGTCCAGCGGCCATTTTCTGGATGTGGGTGACTGCTTTCCTTGGTATGACTACTAAGTTTGTTGAGGTAACGCTTTCTCACAAATATCGTGAAGTAACAGAAGATGGCACCATGGCTGGCGGCCCTATGTACTATATGGAAAAGAAACTGAATATGAAGTGGTTAGCAGTTATATTTGCTATTGCTACCATTATCAGTTCCTTTGGTACGGGCAACATGCCACAAATCAATAATATCGCTCAGGTAATGAATGATACCTTTGCCTTACCAAACTGGATTACCGGGGTTGGTCTGGCTATCTTGTTGGCGATGGTTATTATTGGTGGCATTAAGCGTATCGCCAAAGTTGCTGAACGTGTCGTACCGTTTATGGCGCTCCTTTATGTTGTTGGTGCACTCCTGGTTATTGTCTATAACTATGAAAACATTATTCCGTCTTTCGGGGCAATTATCGGCAGCGTATTCTCTGGTTCTGCGGCAGTAGGTGGTTTCCTGGGTGCAAGTTTTGCCTATGCGATGCAGCGTGGTGTAAACCGAGGCTTATTCTCAAACGAAGCAGGTCAGGGTTCAGCAGCTATTGCTCACTCGGCAGCAAAAGGTAAAGAGCCTGCTTCAGAAGGTATGGTGTCATTGCTGGAACCATTTATTGATACTTTGATTATCTGTACGCTAACTGCCTTGGTTATTCTGTCTTCAGGAGTTTGGAAAGATAAGCACCAGAATACATTCGATCGCATTGACATGGACTTCATCGTTGGTGAGTGGACTGATCAAAATACTGAGCATGTTGAGAAGTTGAGAGATTTCTTAAACCCTCAGACGAAATCAGACTCTGGTATTAAGCGTTACAGTGGCAGTATCTCACTACAAGATGGTGAGGCGATATCTGATGGCTTTACATTACTAAACGCTAACTCAGTTGCAGAAGATGTGGTCTATAAACAACAGGATGAGACAACCAATAAACTGGTTCCTATCACCGGTGTCATTACTGTCAGCGATGGTAAGTTGGAAAACTCAGCCATTGTTGTTGAAGGTCGCTCGCTTATTCATTCCGCCAGCTTAACAGCCGAAGCTTTTACCCGAGGCTTCCTGGGTGAAAATGGTAAGTACATCGTATCACTAGGTCTATTACTGTTTGCCTTTACCACGGCTATTGCATGGTCATACTATGGTGACCGAGCCGTTATATATCTCTTCGGTCAGCGTGGTGTCCTTGTTTACCGAGTGGTGTATGTTGTAATGTTTGCTGTTGCGGCGGTTGTAGATACCACTGTAGTCTGGGCTTTGGCAAATGTCGCCATTGTAATGATGACCATACCCAACCTGGTCGGTATTACTTTGCTCCATAAGGATATGAAACAGACTGTAAAACAATACTGGGAAGACTTTAGGAAGGGCAAAGCCCACTAAGGATTAACCTATAAATACAAAGCCGCCCTTGAGGCGGCTTTTTTGTTTTCCATTCCTCTTTGAGCAGCTTTCCCCTGACAATCATCCCAAAATAAATGGCCATATGTCTGGACAAGGTTAAATTCTTTTTCCTATACTAGAGCTGGTCAGACCAAGACGTCTGACCAGAAAGGGTGTTATATTCATTCATAGTAGTTATAGGAGTCTTTATGCAGTATCAAGCGCCTGTCGATGACATGATGTTTCTTGTCAAAGATGTTTTCAAACTAACTGATCGATTTGCAGGTATCGCGGATTTTGCTGAATTTGACAATGATCTCTACGGTGCGATTCTTGAAGAGGCAGGAAAGTTTGCTACCGGTGTACTACAGCCTATCAACCGCAGTGGCGACGAAGAGGGATGCCGTTTGCAAGATGGTGTTGTGACGACTCCAGAAGGCTTTAAAGAAGCCTACCAGTCTTATGTTGAAGGTGGATGGCAGTCTATTACGGCTGATCCAAACTACGGTGGACAGGGTTTGCCAAAGGCTCTTCACGTCTTAATAGAAGAGATGTTCTATTCCACGAACACCTCTTTCTGCCTGTATGGCAGTTTAACAGCCGGTGCAACGCAATTATTACAGGCTCACGGTGATGAGCAGATGAAAGAGAAGTACCTGCCGAACTTAATCAGTGGTCAATGGTCTGGCTCAATGTGCCTTACTGAAGCACATGCGGGCTCTGATCTTGGACTATTGAAGACTAAGGCGACCGAGAACGATGATGGAAGTTATTCACTAGAAGGTTCTAAAATATTTATTACCGGTGGCGAGCATGATATGGCTGAAAATATCATTCACCTAGTCTTGGCACGGTTGCCTGATGCTCCAGAGGGTCCGAAAGGTATCAGTTGCTTCATTGTCCCTAAATTTATGGTCAATGATGATGGATCCATAGGCGAAAGAAATGCTATCCGCTGTGGTGCTATCGAGCATAAAATGGGTATTAAGGCATCATCAACCTGTGTCATGAATATGGATGGCGCAAAAGGTTGGCTCGTAGGTCCTCCACATCAGGGATTACGTTGTATGTTTACTATGATGAACCTGGAGCGTCTATCGATTGGTATCCAAGGTATTGGGCTGGGTGAAATGTCGTTTCAGCAAGCTACCAACTACGCAAATGAACGACTTCAGGGTCGAGCCACCGATGGTGAAGCTCCGGCCCCATTGAAAAAGCATGGTGACGTTCAACGTATGCTGAATACCATGGAATCATTCAATAAAGCTGGTCGCGCCTTAGCTGTATGGCTAGGAAGCTACCTTGATATTGCTTTCCATAGTGAAGACGGGGATGCTGTTAAAAAAGCAGATATCATGTCTGCATGGTTAACGCCTATTGCAAAAGCCTACTTCACTGATGCCGGTTATGAAACTTGTACCATTGGACAGCAAGTTTTCGGTGGTCATGGCTATGTAAGAGAGTGGGGCATGGAACAGCACGTCCGGGATTGCAGAATTGCACAAATTTACGAGGGCACTAATGGCATTCAGGCGCTGGACTTAATTGGACGGAAGCTCATTGCTAATAAAGGTGAGTTTCTCAATGTTTTCTTATCTGAAATAAAGGCAGACCTCAACCGTATCGATTCTTCAGACCATAAGCATCAAGTTGAAGAGTTGTTAACCGACCTAGAGGAGCTGTCGCAGAAGATCATTAATGAAAGCTCTAACAATCCAGAAATCGGACAGCTTGTTGCCTGCGATTATCTGCATTACACCGCTTTGATAACTTATGCTTATCTATGGTTAAAAATGGAGAGTGCAGCAAACGGAACCCTGGATGAGAAGTCGTCCTTCTTCTTTAAAAGAGTGTTGGCCCGTGTTCTTGGCCTTAAGGCAAGCATTGAAAGCGAGCTGTCTTAAAACCTATAAAGACTCCGTAACCAGACTTCGGGCTCCCTGAGGTCTGGTTTTCATGTAACACACCCCTCCCTAAATGCTCTACCCAAAGACCTTAAAGTAACTTTTTGAGTATTTTATATACAACTTCCGTCCTAAACCTCTGTCTTAACTAAAAAATTAGTAGGATTTATCTTCGTCTACTTGAGTGATTAGTCTAAATATGGTGTTATTAGCGGCTAGGATCAGATCCTTGGGTCTGTAAGTCCCATCACATAAAAAACAATTACACACGTAAACGGTATATAAAATGGCAACAAATAGTAGAGGTCAGTTTAACTCTCGTCTGGGGTTTGTTCTTGCTGCAGCTGGTTCTGCGGTGGGTTTAGGAAATATTTGGAAGTTCCCATTTGAAGTAGGTGCCGGAGGCGGTGCTGCCTTTGTTCTTATCTACTTAGCATTCTGTTTTTTATTATGCTTTCCGGTAATGATTTCGGAAATAGCTATCGGTCGTAAAACACAGCTTAATGCGGTTGGAGCATTTAAGAAACTTGGGCACCATAACTGGGCCTGGGTTGGTTTCATGGGAGTCGTAGCAGGGGTATTAATCCTGTCTTTCTATAATGTTGTAGCAGGCTGGGCGTTCGGCTACTTCTTGGAGATGGCGCAGGGTAATTTTGATTTTGGCTCCGTTGAGAAATTTGTAGGTTTTACCGCCGATTGGGAACACATCTTTATATACGGTATTGTGTTTATGGGCATAACAGCCCTAATCGTGTCCAAAGGCATACAGGGCGGTATTGAGAAGGCAGCAAAAATACTGATGCCAACTTTATTTGCCATGATTATTGGCTTAATGATTTATGCCTTTACCTTGAGCGATGCTATGGCGGGTATCGAATATTACCTGGTACCTGACTTCTCCGAAATAACAGGTGAAGTTATTTACTCAGCACTTGGACAAGCTTTCTTCTCTTTATCACTTGGTATGGGCGCCTTAATTACTTATGGCTCTTATGTATCCCGTAAGCAGGATATTGTTAGATCAGCTGCTTTAATTACGCTTACAGATGTGTCTGTTGCGTTCTTGGCTGGTCTAATGATCTTCCCATTTGTGGCTTTCTTAAATGCCGGTGACATGAGTAGTGTTTCAGGCGGACCTGGCCTTATATTCATGACACTGCCAGGTGTATTCGAAAGCTTGGGACCACTGCTTGGTAAAATCATTGGTGCAGTTTTCTTCCTGTTATTATCGTTTGCAGCTTTAACCTCAACGGTTTCACTATTGGAAGTACCTGTTGCGTACCTGGTAGATGAAAAGAAAATTAAGCGACCAGTGGCTGTATGGAGCATGGCGATTATCATTTTCGCAATCGGGATTCCATCGTTACTCAGTTATGGTGCTTCAGAGACTTTAAGTGCATTTGTTAATTTGTTTAAGGCCGATGCAAACGGTGTCTTAAAAGAAACAGCGTTGCCATTCCTTGACTTTGTTGAGCTAATTGCCAGTGATACATTTTTACCACTGGGTGGCACTTTCATTGCCATATTTACGGCTTACGTTTGGAAGAAAAACAATTTAAATGCAGAATTAATGGAAGGTAGAGCGACTTCAAGCCAGTGGCTGTCCAAGTATATTGATTTTGCAATTATGTTTATTTGTCCGATTATTCTAGGTGCTATTACGATCATTACGATTCTAGAACGCTTCTTCGGTATTCAAGTCTTTTAATAACTAAATTTGGGGATTCATTTATGAACATTGAACGATTCTCAAAGTCAATCTTGGCAGCTCTAACGGGAGCTGCCTTTTTGGTTGCATGCGGTGACGATTCAGTCTCTAAACCAGAGAAGAGTGAAAAGGGCGAGCCCTTTGCTTCTCAATATAAGGTTGCTGAATACCACCCAGTACTTATTAAGAATGCAACAGTATTGACTGCCACAGGTAAAAAAATTGAAAAGGGTAGTGTTCTCTTCGCTGATGGAAAAATTGTCGCTGTTGGCACTGATATTGATCCGCCCGCCGATGATAATCTTCAGATTATTGATGCTGAGGGTAAATGGGTAACGCCAGGACTTATTGATGTTCACTCCCACTTAGGTGTTTATCCTGCACCAGGTGTTCAGTCTAGTGCTGATGGTAATGAAATGACCTCTCCTGTTACTGCTGATGTCTGGGCGGAACACTCGGTTTGGCCACAGGATCCCCAGTTTCAATTAGCACTGGCTGGAGGAGTTACTTCACTTCAAATATTGCCTGGTTCTGCAAACTTGGTTGGCGGTCGTGGTGTAACCCTGAAAAACGTTGCGGGTCGCTCAGTGATGGAAATGAAGTTTCCTAATGCTCCCTATGGTCTGAAAATGGCCTGCGGTGAAAATCCAAAGCGTGTCTATGGTAGCAAAGGGCAAGCACCAATGACTCGAATGGGCAACGTTGCTGGTTATAGAAAATCCTGGATCGATGCAAAAGAATATATGGAAAAATGGGATGAGTATGAAGCGGGCAAGGGTAATGGAAAGCCACCTAAGCGTGATTTGAGACTAGAAAGTCTTGCCGGAGTTCTACGCGGCGAAATACTTATCCAGAACCACTGCTATCGAGCCGATGAGATGATGGTCATGATGGATATCGCTAAAGAGTTTGACTTTAAAGTGACTACTTTCCATCACGCTGTTGAGTCTTATAAAATCGCCGATAAGCTAGCCGAAAACGATGTTTGTTCTGCTATGTGGTCTGATTGGTGGGGCTTTAAACAGGAAGCTTATGATATGGTTGAATCCAATGTTGCTTTAGTCGACAAAGCTGGGGCCTGTGCGGTCGTCCACTCCGACTCAGCAACTGTAATCCAACACCTCAATAAAGAAGCTGCAAAAGCAATGACCTCTGGTAATCGTATTGGAATGAATATCACTCCTGCACATGCCATCAAGTGGATAACTATTAATGCTGCAAAAGCAATTGGTGTCGATGATCAAACAGGCTCCCTGGAAGAAGGAAAAATGGCTGATGTTGTGCTGTGGGATGGGAACCCTTTCAGTGTTTACACTAAGGCTGAAAAAGTTTATGTAGATGGTGCGTTGATGTTCGATCGTAAAGATCAACAGTTTCAGCCAGCCAGTGACTTTGAGCTTGGAATAATAGACTTAAAATAATTAACCAGAGGAGAATTTGATCATGAGCAAACTATTAAAAAGCTTGGCTGTTCTTTCGCTGGTTACGATCTTTTTGGATACCAGCGCTCAGGCTGAAACAATTTTAATCAAGAATGCCAAAGTTCATACCATGACTTCAGCTGCAACTTTGGATGATGCAGACATATTAATTAAGGATGGCTTGATCCAAAATATTGGGGAAGGCCTTTCAGCGGATAATGCTAAAATTATCGATGCTGAAGGAAAGCAGGTTACTTCTGGTATCTTTGCACTGGCAAACCAGATTGGTCTTGTAGAAATTAGTGCCATTGAAGGAACTAACGATACCGCAAACCAGCTTACTGAATTAAACGCATCTTTTCGCGTGGACGATGTGTTTAATCCAAAATCAACCCTTATACCCATGAATCGTGCTGGCGGTGTAACGCGAACATTAATCAAGCCATACAATGGCTTATCCTTGTTCGCAGGTTATGGAGCTATCATGGACCTAACAGGTGAGTATGATTCGCTGATTCTAAGTGATGTTGCTGTTTTTGCTACTTACGGTGAGCTTGCATCCTCTTTAACAGGAGGTTCACGAGCGAGCGCTCTGCACGAAATAAAGAACGCTTTTTCGCAGGCAAAAGAATACCAGCAAAATGCTGAAGCAATTAAACGTGGCGAATATCGAGAGCTGGATTACAGCATTGATGATTTGGAAGCAATTGCGAGTTTGTTGAAGGGAGATATTCCTTTCGTCGTTAACGTTGATCGTGCAAGCGATATCTTAACGATTATAACGTTCGCTAAAGACCATCAATTAAACCTTGTATTGTCGGGAGTTGCTGAAGGCTGGAAAGTGGCAGGTAAAATTGCCGAAGCCAATGTCCCGGTCATGGTCGACCCAATGAACAATATTCCTGGCAGTTTTGAGTCACTTGGGCAACGTTATGATAACGCGGCTTTGTTGGACAAAGCTGGAGTTGATGTAATGTTCTACGGCTCAACTCATAACGCTGATAATGTTCGTCAAGCTGCTGGCAATGCCGTTGCATATGGCATGCCGTATGATAAGGCTCTGGCTGCATTTACAAGTACTCCAGCTAAAGTTTTTGGTGGAGCAAGTAATTACGGCAAATTGATGCCTGGCTTCAAAGCTGAATTAGTAGTGTGGAGCGGTGATCCATTTGAAGTTACGACTTATCCAGAAGTGGTTATCATTGATGGTAAAGTTCAAAGCTTAATGACACGGGCCAAACGCTTAGAGCAGCGTTATAAAGATATTTCAACCGATAAAAATACATTTTACAGGAAATAAGAGGTTTTCATGGCAGATACGTCAGTGCGACAGCCCAGTATGCTACAGGCTTTATTGCCAGTAGTCTTTTTGGTTATTCTTTTAGGTTTTTCAGTCTACTTATACGGTAGTGATTCCTCTTATGGTGCTAACCAGATAGCGCTAGTTTTAGCTGCTGCTGTAGCATTATTGGTGGGTCTGAAAAATGGACAAACCTGGAAAGAGCTAGAGAAGGGTATTGTTGATGGAATCAGTATCGCACTGGCTGCCATGCTGATTTTATTAATGGTAGGCGCACTGATCGGTGCCTGGATTTTATCGGGTACGGTGCCGACCATGATTTATTATGGTTTACAGCTTCTATCGCCTGAGTATTTCTATGTGGCAACCTGTGCCATCTGTGCCGTGGTTGCCTTAAGTATTGGTAGCTCCTGGACCACGGCTGGTACCGTTGGTATTGGTCTTATTGGTGTATCGCAGGGGCTTGGCTTATCTATGGAAATAACCGCTGGTGCTATTATTTCCGGTGCCTATTTTGGCGATAAGATGTCACCTCTATCTGATACAACTAACTTAGCTCCAGCAGTTACTGGTACGGATCTATTCACTCATATCCGTCATATGGTCTGGACGACGACTCCGGCGCTACTACTTTCGTTTATTATATTTACGGTAATGGGATTAAATAGCGATACTGAGCAACAAGTATTAGTCCTGCAGGGTACGCTTGAGTTATTGGATAATAACTTCAATATTTCGTTATGGACTCTGGTACCGATGGTAGTTGTTTTTGTGCTGGCATTTAAGAAAGTGCCTGCTGTAGCGACTATTCTTATTGGCGCGATATTGGGTTGCATCTGTGCCGTTGTGTTCCAGAGTAAAGTTATCGAAACCTTCGTTGGCGATGGACGTTATGACTGTGAGCGTTCTTCACAGTATGAATGCTCTGTCTCAGATTATGTAGTCGAAGAAAGTGGTAATACGACTGTTACCTTTGATATCGCTTTTAAGTATACAGATGAAAGCTACACTGAAACGGTCACGCTGCAAGAGGGAGAGGACAAAACGCTAACGCTTGGAGATCACTCTGTTGGAGTTTATAGTCGAGGTGATTTTATGACAACATTGTCGGCCACATGGACTTCTTTGTTTAGTGGCTTTTCTGCCTCAACGGGTAACGACAGTTTTGATAATCTTCTGAGTCGTGGTGGTATGGCGAGTATGCTTAACACTTTATTCCTTATTTTTACGGCCATGAGTTTTGGGGCCGCGATGGAAGTTACAGGGTTACTGCATAAGTTGATTAAAACCGTTATTGGCATGGCCAAATCAACTGGGTCTTTAATTGGTTCTGTTCTAGCGACCTGTATTGGTATGAATGTCATAACTGCGGACCAGTATATATCCATAGTATTGCCGGGAAGGATGTATAAAGCCGAATTTAAAAGAAGAGGGCTGGATGCCAAGAATCTATCAAGGACACTTGAAGATTCGGCTACAATTACCTCGCCTTTAATCCCTTGGAACACTTGCGGTGCTTACATGGCCGGCACGTTAGGGGTTGCTACGGGTGCTTACTGGATTTATTGTTATTTTAACCTGTTAACACCTCTGGTATCTTTTATATATGCTTTGTTTAATTTCAAAATTTCTCCTATAGAAGGCGATGAAGCAACCAGCTAAATATCGTTTCAATATGCTGCTGAAAATGAGTTTTTTAGCAGCATGTTTCTTTGCGCTAAGCTCTTATAATACCTATGTTCGTTTGTGGGATCCTGCTACCGTTAAACCATTTACGGAGTGGTCGCAAATTAATTGGCAGGGTCAGATGGTTGGCTGGGCAAAAACTGTTCTTAAAACAGATAAAGACAAAGTAGAGATTGATCAGAAAGAATTGTTTGAAGGGAGAGTCAGGGGTAAGCGATTTAAGTTCGTTTATAATAGTAGTTTAGTCTTCAGCTCTGAACCTCCGTACAGGCTTGAAAGAGGAAAAGCCATCGTCCACGAGCCTGGATTGAAACGTGTCACATCCTTTGAAAATGGTAGAGATTTAATAGTAGAGCAAGTTCGTAACAATCAAATATCAACATTCAAAGAGCCATCAATAAACTATACCTTAAGTGACTATTTAGCTTTGCGACAGTGGCTTGAAAGACAGCCAGCCGAAGCAGAACAGAGTCTTTCTGTCAGTGTTCTTGACCCATACAGCTTAGAGCTACATTCAGCGGAATATGAGTTGCATAAGAGTCCCTCGGAGCGGAATGCACACTATGTTGTGAGAGCCAAGGGCCCAGGAGCAAAAGATACTACCCGGCTAACTTACACAGTTTCGGGCATTACTCAAAGGCAATATCGGTTAAGAGGCATAGAGTTAGTTCGTGTAACAGAAAAGCCGAGTTTTAACCCTGAAATGCAGGATGATTTATATGCTTCCAGTGGTATACGACTGCAGCAGCCATTGGGTGATATCAATGCACTAGATTCCATTGCGTATTCACTAGTTGTAGGAAACGTAGACTGGTTAAAGCTGCATCCTACCTTACAGTTACAAAACCAGACTCTGGTAGCATCTAAAGCGAAGAGATACCTCGCAGATAAGGGGTTAATCAAAGACTGGCAATTTTATCAGAGCAGTGCACCTGTTATACGCTTGGCCACCAAAGCTTCATTAGGTAAATTTTCCTATGAGGGAAGGGTCAAGGCGCTTGTTAATTTTGTTAATGATTATCTTTATTATCAGCCCACTCCTACTAATTTCACAGTGGAGGAGGTGATATCTAATGGATATGGCGACTGTACAGAGTATACACAGCTGCTACTGGCTTTACTCAATCAACAGAAAATTCCAGCACGCCAGGTTAACGGCTATGTTTATCTTGGTGACGATGAGCAACGGTTCGGTGGTCATTCCTGGGTAGAGGTTCTAATTGGTGATGAGTGGGTTGGTGTTGATCCCACATGGAATCTCTATGAAACTACACCGGCACACCTACCATTGACTATTTCAAAAGAAAAGTCTGCTTCTGACTTGGTTTTTGGTATTGATAAGCTAGACTATAAGCAATCACCCAACTGACAGGATCTCTATGTCAAAACAACCAACACCTAAAACCTTTTACTCCATCAACGGCAATACTCAAAAGCTGGATGGCGGAGCCATGTTTGGAAATGCCCCTAAAGCATTGTGGCAGCGATGGGTTGATGTCGATGATTTAAACCGTATTGATCTGGTTTGTCGAGCAATGCTGGTTGTCGATGGGGATAAAACCATATTGTTTGAGACGGGTATTGGCGCTTTCTTTGAGCCAAAGTATCGCGATCGTTATGGTGTGCAGGAGTCAGAGCATATATTGTTGTATTCTTTAAAGGAGGCAGGGTTTAGCCACGAGGACATTGATATTCTGGTCCTATCTCATATGCATTTTGATCATGCAGGCGGCCTTCTGACACAGTGGCAAGAGGGGAAAGAGTCAGAATTACTATTCCCTAATGCCGAGTTTATTATCGGTAAGGAGGCTTGGGAGAGGGCTTGTAATCCACACCCAAGAGATCGTGCATCATTTATTCCAGGTTTAACGGACAAACTTGAAGCTACCGGGCGTCTACATTTAGTGGATACTGATAGTTCTGACTTACTAGGCCCTGATTACCATTTTTATGTTTCCAATGGCCATACACCAGGCATGCTTATTACAACAATCGAAACTGCTGAAGGTCCAGTTGCTTTTGCGGCAGACCTTATTCCTGGTGCACCTTGGATGCATTTGCCTATAACAATGGGCTATGACCGGTATCCAGAAAGCTTGATTGACGAAAAGAGAGTCTTACTTGAGTCGCTTAAAGAAGATAATGGTAGAGTCTTTTTTACACACGACCCTGAAGTCGCTTTGGGAACCGTTGCAATTAATGAAAAAGGCAAGTTTTTTGCCGGGTCACCCTTAAAAAGCGTTGATAAGTTGTCTTTGTAACTTATTGATTTTAAATCCCAGGATATTGTTAACATTTGTTTTTAGTCCTTGGCTGAAAAAATCCCTTACTTTACGGAACTTATCGAGAGAATGTTGTTCAAACTTTATACAAGTAGCAAATACAGCATATGATGCTTATATGTTTACTTGGTTGTCATTGTCACTTCTCTTTGATGAGTATAATTTTCTCATACCGGGCCATGTAAATGGCCCGTTTTTTATGTGCTATCATAAAACCAAAAACAGGTTGTAGATATCAATGTACTTTAAATTTGAAAGAGAATACCACTTAGAAGTCCACCACTGTAAAGTTAGTGTAATAGAATGGGGTAACCCTGAAGGGGAGCCTGTGCTCTGTTTGCATGGCTGGCTCGACAATGCGGCAACTTTCCACTACCTCGCTCCCTTGCTTACAAAAGACACAAATTACCGGCTGATAGCTATTGAGTTCCCTGGTCATGGTCAGTCTGATCACCTTCACCCAGCAGCTGACTATCAATTTCTGTCTGGAATATCTGTAATCGATTCTGTCATAGATATACTCAAGCTGGAAAAGCCAAAGTTTTTAGCACATTCAATGGGTGCTGCACTCTCGGTAATATATGCCGGCGTGTTCCCCGATAAAGTTGGAAGCATTGTTTCGATTGATGCGTTAGGAGCGTTGGTCTCGTCACCCGAAGGTACGGTAATTCAGCTACAAAAGGCGCTGTTACAACGTAAACAAAGAAGTGGCAATAAGCGCTACTTCAAAGATCTGAAAACAGCGGCTACAGCCAGAGCCCAGGTATCAGAGCTACCCGTGGATATACTACTTCCCTTGATAGAGCGTGGTGTCACTTTATGTGAGGAAGGCTATCAGTGGTCAAGTGACTCTCGCCTGAAGCACCTCTCGTGGTTAAGACTGACCGAGCCACAGCTGGAAGCGATAATGCGTAATATTGTATGCCCGGTACAGGTTATTCTTGCTAGCGGTGGCTTATCTAATGAGTATCCCGGTATAGAGCAGCGCTTTGGATATCTGGAGAGAGTTGAACGTGTCGATATGGAGGGTGGACATCATTTGCATATGCAGTTTGCGGATGCTGTAGCAGAAAAAATCATTGGTTTTTGGTCGAAAAATGAGCAAAATAAATCAAACTAGTCGTAAGAGGTCGGAATAGTTGCGATAAAGGTCGGAATCATGTAATTTTCTTGTCCAACATTTATCATTCATTCGCATATCTAATAGGTTTTTTCATGGAAAAAGTTTGGCTAAAAAATTATCCCAAAAAAGTTCAGCACACCATTGACTTTAATCAGTATGCGAACCTGAGTGAAATTCTAGATGAAGCTGCTCAAAACCATGGTGATAGGCCTGCTGTTACTAATCTTGGAGTCACTTTAAGCTACAGAGAACTTGAAGAGAAGGCCAAAGATTTTGCCGCTTACCTGCAAAACACTCTAGGCCTTAGTAAGGGTGATAAAATAGCTCTTATGATGCCAAATCTCTTGCAGTATCCCGTGGCTCTGTTTGGTGCCCTTAAAGCGGGGCTGGCCGTAGTTAATGTGAACCCTCTTTATACTCCCAGAGAGCTGGCTCATCAGCTTAATGATAGCGGAGCCAAAAGTATTGTTATTTTAGCTAATTTCGCTGACACTTTAGCTGAAGCAATTGATGATGTTGAGCTTGATAACATTATAGTTACTCAGGTTGGTGATATATGCTCACAACCGAAACGCTTTATCGTTAATTTTGTAGTTAAATACATAAAGAAAATGGTGCCAAGCGTCAGTCTGCCGGGAGCTATCTCATTTGTAGACGCGATGAAAAAAGGCTCCGCTGAAAACTTTTCACCCGTTGAAATAACACAGAGTGATATTGCTTTCCTTCAATATACTGGAGGAACTACTGGTGTGGCAAAAGGTGCCGTCCTAAGCCATAAAAATATGGTGGCTAATGTTTTACAGACTCATGCCTGGATGGGGCCGTTTTTGGAAGAGGGGCAAGAGACCATTATTACGGCATTACCTCTGTACCATATTTTCTCATTGTGTGTGAACTGTCTACTGTTCACTAAAGCGGCAGGCCATAACATCTACATTACCAACCCTCGTGATATGAAGGACTTCTGTAAAAACCTTCGTGCGTACCCGTTTACCACCATTACAGGTGTTAATACTTTATTTAATGGGCTATTGAATCAGGAAAGCTTCCGTCAACTAGACTTTTCACAACTAAAACTGGCTGTTGGTGGCGGTATGGCTGTTCAAAAGTCAGTCGCTGAAGAGTGGCAAAAACTAACAGGAACTCCTTTACTGGAGGGGTATGGGCTGACAGAAACTTCACCAGTGGTAAGCATGAACCCTCTGGACTTAGATGCCTATAACGGCACCATTGGATTGCCTGTGCCATCTACGGATGTACAGATTAGAGATGACGATGGCAAAGAGCTTGGTTTTGATGAGCCTGGAGAACTTTGGGTAAAAGGCCCACAAGTTATGGAGCGTTACCTGGGCCGTCCGAAGGAAACGGATGAGGTACTCCAGGATGGTTGGTTAGCTACAGGAGATATGGCGGTTATCAACGAGGAAGGTTTTTTAAAGATCGTTGATCGTAAAAAAGACATGATTCTGGTGTCTGGATTTAATGTATACCCTAATGAAATTGAGGACATCGTAGCGCTACACCCAGGAGTTCTTGAAGTCGCGGCCGTTGGCGAGCCTGATGATGTAAAGGGAGAAGTGGTTAAGATCGTAGTTGTAAAAAAAGATTCCTCGTTAACTGAAGAAGAATTAATTAAACATTGTCGCGAACATCTAACTGGGTACAAAATACCTAAAGAAGTTGAGTTTAGAGACGAACTCCCAAAATCCAACGTTGGTAAAATTTTGCGTAAGGAATTACGTAAGTAGGTGAATTTGCATAGATTCGAGTTAGACCATCATTCAGAGTTAGTTGCCGTTGAGAAGGTAACTAGTGAAGCTCGTCTAGAAGAGTTGTGTCAGTCCTGGCTAGAGCAGGAGGTTTTGGCCTTGGACACCGAGTTTGACAGGACAAACACTTTTTTCCACAAACTGGCATTGATACAGGTCTATGACGGTGAAGAAATTTACCTCCTTGATCCTCTTCAACTGAAAGATTTATCGGCTTTAGGGAAGGTCTTATCAGATGCTTCAGTTTTGAAAGTTCTTCATAGTTGCAGTGAAGATCTTGAAGCTCTACACAATACCTATAACTTCCCGATAAACTCAATTTTTGATACACAAATAGCAGCGGCACTTGTTGGGCTGGGCCCTATGCTGGGCTATGGAAATATGGTTGAACAGATGCTTGGGTTGACGCTTGATAAAGAGCATACAAAAACTGACTGGTTGAAGCGGCCCTTGAGTGAAGAGCAGAAGGTTTATGCTGCTCAAGACGTCCAGTTCCTGCTTCCATGCTTTTATAAGCTTAGGGAGAGCTTGCTTGAAAAGGGTCATTATGGCTTTGTGCTTGAGGATACTGAGTCAATTTATCAGGCAATAACTCATTTAGAGGATTTCGAACATGCATACCTTAAAGTTAAAGGTGCTTTTAAGTTAAAGCCATCACAGTTAAACAGGTTACGTAAGGTAGCAGCCTGGAGAGAACAGTTAGCCAGACGAGAAGATATTCCAAAAACATTTATATTTAGGGATCACCATCTCCTAGATATATGCATGGAATCAAAACCAACTACCAGTTTCCTTCTTAAAATTGGTTGTAACAGAGGAAGCATTCGTAAGTATGGAGCGGAGCTATTAAATTTAATTGCTGAGGCTGACGCAGAAAGTAAGACTTTATGGCCTGAGGCAATTCCTGCCTTTCATAAACTTCCCGGAGCAAAGCAAAAACTGAAAGCGTTAAAAGTTGTTGCTTCAACTATCGCTAAAGAAAATGATATTCCAGAAGAAGCCATTAGCAGTAAACGTCTGTTAGAATACTACATTAAGACAAAGCAGGGCTTTATAACCCGTCCAAACCATTTTTGGAACAGCTGGCGCCGAGAACTATTAGAGCCAGCATTTAAAGCCAAGCTAGAAGAACTTTCCTGATATAAAATTTAACGAGTAGTCCTATGATGATGTGCAGTGTTTATAAAAGCGCAAAGAAGCCTGACACTTACTTATATGTACCGTTTGAAGCGGATTTAGATGAACTACCTGAGGGCTTGATGTCCGTCTGGGGTGAGCCTGAGTTGGTAATGCATATCGACTTAAGTAAACGTGACAAGTTGGCTCTAGTTGAGATACATGAACTTAAGTCAAAACTTGAGGAAGACGGGTATTATTTGCAAATGCCCCCAACACAAGAGGAACTGGCTGGCTTGATTGAAAAAAACAGCTCGTAATGGAAAAGTTCTGGCTAAACACACCTATGGATAAAATGACTCATCAGCAATGGGAGTCATTATGTGATGGCTGTGGAAAATGTTGTCGTATACAGTTTCTAGATGATAGCGACACGATGTTGATGCAGACTGACGTTGGTTGTCATTTATTGGACACAAAGACACTTAGATGTACAGATTACGACAATCGTTTAAGTAAGGTACCTGACTGCGTTCAGATTACCCCAAAGACACTTGATGATTATTATTGGCTACCTGATAGCTGTGCTTACAAACTGGTCGCCCGAGGGGAAGACCTTCCGGAGTGGCATCATCTTGTTTCAGGTGATCCGCAGTTAATCCATAAAAAAGGTGAAAGCCTACATCGAAAGTTAGTCAGTGAGAGGGATTTAAACCCTGAAGAAATCGAAGAGCGTATTATCGCCTGGGTTGCTATAACTGATTGATTTTTAGCCTTTTTGTTCGTGTTTTGTACGTTTTTTAAAAAAATTAAATAAAAATGAAAAAAAGAGTTGACGGAATAGGGGAACGCCAGTAATATGCGCGTCGTTGACCGATGAGGTCGCCAGCAAAACACTCTAACAAAGCACATTACAGTACTAGGTTAGACATCGCGGAGCGGTAGTTCAGCTGGTTAGAATACCGGCCTGTCACGCCGGGGGTCGCGGGTTCGAGTCCCGTCCGCTCCGCCACTATTTAAGAAACCTGCACTTGTTGCAGGTTTTTTTATGCCTGTCTTATTTCCCATAAAGTAAAGCTAACTTAAACTCGTTTAGTCAGTTCTAGTAGGAGTGTCTTATTTAAGTTCTCTATTTTAAAGAAGTGCTATCCCTTTGAAAAAATATTATAGTGGTATTAATGCTTTATTTGGTCTTACCTTAACTGAAGTATTCATAGGGAGTCATTGTGCAGTACGAAGAATTACTTTCAGAGGCTATTAAAAACTCTCAAAACACCGTTACCAATAGTATTTTCTCTGATACTGAGAATCAGCTATCTGAACAAAAACTGCTAGAGGTTAATTTCAAAGAACATTTATTTATAACTGATAATGGTCCCTTTCCTTTCGAAGAACTGTTATATGTCTTTATCCAGAAGCCTGTTTTTGAAAGTTTAGATGAGTTTGCAGACGCAACTGGAAGTAGCAAATATTCCAACTATAAAATCGAAATGAAAGGGAACTTTTCGATAAAGGGGCAGTGTTTAACTTGCGATAATGAAAATGGTGTATGGAAGATACTGAGGCTCCACAAAGGACATGTTTTTATTGTACTGGTTTCTGAGCAAAACGTATCAGACATTAAGCTCATTGAGAGTAATGGCCCATCTACCTTTGGCATAGATACTGCAGATCAAGAGCTTCATAATGGCGTTGAGGAGGTCAGACTCCAAGATATTAATATTGATGAACACTGGGTAAGAAAGTTTCCCTCAGATCTTCTATTCAAATACCAGGCTCTCCCTTTAAGAAAACACGGTCACTTCCTTGAAGTTGCATTTTCAAATCCAAAGCAGATTGATGCTATTCAAACTCTCAGCTTTATAGCAGGTTGCAATATAGAGCCAAAAAAAGCTGATAAAAAAGAACTTCTGGAGTACCTCAGTGGTGTGGTTCAATTTCAGAATGAAAAAGAGGCCCTGAGCGAACTTGAAAAATCTGGGATTACTAACAAAACAAGCCTCGCTACCAATGAAATAGAAAGTCTGGGTAAAAAGAAAGGTGTTATCAGCCTCATGGCAACGATTATTACTGATGCTATTGAGAAAGGAGCTTCTGATATACACCTGCACCCCCGTGCTGATCACCTGGAGTTGCTATTCCGTATAGATGGTACTTTGACGCCAGTAAGAAAGCTCAATTTATCTCTGCATCCAGCACTTGTCAGTCGCGTAAAAATTATTGGCGGTATGGATATTTCGGAACGACGTTTGCCACAGGATGGCCGCATAGAATATTCAGGTAACAACAAAAGTGTTGATATGCGTATATCAATTATGCCAACCGTTTATGGGGAAAGCGTCGTGATCAGGATATTAGACAGCTCCCAGGGGTTAAGAGACATTAAAGAAATTGGACTTAACACCAAGGATACGGAAAAGCTTACCAACTTATTACGTTCCAGTTACGGCATATTCCTTGTTACGGGCCCAACAGGTTCAGGTAAAACTACAACACTTTACGCCGCTTTACAGGAAAAGGTTAAAGAAGGACCGCATATAGTAACAGTAGAAGAACCTGTCGAGTATAAAATAGATGGTGTCACGCAGATTCCCGTTAACCATAAAATTGGCTATACATTTGCCAGAGCTTTACGCAACATTTTAAGGCATGACCCAGATGTCATTATGGTTGGCGAAATTCGTGATGATGAAACAGCAAAAATAGCTGTTGAAAGTGCTCTTACAGGCCATTTAGTTCTTAGTACACTCCATACCAATAGCGCTGTCAGTACTATTACACGCCTTATTGAAATGGGTGTGGAGCCTTATCTTTTAAAGGATGCTCTTGTGGGTATATTGGCGCAAAGACTTGTTAAGAAAAACTGCCCGCTCTGCCTCGAAAAAGAAGAGGTGCCTGACTCTATACGACATGAAATCCAGGCCAAGAAGAATGATACCTTTTATAGAGGAGCTGGTTGCTCTGAATGCTTTAATACAGGAATCGCTGGGCGCCGTTCAGTCTATGAACTATTGACTATTACCCCTGATATCAGTCGAGAGATTAATGAATCGTTGGATATTGAGAAACTTGCACAGAAAGCGGAAAAGCAGGGCATGGTCAGATTGGCGGATATGGCACTTGATTTAGCAAGGAATAAAGAAATCTCGGCTTTTGAGGTCTATAAAATCAGAGCCAATGCCAGCCAGTTAAAAAGTGAAGATGACGAATAAGATCTATGAAAAAGAAAAGGCAGCCTATGCTGCCTTTTCACATGTAACTACTTCTTATTATTTCACTTCACACATACAGTGCAGGTAAGCATGGTTCGGATCATTATAGTTTTGAATGAGTCTATAAATCTCTTTTACCTGACTATTTACTGCATGAAGAAGAGGGTTGGTTTTCGCTGATACAGATTCCAGGGCTGAGTAATCACCGGTGGCCTTAGCGTTGCTTAAAATATCGCGAATCATTTTTTCAGTTGGATCCAATTCACGTTTTATAAAGCGAACATCATAATCATCAATATTGGCTAACTTTGCTGCAGACTTAACTGCGTCATCCAGGTCACCCAGTTTATCTACCAGTCCAAGGCGATGAGCATCTTCACCAGACCAGACTCGACCTTGGGCTATGCTGTCTACTTCTTCCTTGGTCATATCACGACCTTCCGCGACTAAACTTAAGAAGTCATCGTATCCTTTCTCAATATTAGCCTGAATAACGGCTTTGAAGTCTTCGGAGATGCCAGACATGATGTCAAAAGAGCGAGACCATTTTGTTGTACCAACGCCATCTCTGTTGATGCCGATTTTATTTAAAGGCTCTTCAAACGTTGGAACCATACCAAAGATACCGATTGAGCCGGTAATTGTAGTTGGGTGAGCCCAGATTTCATCTGACGTAGCTGATATCCAGTATCCGCCCGAAGCAGCCATGCCGGCCATGGAAGTCACAACAATTTTTCCTTCTTTTTGAGCTCGTGCCAGTTCGCTTCGAATAACTTCTGAAGCAAAGGCACTGCCTCCCGGGCTGTCAACACGCATAACGATGGCTTTAACGGAATCATCCAGTCGAGCCTTACGAATTAAGCGAGCTGTGCTGTCACCTCCAATGATACCTTCCTTACGGTTACCATCCACAATTTCACCTTTTGCTACGATGACCGCAACCTTATCTTTACCACTTGGCATATCAATAAGAGGGCGACGAGCCTTCAGGTATTTTTTGTAGCCAATAGCCTGATAAGAGTCTTTTTTGTCATTGAGACCAACTTTATTGATCATATATTCGCGGAAGTCACCACGAGTCATTAGCTTATCGACAAAACCACTACTTAGAGCTGCCTGAGCACCATCACCATTGTGTTGCTGTATAATTGGCAGGTAGTTTTCGATAAAGCTATCGAACTCTTCGACGCTCATGTCACGAGAACCCGCAATGTCTGTTTTCATTGCTTTCCACAAATCACCCAACCATTCTATGTTGGCCTCTTTGGCGGCATCAGACATGTTGTCTCGGATAAATGGCTCAACTGCCGACTTAAAGGTTCCAACGCGGAAAACGTGAACATTAACACCCAGTTTATCAAGAGCGGACTTAAAGTAGGTTCCTGTTCTAGCCATACCATCGAACATCATGCTGCCCTGAGGATTCATGTATACCTCATCAGCTACAGAAGCTAGATAGTACTGACCCTGAGAATACCAGTCTGCTACTGCGATAACCTTCTTACCGGTAGTTTTGAAATCTTGGATTGCCTCACGTAAATCCTGATATTTGCTGATACCGCCGTAAGCTCCCATCAGCTTGTTGGTCTGAATAACCATAACACTGATGCTGTCATCCTTTTTGGCATACTCAATGGCATCCAGTAAATCATACATAGATGCTTCTAAATCATTTGCACCTTGTGCTCCAGCAATAACTTTCTCAATCGGATCTACATATTTTTCCTGCTCAACAAGTATACCGGTTGGGTTCAGTATTAGTGCAGAGCCATCGTTCACTTTTGGCAAGTCAGGACCGCTGACGCAGCTTCTAACAAATAATACAAATAAGGTAATAGCTATCAGGCCGATAAAAAGTCGTCCTGATACATCCACGGTTTTCCAGATCCGGTAAAAGAATCTACCGATTATCGAGTTTGGTTTTGACACGTCTTATTTTCCTTCTTTCTTCAATCTAATTTCAAATATGCGCCAATTTTAACCAAATTGCTTATTTTGTGACTAGTTATTAAATGTAACGAAATGATAACCTATTGTTTTATATTGCTTTTCTTTCGCTTAATTTGTTAGCTAATATTGACTCAAGCATTGCACAAGACTGGTTATACCAGTAGACTTATGGCTAAGACCAATAATTCTATTCGCAGAAGAAGACTATTGTGAAATACCCGAAATTATTAGAACCTCTTGACCTCGGTTTTACACAAATTAAAAACCGCGTCCTTATGGGCTCTATGCATACTGGACTTGAAGAAGAGAAAGGCGGCTTTGAAAAGATGGCCGAGTTTTATGCAACCCGTGCACGCGGGGGCGTCGGGCTGATGGTGACGGGTGGAATATCACCGAATTTTAGAGGCAGGCTTGCCCCTCATTCGTCGCAGCTGAGCAGTAGACGCCAGGTTCGAAAGCATCGAATAGTGACTGAAGCCGTTCATCAGGCGGGTGGAAAAATTGCTTTACAAATTTTGCATGCAGGCCGTTATGCTTACCACCCCCTGTCAGTATCGGCTTCTAAGATAAAAGCTCCGATCGCGCCATTTACTCCAAAAGCAATGTCAGAGCGGATGATCAAAAAAACCATCAAGCACTACGCTCGTTGTGCACGACTTGCAAAGGAAGCTGGTTATGATGGCGTTGAAATCATGGGGTCCGAAGGCTACCTGATTAATCAGTTCATTGTTAAAAGAACTAATAAAAGAACTGATAGTTGGGGCGGCGCATATGAAAACCGAATCCGTTTTCCACTGGAGATTATCAAGGCAGTAAAACAGGCGGTGGGTGAAAACTTTATCGTTATTTACAGACTTTCGATGATTGATTTAGTTGATGACGGTAGCACCTGGCCTGAAGTTGTTCAGCTCGCTAAGGAAGTTGAGAAGGCCGGTGCAACGATCATTAATACAGGTATTGGCTGGCATGAAGCAAGAGTGCCAACAATTCAAACTTCAGTACCGCGTAGGGCATTCACCTGGGTCACTAAGAAATTGCGTGATGAAGTTAATGTGCCACTTATTACTTCTAACCGCATTAATATGCCGGAAGTAGCAGAGCAAGTATTGGCTGATGATTGTGCTGATATGGTTTCTATGGCTCGACCACTACTAGCCGATGCAGACTTTGTTGTAAAGGCTGAGAAAGGTCAGAGTCAGATGATTAATACGTGTATTGCCTGTAATCAGGCCTGCCTGGATCATGTTTTTAAACAAAAGCGTGCAACCTGTCTGGTTAACCCAAGAGCTTGTTATGAAACTGAGCTGGTAGCACAGCCCTTAAAGTTTAAGAAAAAAATTGCTGTGGTCGGTTCCGGCCCGGCTGGCTTAGCATTTTCCACTGAAGCAGCCTATCGTGGCCATGAAGTTCATTTGTTTGATAAAAAAGATAATATTGGCGGGCAGCTCAATATTGCGAACCAAATTCCTGGTAAGGAAGAGTTCTACGAAACAATAAGGTATTTTAAAAACTTACTTGAAGAAACCGGTGTTAAGCTTCACTTGGGTACTGAAGCAACTGTGGAATCTCTGGCTGGAAATTATGATGAAGTAATTTTGGCCACGGGTGTAACGCCGCGTACTCCAAAAATTCCAGGTATAGACCATGACAAAGTATTGTCATATGTAGACGTTTTGCTTCACAAGAAACCAGTTGGCGAGAGTGTTGCTGTTATTGGAGCAGGGGGCATCGGTTTTGACCTGACCGAGTACCTGGTCTATGAAGAGTCTCCCACAGCGGACCTGGATGAATGGTTAAAAGAGTGGGGTATTGATCGCCTTTATTCAGATGACGGTGGTTTACTTGATGAGCCAGAAATTAGTCCTCCAGCGCGAAAAGTAACATTGTTACAGCGCAAAGAAACCAAAATGGGTAAGGGACTGGGTAAGACCACTGGCTGGATTCACAGGGCAAGCCTAAAGCACAAGCAAGTTAAAATGGTTAGTGGCGTGGAGTATAAAGAAATTAATGATGATGGCCTGGTCATTGAACACAAAGCATCAGGTAAAACGGAAACGCTGGCAGTTGATAATGTTATTATCTGTGCAGGACAGTTACCGAATAGAGATTTAGCTGAACAGCTTGAAAGCAAAGGTTGTTCAGTACATTTAATAGGTGGCGCAGATGTTGCCGCAGAACTTGATGCTAAGCGAGCAATCCGTCAAGGGACGGAATTAGCTCTTAGTATTTAGTAATTACAGTAATGGAGAGAACAATGACACAACCAAGAGCGCATCTTGATGTTGAGTTAACAGAACATACCTATAGCATTGGTGAAGAGATTGCCAATGCGTCCAGTCACGCTATTGGTGCTTTATTAAGCGTTGCAGCGATGACTATGATGATCATGACTGCAATAGACCCTCTGGATGGTTGGAAACTAGCAAGCGCAATTGTTTATGGTATTAGCCTGATCGTTCTATTCACGACTTCGACCCTTTACCATAGCTTCCAGCCTGAATCTGTAAAAAAGGTATTCCAAACCCTGGATCATTGTGCAATTTACTTTCTGATAGCCGGAACCTATACACCATTTACTCTTATCAGCCTTAACGGTTTTATGGGGTGGGTATTGTTCGGTGTAATATGGGGCTTGGCTCTGTTTGGAATAATATTTAAAACCAAGTATCAGTTGCGATTCCCTAAAGTATCTCTAATCACATACATTTTGATGGGGTGGGTTATAGTTATTGCTGCCCCTGAAATGTTAGATAATGTCGCTCCTGGAGCTTTGTGGCTACTACTTGCAGGGGGCTTATCCTACACACTGGGAACAATTTTCTATGCTGCAGACCGTAGAATTCCTTTCAATCACGCAATTTGGCATATGTTTGTTCTAGGTGGGGCTATCTGCCACTTCCTGAGTATATACCTTTTTGTATTTTAGTCTCTATCGTAAGCTTAGTATCATATTTTTATAGAAAAAAGGCGCCATATTGGCGCCTTAATTGTTTTCTAGCTGTTGAAATCAATTACCAGCCACAGTTACGACCTTTGTTTTGTTCATCCAACCATGTTTTCAGCGGGGCGTAGTACTCAAGTACCGCTGTTGCATCCATTTCACGGCTACCGGTCATAGCTTCAAGAGCGTCAGGCCAAGGACGTGAAGAGCCCATTTCTAGCATCTTGATTAGCTTCTCGCCGACTTCTTTATTGCCATAGAAAGAGCAACGGTGAAGTGGGCCTTCGTTGCCAGCCATCTCACACATTTCACGATAGAACTGGAACTGTAGAATGTGAGCCAGGAAGTAACGTGAGTAAGGTGTATTACCGGGAATATGGTATTTTGCACCTGGGTCAAAATGATCTTCGGTTCGAGCAACCGGAGCATCGATGCCCTGGTATTTTTGACGCAGTTCCCACCAGCCCTGGTTGTATTCTTCAGGTGATATCTCACCATTGAATACTTTCCAACGCCATTGATCGACCATTAAACCAAAAGGTAAGAATGCAACTTTGTCTAATGCTGAACGCATTAACAAAGCAATATCAGCGCTGGCATCTGGTTCTTCGTCGATAAGCCCGATTTGCTTCAGGTACTTTGGTGTGATTGAGAGGGCTACTGTATCGCCAATAGCTTCATGGAAGCCGTCGTTGGCACTGCCTTTATACAAGATTGGCTGATCTTTGTATGCACGCTGGTAGTAGTTGTGACCAAGTTCGTGGTGTACAGTCTGGAAGTCTTCGCCATTGATTTCAGTACACATCTTAATACGAATATCTTCTTCATTATCAATATCCCAGGCGCTGGCATGGCATTGGACATCGCGATCACGCGGTTTTACGAAAAGCGAACGCTCCCAGAAGGTTTGTGGTAATGGAGCGAAGCCAAGAGATGAGAAGAAGTTTTCGGCTGTTTTAACCATTTTCTTAACCGCGACTTCTTTCTCTTCATGACTGACTTCATCTTTATCAACGCCATAGTGTTCACGCAGAATTGGATCGATATCAATACCTTCACCGGCACTGTCAGGACCAGCGATATCGTAGATATTACCCCACTGTTGTGCCCACATATTACCGAGAAGATGAGCTGGGATAGGTTTGTCTGTTGAGACCACCTCATCACCATACTCTTCATTCAGCTCGGCTCTTACATGACAGTGCAGGGCAGTATAGAGAGGCTTTACCTGTCCCCATAAACGGTCCATTTCATTAGCAAAGCCATCAGCAGGCATATCGTACTTTGAACGCCACATAGTACCTGTGTCGGCATAGCCAAGCTCTTTAGAGCCTTCGTTGGCGATTTCTACCATCTGCTGGTAAAGAGGACGCATTTCCTTAGATATTTCACGCCAGCCAGTCCAGGCCTTCAGCTGCTCGTCAGCATCTCGAGATTCCCGTAATACCTGACTTAGTTCGCCCAGGCTACGGCCATCAGGGCTTTTGCCTTTCGCATAAATACTGTCTAACTTAGAGCTGATTTCTGCTAGTTGTTTTGTTTTTTTCGGGTCTGATGGAGCTGGTAATGTCAGGCCAAGCTTGATCATTTCGATTTTACGGTTAAGGTCGTAAGGAAGATCGAGGCCGTTAAACTTCTTGGCTTCATTAGCAAGCTCTACGCCAAGCTTTGTATACTCTTCACCAACCTGTGCGTTCAGCATCGTTGTATCGTGGGTTACAAAATTAGCGTTGACCCAGGCGATACGAGCTGCATATTCGGCAATATCGGTTAATCGCTTTTCAGCATCAGCAACAAAAGCAGCTGCGTCTTCAACAGTTACGTCTTTGCTGCCAGCAGCAGTAGAGATAACGGGATGGCCCAGCAGGGCGCTGGTCAGTATGGCAGCGCTGACGGCTCTTTTTAGAGTTATCATAAAAGTACCCTTTGTTAATTTATGGTCACATGTTTCATTTTCGCGAGTCATTATAGCGAGTTTAAGGGGCATGAGAAATCGAATGATCAGTCCAGTCTGTTAAAAAATGTTTCCTCCTTGGTGATTTTGTACCGAGTCAGGTATCATATCGGCTTTGTAGAAATTACAGGAAAATCCTATGGCGATTGGCCCCTTAATGCTTGATATAGAGGGTTTAGAAGTAAACTCAGCAGAACAAGACATGCTACAAAACCCATTGCTGGGAGGCATCATATTTTTTAGTAGAAACTATGCCAGTCCAAATCAGATAGCTGAGCTATCCCAGTCAGTTCGTGAAATTGCCAATCGAGATATTTTAATAGCTGTGGATCATGAGGGTGGACGGGTTCAACGCTTTCGTGAGGGTTTCACCCATGTACCGGCTATGGCAAGTATTCTTAAAAATGCAAAAAGCCTTGATACAGCTAAACGGGATGCTTACCGCTGGGGGAGCCTCATTGCGATTGAGGTCCAGGCCGTGGGTATTGACTTTAGTTTTGCACCGGTATTGGATTTAGGAAATGAGATCAGCCGTGTTATCGGTGACCGAGCCTTTTCTACTCAGGTTGATGAAGTGATTGCTTTAGGTAGAGAATTTATTAAAGGTATGAATGACTTCGGTATGGCTGCTACTGCAAAACACTTCCCTGGACATGGTTCAGTTGAAGCTGACTCTCATGTAGATATCCCAGTAGATGAACGTCCCCGGGAGCTTATAATCAGTCAGGATATGCGAGTATTCGCCGAACTTGCACAGAGTTATCAAGCTGTCATGCCCGCTCATGTTATTTATCCCAGTGTTGATTCTAAACCTGCAGGTTTTTCTGAGTTATGGCTGCAGGATATATTACGTGGCCAGCTGAACTTTGACGGTGTAATTTTTAGCGATGATCTCAGTATGAAAGGTGCTGAAGTAGTTGGAGGCTATTACGATAGGGCCAAAGCGGCGGTTGTAGCTGGCTGTGATATGGTCTTAGTGTGTAACCATCCAGTTGAGGGTAGAGCATTGCTCGACTCATTCGATTTTGAGCTGGATCCCAAAGCATCTAACCGTCTCAAGAAAATGAAAGGTCAGTCATTGAACTATTCGCTGACTAAGGTTCGTCAATCACCCGACTGGTTACAGCTTGAACATGATCTCGAGCTTGATAATCTTGTTTAAATGCAAACTATAAGTTATTGATTAATATGTCTAAAGAGAAAGATTCTAAACAAACAACTGATACTTTTACCCAATTAACACCGCGCGAAGAAATGGTTGCGAAGCTTAATGGTGAAACGGCGGTTGTAGCCTGGAAAGAGATTGAGCGGTTCTTTGCCAAAGGGAATATGTTGCTTATCGATCAGGAGCTTGATCTAATCAACGTAGCGGCAGATTTGTCTCTGGATAATGCAGAGGAAATAAAGCCTTTAATTGATTCAGAAAAAATCCAGCGGATGCCGATGGAGTTTGTAAAAGAAAACTGTAAACCGGAAACTGAGTTTTGGACGGTTGTGGTAGCGCCTTATATACTCTCACAATTAAAGAAGTAAATTGCAGTAACAGTAAAGAAGAAAAGCTCATAGTTAGTCCTATGAGCTTGATTTCAAAGTTATTAGCCTTTGTGTATCACTGAGTGAATAACACGATCATACTCAAAGTAAACGGTATAATCGTTATAAATCCATTTTGTGATAGGTGGCTCTCCGACCGGTCCCTCAACGCGGTTGGGACTACCAAAATTTTGCTCTACGTAAGACTTAGTCACACCAGCCTTAGGTACCTGGATATTCTTTTCCTGACCCTGTTGCGCAACTGGTACTTTCACTTCGTCGGCTTTAGCCGTATTAAGGCCAACCCCCGCACCGACAATCAGCGACATAGCGCAAACTGCTCCTGTTATTGTTTTCATCATGATGACTCCTCGGACATAATTTTCTCTAGAATATCAAAAAATTAGCGATATTTCCTAATAATTCTAACCGATAACTTGACTACAAATTGTGAACCATTCAATATGACGCCAACTTAATTGAATAGAAAGCTGCCATGAGGCTCCCTTTTTCTCTATTTGTCGGCCTTCGCTATACTCGTGCGAAACGTCGAGATCATTTTATATCTTTTATCTCGTTGATTTCCATGATCGGGATCGCGCTAGGTGTGATGGTACTCATCACAGTAATGTCTGTCATGAATGGTTTCGAGCGAGAGCTCAGAGATCGCATACTAGGTATGGCTCCGCATGTTCTTGTCAGCAATATCGGTGGACCCATTCAAGACTGGCAAAACCTTGAGCAGAGGGTGTTACAAAACCCTGGCGTTGTTGGTGCATCACCGTACATTCAGTCAGAAACTATGTTTCAACACCTTGGGCAAGATCATTTCGGTCTAATGCAGGGCGTTTTGCCTGAGAAAGTAGGCGAAGTAACTGTAGTGAAGGATAATATGCGTAATGGTTCCTTCGACTCTTTGAAGGAAGGTAGTTATAACGTCATTCTCGGTGCTTCTTTGGCAAGACGCTTATCAGCAAATGTGGGTGATAAGGTCACATTGATGTTTCTGAAGGAAAGTCGCATTACAATCGCTGGCATAAACCCGCGGGCAAAGCGCTTTACAGTCTCAGGTATCTTCGAGACAAAGTCTGAGGCGGACAAGGGACTGGCTTTCGTTCATTTGAATGACGCTGCAAAAATTCTTCGTATTCGCGACGGGGTGTCTGCACTCCAGCTGAAAACCCAAGATGTCATGAAAGTTCATGAAGTAACCGAATCTCTCAATCAGGCGCTTGATTATAATTACTTTGTTACTAACTGGACCCGTCAACATCAAACCCTGTTTAATGCGATAGAAATGGAGAAAAGGATAATGTTTATTCTACTGACCTTCATTATCGCTGTAGCAGCTTTCAATATTGTTACTTCACTCGTAATGTTAGTGAATGAGAAGCAGGCTGATATTGCTATTCTAAGAACTCTGGGTGCCAGTCCGGGTTCTATCTTACGTATCTTCATGACCAGCGGTATTATCAACGGTATTATTGGTACTGGTGCAGGGGTTATCCTTGGTGTTCTTCTGGCCTTAAACTTGCCGGGAATTGTCAATTGGCTGGAAGTAACATTCAATATGAGTGTTTTCCCTAAAGATGTTTATTTCATCAATTTCTTACCAACAGAGCTTTTACCGGATGATGTCATTAAAATTGCATCTGCCGCTTTCGGCATCAGTGTGTTAGCAACGCTATACCCATCATGGAAAGCGTCCAGAACTCAACCTGCGGAGGCGCTTCGTTATGAGTAATGGTGAAAGCATGATTAAAATTGAAAACCTTAGCCGTACTTATACTGATGGGGCAAATAAGGTTCAGGTGTTAACGGAGCTTAACCTTAACGTCGACAGGGGTGAGCAACTAGCTATAGTGGGCTCGTCCGGTTCAGGCAAAAGTACGTTATTGCACTTGATAGGTGGCCTGGATAAACCAACTGCGGGTAACGTCATCGTTCAAGGTACCGATATTCATAAATTATCAGCAAAAGCCCAAGGTGATTTTAGAAACAAACATATTGGGTTTGTTTATCAGTTCCACCATCTTCTACCAGAGTTCGAAGCTCAGGATAACGTTGCCATGCCTTTAATAATAAGGGGTATGAAGAGGTCTGATGCTCAGAAAAGGGCAAATGCACTGATTGATAAAGTCGGATTGAGCCATCGAAAAACTCACAAGCCATCTGAGCTTTCAGGCGGTGAAAGACAACGAATAGCTTTTGCACGTGCACTTGTAACTGAACCGGATTGCGTTCTTGCCGATGAACCTACCGGTAACCTTGACCATGCAACAGCAACTCACGTATACGAGCTTATGTGTGAGCTTAATCGTGAAATGGGCACAACCTTCATCACGGTTACTCATGATTTAGAACTCGCAGGTAAAATGCAGCGTCAGCTCCATCTGGAAGATGGTGTTCTGTCAGCTCTGGAGTTATAGGTTATTTGTCTTGATGACGACGATCTGAATCTTTTTCATTGGTATTGTCGTCATCTTTGCTGTCATCCAGATGCAGTGTGTGCTTGATCTTTTCAGCCCATCGCTTTTGACGAGCTTTCCAGGCCATGACCACATGATAGCGCCAGGATAGGCTAATAGTGTAATAACCTAATAAAGAAAGAATAGATGCACAGATGAAGCATCCAAGAAGGAATGGTTGCCAGATATGTACTAATTCATTGCTTAACCATTCAAAGCTTAATTCAAATTCGAACTCACTGGGTGGCCATGACAGGACCCAGGCTCCCACCAGATAAGCAAAGTAGAACATTGGCGGAATTGTCAAAGGGTTGGTAATCCAGCACAAAAGTATTGAAAGTGGAAGATTTACTCTAAAAAGTATTGCTAATCCCGCAGCCAGAACCATTTGAAAAGGAATTGGCATAAAACACATAAAGAGCCCAACCGCAAAAGCCCCTGAGGCACTATAACGGTTTAAATGCCACAGGCCAGGATCATGAATCAACTTACCGAAAATTTTTAGAAAGCGATTTTCAGTAATCTTTTTGTGATCTGGCGTAATTTTTTTCAGTATCTTACGTGGCATAATGCTCCACAATTAAACTTTTCACTATCTATCGTACAACACTTTGTTAATGCTTGGATAAGGATTATCCCTAAATGTTCAAATGGATTTTCGGCTTACTGCTGGGATGCTGCAGTATATTTGTTTTACCAACTTTTCCATCGACCATTATTTTGGTCATATGTTTTCTGCTTGCGCTTAGTCTTCTCTTATTTGGCAACCTATCACAAAAGGTTGTTGTAAAAGAACTGGCAGTCTTTATTAGTGGCTTAGCTTTAGGCTTTTGCTGGGTATCTCTGAGTGCTGTAATACAAAAAGATAATCAAGTTAAACCACCACATAACCAAAGCGCGCACATTATAGAAGCTGAGATAGATACATTGCCAGTGATTTATCCAGAATATTGCAGGTTCAAAGTAAGGGTGTTGGAGGCCGCCAAAAAGTCAATCAGTGGGAAGGCCTTTTTATTAAAAGATTATGCCCAGACCTGCCCTTATCAACTGGGCGAAAAATGGGAGCTGAAGGTTAAACTTAAACCCATCTATGGACCAGTTAATGAGGCTGGCTTTGATTATGAGTTTTATATGTTTCAGTCAGGTATTGATGGGAAGGGATATATAAAGTCTCGTCAATTAATAGACCATGCGGCGCCTTTCAGTATTTCTACAGTCAGGCAGGAACTGTACAACCAGCTGAACCAGTTTGAACAAGCTGGTGTATTACAGGCTTTAATTTTAGGGGAGAAAGGAAAGATGTCTTCTTCCCAACGGGAGTTGCTTCGTGAATTTGGCTTAAGTCATCTGGTGGCCATATCCGGACTTCATATATCCATTATCGCGGGAGTCAGCTTTTGGCTCCTGTTTAAATTAACTGGTTTACTGAACTTGTTATGCTCAAGACCGCTATTATCCCCATTAACATTTGCCCTGGTTGGAAGTTGTGTCGTTGCGCTTCTATACAGTGCGTTAGCTGATTTCTCAATACCCACATTAAGGGCTTTAATAATGTGGTGCTCAGTAGTTATATCCCGTTTACTTATGAGAGAAGCTGCATTTCTGCTGGGGCTAAAGATGGCACTACTGATCATTATAGTAGGGGACCCACTCTCTGTTTTATCTGCTGGTTTCTGGATGAGTTTTCTAGCAGTTACTGTAATTAGCTTGTTACTGTTTGGAAGGATAGGGCATGACAGTAGCGCTGTGGGTAAGTTAAAGACATTAGTTCATTTGCAAATTGCAATAACCCTGATACTGATGATACCAAGCTTATTATTATTTCAGGAAGCAAGCGGTCTCGGTTTATTGGCCAATTTAATCATGATCCCAGTGTTTAGCCTTGTTATTTTACCCCTAATCCTTTTAGCGGTTTTGGTCATGGTCCTGTTTAATGGCCAGTGGTTAATGTTTTACCTGAGTCAATCCATAGATTATTTTTTCTCTTCTCTCGCTGACTTAAGTCCTTATTTGCAATGGTCTCAAATAAGTATATCCATACAGCCATGGTTACTGATTACTCTATTAATATTAGCTTTAGCAAGTTGTTTTCCTATGGGCAAGCTAAGAGCTCCTTTGGTATCAATGATGGCTGTATTGCTGTTACCAAGTGTTTTCGCCAGTAACTTCGACAGTTCCAAGGCAGAACTTATCGTTTATGATGTCGGTCATGGTCTAGCGGTGTTACTTACAGATGGTGAGCGTCACATACTTTATGATACTGGGTATGGCAATGAAAACTTTTCGGCTTTTGAAAGCTATGTTTATCCAAGTTTGCAAAAGAGAGGGGTGGAGCAGCTGGATGTTTTAATTTTAAGTCATAGGGATAATGACCATTCTGGCGGTGCAGGTGAAATTTTAACTACTTTACCCGTGGATAAGGTCTACGCCGGTTCATGGTTTCAGGAAAAAGGGAGTATCCCCGGCTATGAGCCTTGTCGTTCCGGAATTAAGACAAAAGTTGGTCGTTTCAATCTTGAATTCATCCATCCACAGGGAAGTACCCCCGGCAGAAATAATGACTCTTGCGTTTTGAAAGTTTCCAGCACTACAGTTAACAATGACAGAGTCTCTATACTTTTGACCGGTGACATTGAAAAAAGCACTGAATATCGGTTGGCAGAGCTATTCGGACAAGAGTTGAATGCAGATATTCTGATTGCCCCTCATCACGGAAGCAAGAGTTCCTCAAGTTACCCTTTGATAAAAATGGTTAACCCCAAAATGGTCATATTTCCTACTGAGAGGTACAGTCGCTACCGCCTACCCAATGCCACTGTTCTTAAGCGTTATCAATTATTTGAGCCTGAACTTCTAGACACTGGCTGTCTGGGCCAGCTTCTCATAAATCTGAACACACTGGATTACCGCTTTCTACGACAGGAGAGTAAGCTGTGGAGGGAGGCCCCATGCTCTTTAACCGAGAATTAATAAAAAACAATAAAGCGGTGGACTCGTTCACAGTTGATGCCAATAAGTTCTTGCTCTTATCCACCGGCTGCTGCACAATAAATTGTTAAAACAAACAATAAATGACTAATATTTAAACAGTTTTTAAGCGTTTTGGCGCATAAGTAAAAAATTTAAACGCATTGAGGTAATGGGGATAATGGTAATTTCTGTAACATCGATTTCTTCTGCACTGGTAGCAACATCGACTGGCACACTATTTGATTTATTGAAGGCCGGTGGCTGGACAATGCTTCCCATCGCCATATGCTCACTTGTTGCTGTCGGTATTATTGTAGAGCGTTTTTGGGCGCTAAAAAGAGAGCGCATTCTGCCTAAGCACTTGGTAGCACAGGTATGGACCTGGATTAAACAGGGGCAGTTTGATAAAGAAAAAATGCGAGAGCTGAAAGCCAGCTCCGAGCTGGGCGAAGTGCTAACCGCTGGTCTGCTTAATCACCAGTATGGACGAGAGGCGATGAAAGCCAGTATCGATGAAGCGGGCAGGGCTGTTGTCGTAAGGTTAGAGCGCTATTTGAATATGCTGGGCTCAATTGCACTTGTTGCTCCCCTCCTTGGATTACTTGGAACCGTAATCGGTATGATTAAGGTTTTTACTGTGATGCGAATAGAAGGAGTAGGTAACGCTAATGCATTGGCCGGAGGCATCTCAGAAGCTCTGGTTACTACGGCTGCCGGTATGGCCGTTGCAATTCCAACTCTTGTTATGCACCGTCTATTCATTCGCCGTGTAGAAGAGCTGGTGGCGGATATGGAGCAAGAAGCTTTAAAGATGGTCGAAGTGCTTCATGGTGAGCGCGAAATTTTCACCTCTAACTAATTGCGACGTAAAGTAGTTATGTGGTTAAAAAAGAAAAAAGAAGATATTCAGATCAATCTAACACCATTAATTGATGTGGTGTTCCTATTATTGATCTTTTTTATGGTGTCCACCAGCTTCAAAAAAGAAACAAAGGTTAGCTTAGAGCTCCCTGAGGCGAGCGGTGAAATGATGGACTCAAAGCCCAACACCATTGAAGTTCGAATTACCAAGGCAGGTGAGATTTATATAGATGGAAAGGGGCTAGTAAATCGCAAGGTTGAAACGATTAAAGCAGCCATAAAAGAATCGTCCACAGATACTAAAACACCTGTTATAATCAGCGCAGATGCACAAGCTCCATACCAATCCGTAATCACGGTTATGGATGCGGCAGGGCAAGCAGGTTTTAATAACCTGACTTTACCCACGCAGAAGCCTCAACCTGAAAAATAACTAGTGTTTTAAATCATTAATGTCAGATCAAAAAGAAGAAAGTAACACAGCCATTTACAAACGGCTATTAGGGTATACCAAGCGTTATAAGTGGGTATTCCTAATGGGGGTATTGGCCAATATTGGTTTCGCTTTAATCGAAACAACGTTTGTTAATGCCATCCAGTACCTTATTGATGATGGTATCAAAGAAGGTGATCGATACTTTCTATTAGTCCAGACTCCGATATTTATTTTAGGAGCGATATTTCTTCGTGGAATTTGTAATTTTGTTTCAACCTACTGCATGGGCTGGGTTGGGCGAAAAGTAGTACAGGACTTCAGGCAGAGTTTGTACGAAAAGTATATCAGGCAGCCAGCAAAGTTCTTTTCAGAACGGGCTCCGGGTAATCTCCTCTCTACCATGACATTCAACACTGAACAGGTAGCCATTGCCAGCTCTGATGCAATTACCCTTGCATTAAGAACCGGTGGCACCATTGTGTTTGTCTTGATCTATCTGACCTTAATCAGTTGGCGACTGACTTTATTTTTATTTGTCGTTGTTCCAGTTATTGCATGGATAATTAACGTAAGTGCAAAGCGTCTGAAAAAAGTCAGCGGCAATATTCAGAATGTTGTTGGTGATGTAACAAAAACGGCAGAAGAAACCATCAAGGGTAATCAAGTTATAAAAATATTTGGTGGCGCCAAGCGAGAGATAGAAAATTTTAATAAAAAAGCTAATCGTAATCGCCAACAGGATATGAAGCTAATTGCAACGAAAGGTATCGCCTCTCCAGTGATTCAGATTGTTGCTGGTGTCGGCTTCGCTGCAATTATGTATTTCGGAAGCCTGGAGCTCCTGGAAGGCCGTATGTCAGGAGGTGAGCTGGTCACATTTATCACCATGATGGGTATAATGCTGAAGCCAATGCGTGATATTAGTAGCGTCAACACTCATCTGCAAAGGGGTATTGCTGGAGCCCAGAGTGTCTTTGAAATACTCGATTTGCCTGACGAGCCCGATGAGGGCACTAAAACATTAGAACGAGCAAAAGGAAAGCTATCGTTTGAGAACGTTAGCTTCGCTTACGAGTCCGATAAAGCTATTCTCAGGGAGGTTAGCTTCATTGCCGAACCAGGTCAAAGTATAGCGCTGGTTGGCCGCTCCGGAAGCGGCAAGAGTACCATAGCCAGTTTGATCCAACGCTTATACAATCCTGAGTCGGGTCAAATTAAAGTTGATGATATTCCAATAGAAGAATTAACGCTTTCATCTCTCAGACAGCAAATTGCAACGGTCTCGCAGAATGTCGTATTGTTTAATAACACCATTCGCCACAATATAGCTTATGGTCGACTGGACGACGCAACCGATGAAGAAATCATAAAGGCAGCTAAAAATGCTTATGCCTGGGAGTTTATTGAACAACTTCCTCAGCAACTTGATACGCAGGTGGGTGATAACGGCTTTATGTTGTCCGGAGGACAAAGACAGCGTGTGGCCATCGCCAGAGCGATGCTAAAAGATGCGCCGATTTTGATCCTCGATGAGGCTACATCTGCCTTAGATACTGAATCCGAACGGCATATTCAAAAAGCCTTAGAAGCTTTAATGGTTGGCCGAACAACCATCGTTGTGGCTCACCGATTATCCACTATTGAAAATGCTGATAAAATTCTAGTCGTTAAAGAAGGACGTATCGTTGAGTCGGGTTCGCATGATGAACTAATGGCCCAAAACGGTGAGTACACTCGATTACAACAAATGCAGTTCAGTGAGTGACCAATGGCGGTTTCCGCGAGTCAACAATTCTTTGAGCGTCTTTGGTATAAGCCTACTGCTTGGTGGCTATGGTTGTTTCTACCGTTACAACTCTTCCTTAGGGTTATCGTTTGGCTGAGACAAACTTTTTACAAAGTCGGTTGGTTCAAATCGACTCGGATTTCGCGTCCTGTTGTGGTAGTGGGCAACATAAATGTTGGCGGGACGGGGAAAACCCCGCTGTCTATATATTTAATCGAATGGTTAGCAGGTGAAGGGTATAAGCCTGGTCTGGTTACTCGCGGCTATGGTGGCTCCAGCTCTGATTATCCTCTGCTTGTATCGAATGAGCTTCAACCCCGACAATGCGGTGATGAACCTTACCTTATCTACCATCGAACCAAAGCAACAGTCGTGGTTGACCCCATCCGTAGCAGAGGTGCAGCTAAACTGGTCGAGTTAGGATGCGATATCATTCTTTGCGACGACGGTTTACAGCACTATTCCTTACAGCGAGATCTAGAAATTGCAGTCATTGATAGCAGTAGAAGGCTGGGTAATGGCTGGTTAATGCCGATGGGGCCGTTGCGCGAACCACCGTCTCGTCTACGAAACGTAGATATCACCATCGTTAATGGCAAAGATATGGGCTTAAAGCCGCAGCCTATAAAGTCACTTGCAAATTCAAGTACTGATATCGGCCAGCACATAGATGCAGTGGCAGCGATTGGAAACCCTGGAAGATTTTTTGATACGCTTATCAGCGAAGGTTACAAGGTAAACGCCCATGCTTTCCCTGATCATCACAAATTTGAAGCATCAGACTTTGACGGACTGAAAGGTCCTATCATCATGACAGAGAAGGATGCGGTCAAGTGCTATACATTTGCTGATGAGAGAATGTATTATTTACCTGTAAATACTGTTTTAACTGAAGATTGCGAGAAGCTTGTTAAGAGTAAGATATTACAGTTGTTGCAATAAACGAGACTATTTATGAATCATAAATTGATAGATGTTTTAGTTTGTCCGCTATGCAAAGGCGAACTTTTGTTTAACAAAGACGAGCAGGAATTAATTTGTCGCTTCGACAAGCTGGCTTACCCAGTTCGTGACGATATACCTGTCATGCTTGAGGGAGAGGCTCGAAAGGTATCCGCTGAGGAGCTGGATAAGTATGCCTAAGACAGGGTTTATTGTCGTTATACCGGCACGTTACGCTTCCACCAGGCTTCCTGGAAAGCCGCTCTCCATTATTGGCGATAAGCCGATGGTTCAGCATGTGTATGAAAGAGCTTTATTATCGGGTGCCGATAAAGTCATTGTAGCTACTGATGATAAGAGAATTGAGGATGCTGTTATTTCCTTTGGTGGTTATGTCTGTATGACGCGTGATGATCATTTATCTGGTAGTGATCGACTTGCTGAGGTCTGTAAAATCGAAGGGCTGGGTGACGATGAAATTGTGGTCAATGTGCAAGGTGACGAGCCTTTCATTTCCCCAGAAAACATCAGCCAGGTAGCCGAAAACTTAAGTCATCACACTGATTGTGTAATGTCGACACTTAGTACACCCGTTACCGATGAAGGCGATATATTTAACTCTAATATAGTTAAGGTTGTAGCAGCAAATAGTGGCAAGGCTCTATACTTTTCAAGGGCGGCAATACCATGGCAGAGAGGGAGTTTTGAAAACCATAAGGTGGCGTCTTTGCAGAGCTGCGAAAGACATATTGGCATCTACGCCTACAGAGCTGGTTTTCTAAAGCAATACGTAGAGATGCAACCAGCGGATATAGAGCGTCTAGAGTCGTTAGAGCAACTTCGGGTGCTTGCTAATGGCTACCATATTCATGTTGAGACAGCACAAGAGGTGCCAGGACTTGGTGTTGATACAGAGGAAGACTTGAGCGCAGCGAATAGTTATTATCGAAAACATCAGCTATGAGGAATAAGTGATGTCTCAATTTTCTGTACTTTTTGTTTGTCTAGGCAATATTTGCCGTTCACCTACAGCCGAAGGTGTATTCCAGCATAAAGTCAATGAGGCTGGCCTGGATCACCTGGTCAAAGTTGATTCAGCTGGAACCAGCGCCTTCCATGTGGGTGAAGCCCCCGACCAGCGCTCACAGCAAGAAGCGCGTAAGGCTGGATACGATTTATCCTATATTCGCTCCCGGAAGGCTCAAGCTACAGATTTCGTTGACTTTGACTTGGTCATCGCCATGGATTTAGAGAATTATCACAATTTATCTCTATTAAAAACAAATGGTTATGATGATAAATTAAAGCTGTTTATACGTGACTATGCACCTGAACTAGAAATAGAAGAAGTCCCTGATCCTTATTATGGCGGTGCCGAAGGGTTTACCAAAGTACTCAATATGATTGAAACTGCCAGTGACAATCTGTTGAGTGAAATAAAAGAGCGGCTGGTATGAACGCCGGAGATGTACTTGGTTTTTGGTTTGAGACTTTAGAACCTAAACAGTGGTGGCAGAAAGATAAAGAACTGGATCTAACTATCAGTGAACGCTTTGGTGAGCTTCATAAAAAGGTCAGTCAGGGAGAATATTACGAATGGCGTGATACTCCCGAGGGCAGCTTAGCGGAAATTATCGTGCTTGATCAGTTTTCCAGAAATATTTACAGAGGCTCGGCGGAAGCCTTCAGGTACGATGGCCAGGCACTGACACTATCTCAGGTTGCAATTGATAAAGGCTATGATGCACGGCTAAGCCAGGTCGAGAGGCAATTTTTATATTTACCGTTCATGCATAGTGAGTCTAAGCTGATACACCAACATGCTGTCCGCTTGTTCTCTCAGCTTGGTGATGATTATGGATATGACTTCGAGCTCAAGCATAAGGCCATTATTGATAGATTTGGCCGCTATCCTCACCGTAATGATGCTTTAAACAGACAGTCAACAGCGGAAGAGCTGGAGTTTTTACAGCAGCCAGGCTCCTCTTTTTAGTAATAACCTGTCAAATCGATGATTAATGCCCGCTACCATAGCAATTCTGCTATGGATTTTAGTATAATGCCGGCAGTTTTTTGAACCTCATTCTCTTTACACATTAAGAAGTTAAGCCATGTTAACCACCATTGAACAAGATTTAAGCCAACTTTTTGGTCAGGCATTTGAAGCAAACGATTTATCATTCGATTTCGGGGGAACTGTGCGCTGCTCTAGACCAGAGCTGGGTGATTTTCAATGTAATGGTGCCATGGCAGCAGCGAAGCAGGGTGCCGGAAATCCATTTGTCACCGCTGAAAAAGTGGTAGCGTCACTGCCGGATAACGATATCGTGAAAAACATTGATGTTGTTCGCCCAGGCTTTATAAACGTTTTCCTACATGAAGACTATTTAGCGGAAAAACTAACAACTTCCAGTCAGGATAATACCTTCGGTTGCCACGAAAATTTGGCAGATACCAAGGTTATGATAGATTTTGGTGGGCCAAACGTTGCGAAGTCTATGCATGTAGGGCATTTACGTACAGCTATTATCGGTGACTCGCTACAAAGGATTTTCCGCTTCAAAGGATACAATGTTGTCTCTGATGCACATCTGGGCGACTGGGGTACTCAGATGGGCATGCTGATTGAAGGCTTAAAAAAGCGCCAACCTGATTTGCCTTATTTTGATAAAGATTTTACTGGACCTTACCCCGAGGAGTCTCCGGTCACTATTCAGGATCTTGAGACAATCTATCCTGAAGAGTCGGGTTTATGTAAGACAGATGAAGAAGCCGCCGAGAAAGCGAGACAGGCCACACTTGAGTTGCAGAATGGCAGAGAGGGGTATCGAGCCTTATGGCAGCATTTTGTAAACGTTTCCATCGCTACCTTGAAACGAGACTATGGCGAGCTAGGTGTTTCTTTTGATCTATGGAAAGGGGAAAGTGATGCAGACCCGTTTATCCCTAAAATTCTAGAAGAACTGGATGAAAAAGGAATTTCCATAAAAGACCAGGGGGCCTTAATCGTTCCTTTTGTCGACGACCAGGGTGAGAAAGTCATGCCTCCGCTTATTTTGCGTAAATCAGATGGTGCTGTAATGTACGGTACAACTGACTTGGCTACACTTTATGAGCGTGTTTATGATGACCATGCACAGATTGTTCTATATGTGGTTGATGGTCGTCAGCAACAGCACTTTAAGCAAGTGTTTGCCGCAGCTGACCTAATGGGTATGAACGAAAAGACCCAGTATGAACACACCTATTTCGGTACTGTTAATGGCAAAGATGGAAAGCCATTTAAAACCCGTAGTGGTGGAGTCATGAAATTACATGACTTAATTCAAATGGCTAAAGATGAAGCTCATAAAAAACTTGCTGAGTCGAACTTTGGTAAGGACTTTGAAGATGAGGAAAAGGATGAAATTGCTCATAAGGTTGCAATTTCAACGTTAAAATTTGCCGATCTAAGAAACTTCCGTATCAAGGATTACATCTTTGATTTAGAAAAGTTTAGTGAATTTGAAGGAAAAACAGGCCCATATTTGTTGATGCAAGTGGCCCGTATAAAATCAATTTTGCGTAAAGCAGCTGATATTGATGCGGTTCCAGGCGACCTGTTATCTACTTCTGATAATGAAAAGGGATTAACCTTTAAACTTCTGGAGTTTAATTCTGCTTTGGATAAGACTATCGAAAAAAGAGCACCACATTTCTTATGTGAGCATTTATATAACTTGGCTCAGGAGTTTAGTTCTTTTTATCAGAAACAGCACATCCTCAAAGAGCCAGATGACGCCAAGCGTGCCAGTCTGCTTCAATTATCCTCAATTTGCCTGAAGCAACTTGAAATGGGTTTAGAGTTACTTGGAATTGAAACGCTTGAAAGGATGTAAGTCATTTGAAATACAAATATCACGATTGGTTCTTTTGAAAAAATTCCAATGTTCGTTAAGATGGCTTCTATCACGGAGCCATTTTTTTTTGGATATGAATAAAGAATTATTGAAAGAACAGGCATTTATCAATGGTGAATGGATATCTACGGATAATACTTTCAATGTAGATAATCCTTTTGATAACGGTGTAATAGCATCGGTTGCAGACTGTACTGAGAATCATGCCGAACAAGCTATTGATGCCGCTGCAACAGCTTTTGAAAGCTGGAAAACCACAACTGCAAAGGAACGATCAGAGCTACTTTTATCCTGGTATAAACTGACCATTGATCATGCTGATGAGTTAGCAGAACTTTTAACCATTGAACAGGGCAAACCCTTAGAGGAAGCAAAAGGAGAAATTCTATATGGTGCTTCTTACATTAAATGGTTTTCTGAAGAAGCATTAAGGATTAACGGTGACCTAATACCTTCTCCTGATGGTAATAAAGATATTCAGGTGCATAAGTTACCAGTTGGCGTAGTAGGTATCATTACTCCCTGGAATTTCCCACAGGCGATGATTGCCAGAAAGGTTGCACCAGCTCTAGCAGCAGGTTGTACAGTAGTCATAAAGCCAGCTTCTGAAACACCTTTATCCGCATTGGCAATGGCTGACCTGGCGCAAAAAGCAGGAATTCCTGATGGCGTAATCAATATCCTGCCAACAACCAGTTCGAGTGACATTGGAAAAGTGCTCACATCCAGTCCTTTAGTTAGAAAAATTTCGTTCACTGGATCTACTGCCGTTGGTAAAACATTAATTGCTCAATCAGCTGATAATGTACAGAAAGTTACTATGGAGCTGGGAGGTAATGCACCATTTATCGTATTTGATGATGCAAACCTTGAGGATGCTGTTGATGGGCTAATGGCTAGTAAGTTTAGAAACTCGGGACAGACTTGCGTTTGTGCAAATAGAGTCTTTGTTCATGAAGATTTGTATGAAGAGTTTGTCAAAGAACTAGGAAATAAAGTCTCAGCACTAACCCTAGGAAACGGGTTAACGAAAGGCGTTGAAATCACTCCTCTTATTAACCAGAAAGGGATTGATAAGGCGTTAGGGTTGATAAAAAGTGCTGCCGAAGAAGGTGCTGAAGTTTTGGTCGGTGGAGGTGTGAGTAAAGAATTTGAAAATATCGTGCAACCAACCATTTTAAGCAAGGTAACCACGGACATGGATATTGCTAAGGAAGAAATCTTTGGCCCGGTCATCACTTTGATCTCATTTAGTGACGACGATGAGGTGATTTCTGCTGCTAACAGTGTTCCTGTTGGGCTTGCCGCTTACGCCTATACCGAAGATAGACACCGGATAAAGCGTCTTATTAAAGACATTGAAACGGGTATGATAGGAATAAATACAGGAATGCTCTCGAATGAAATGGCGCCATTCGGCGGCGTTAAAGAGTCTGGAATGGGCCGTGAGGGTTCCAAGTACGGTATTAGTGACTATTTGGATATTAAGTACGCTTGTATCGTGTAGTTACAATCTTTACCTAATATTAAAAAAAAGCCCCAAACAGGGGCTTTTTTATTTTTAGCTCACTCTAAACTTTGGTCTTTCTTTTATAGTTAAGGTTATAAGCGGCTCTGAGGCCCATAAATAAACTCACACACATCAATAGCAACACAACTGAGAAGGGGAGACCGACAGTAATAGCTGCCGCCTGAAGGGCACTTAAAGCTTTTGCGCCGCCTCCAAAGAGAAGTACCGCCGCAATGACACCTTCCATCGTAGCCCAGAAAACTCGTTGAGTCACAGGTGCGTCAAGTTTACCGCCAGCTGTAATGCTATCAATCACCAGAGAACCTGAGTCTGATGAAGTGATGAAGAACACCAATACTAAAATGATTGCAATTGCTGATGTGATCGTTGTTAAAGGCAGATTTTCCAGCATCTGGAATAAAGCCAGTGAGCTATCACTGATACCGTCTGCCAGTTTACCTACTTCACCTTTAACCTGCTCAATACCTGATCGTCCAAAAACAGTCATCCAGACAACGGTAAGCAGAGTCGGTATCACGAGCACAGCTGAAATGAACTGTCTTACGGTACGGCCTTTTGAAACACGTGCAATAAACATACCAACAAATGGTGACCACGATATCCACCAAGCCCAGTAGAAGATCGTCCAGCCTTTATAAAAGCCCTGATCTTCACGACCAATCCAGTTACTCAAAGGAATGATGTTTTCAACGTAGCTCATAAAGGTTGAGCCAAAACCACCCAGTAGAAGTGTGGTTGAGCTTGCGATGAATACAAAGATCATCAATATGGCAGCTAATGACATATTAAGGTTACTAAGTACTCTTACGCCACCTTCAATACCACGAACAACTGAGAAAATAGCTATCACAGTAACCCCAAATATTATCGCCAGCTGAGTGGTGATGGTATTTGGAATATCTTCATATAGAAAGTGTAGACCTGCGGCAGCCTGACTGGCACCAAGGCCTAGAGAAGTTGCCAAACCAAAGATTGTAGCCAGCACAGCTACCGTATCAATGATATTACCGGTTGTCCCCCATACTCTGTCTCCCAAAAGAGGGTAGAAAGTAGAACGAATGGTTAGCGGCAAGTTACAGTTATAGGCGAAGAACGCTAATGAAAGACCAACAACTGCATAAATGCCCCAGGGGTGTAGTCCCCAGTGGAACATGGTCGCACCCATGGCAGTACTTTGAGAGTCTGGAGTGCCGGGTGGTACGTTAAACGGAGTTGAGGCGCTGTCACTTGTGAAGTAGCCGACTGGTTCTGCAACACCGAAAAACATGAGTCCAATCCCCATACCGGCCGCAAATAACATAGCAAACCAGGATAAAATGGAGAACTCTGGTTTAGCCGCTTTACCGCCGATCCTTATTCGACCATACGGTGATAAAAGCAGGCCAATACAGAATAATACAAAAATATTACCGCTAATCATAAATAACCAGTCGAAATTATCAGTCGACCAGTTTCGGGCTGCCTGGTAATACTCACCAGACTTATCAGGAAATAATAACGTTAATACAACGAAGAAAACCACAAAGAATGCTGAGACGAAAAATACTGGGTTATGGAGATCCATACCCAGTACTTCAACGTTATGTTCACCGACCTCGTGATCAGCATCGTATTTCTCATGCAGTGGGTTTTGTGGCGTCTGTTCTGACTTTTCAGTCTCGCTCATGAATCCCCCTTAGAAATAATAACCAATATTAATATTTAAACGTGAATGCCATTTTTCAGGACCGTCATAAACACCGATACCCGGGCCTCCGGCAAACCACATGTTTTTACCGGCAATCCAGTCGATATAAGTATAAAGTCCATTTTTAATTAAAGTGCACCCCGTAACATTCTGTATTGAGTCTGTTAAACCTGGTTTATCACTTGTTGCGGTGTAGGTGAAATCGTTGTAGCAGACAACGTTATCGACGAACTCATTACCCACTTCAAATGTTTTTGCGATGTTGAAGCTGGTTACATTAGCTTCTGAAGCCATTTCGAAAGGAAAGTCGAAGGCTGACATTGCGATTCGATTATCAGCTGTCTGAAGCTCTGGAGCGTCTTCGTAATAGTAGTAAATATGTTGCAACTGTACATTCCAGCTATCATAGTTACCATCAAAATGAACCGCTGCAGCAGCATGCTCGCCTTTTTTACCGGTTGTACGGTTTCGGAATTTACCAGCCTGTAAAGATCCGCCTATGACATGATCTCCCCACTGGTATTGAGCACGAAAGTTACCATGCCCATCCTCTTTGTTGTCTCTTCCTTCGATGCTGGCAACATCAAAAGAATAACGACCGTAACGAGCGGAGTCGTCGTACTCACTATTAAAAAAGTAGGCTGTATCGTAGGTCCAGTTACCAGAAGTGTGAGTCCACTTTGCGCCGGTATCATAATCATCTTCAAATCCAAGATAATAAGTACCGCCAAACCACCAGCCATGTGAGGCGTATGGGCTTATACCAAAAGGTACTTGAGATACACCAACGGCTAGCCGGTTATCATCATCAAAGTTATAACCAACTTCGGCATGGTGAACGGCGTTGAAGGTTTGGTAAAAGCGGAATTGAGAATCGACAAACCATTTACCTTTGGTGATATCGACGTCTACAGCGAAAAGCTCAAAATCAAACTGACCGTCACTATCGTCAGTATAATCCTTCCAGCTGTAATTGAGGCGAACGGCGCCTCCAATGTTAACGTCGGCTTCCTCTTCTTCGGCGTGAGATACGGATGGAGCTACAGCAACTGCACATAAAGCTACTAGAGATAGCTTAGTTAAGTTGTTAATCATAACAAGTCCCTCATATCCTATATTCATTTACCACTATACCGAGCATACAAAGTAAATCAAATCGGTATTAGAGGAGGGTGCTGGTAAAAAAAGCACCTGAATATCAAGTTACAAGAAAGGTATGGCTAGTCTAAATCCACACCAGCATAAGGGTGGGCAAGGTAACATACATAATTACACAATTAAATCAGAGAGTTACAAAGTAAAGCTTTGACCTCTACTGGCAATTGTGATATCGGCAGGGGTATGTTTTTGTAAGTACTCTTTGAACTCCTTTATGGTCGACTTTGAGCCATGATTTAATATTACTGGAGGTTGATTGCTGAAGCACTGATACCATTTTAGTAACTCGGTTTGTCCTGCGTGAGCAGAAAAACCTCCTATGGTATGGACAGAAGCTGCAACTCTTACTGACTCTCCCCACAGTTTAATAAAAGGTGCCTTATCAATAATACGTCTGCCAACTGTGCCTTCAGGCTGAAACCCTGTGATAATGAGATCGCATTGACTTCGCCATAAATTGTGTTTCATATGATGTTTAATGCGACCGCCAGTCATCATGCCGCTACCAGCGATAATTATAGCGCCACTTTTTATTGAATTAAGAGCCATTGATTCCTGAGTATCGGCCGTGAAATGCAGTTTGGGGATATAACTTTTCAAAGCGCCTTTTGACCAGAATGGTTGCGTTTCTTTTTTATATAGATGTGCGTATCGTTCATAAGCTTCTGTCACTCTGATCGCCATTGGACTATCAAGAAAAATATCCCACTTCTCAAGTCCCCAGTCATGATAGTATTTCGCGAAGTAGTGAAGTATGGTTTGCGTACGGCCTACGGCAAAGGCAGGTATTAATACATTACCTCCGTCCTCGGCAGCATGTTTAATAGCGTCTCTTAACTCATTAATTGAAGAATCCCAACTGGTATGATCCCTATTGCCATAAGTGGATTCCATGATAACCAGATCAGGCTGTCCATCTATATCCGGATCCTGCTGAATAGGTGCTCCGGGATTACCTATATCTCCGCTGAAGACTACCGTTTTTTTCTGACCCTGCTCGTGAGTAGTAAATTCAACATGGGATGACCCTAAAATATGTCCAGCGTTTCTTAATTGAAAGCTGATATCCTTATCAAGCTGAATCATTTCACGGTACTGTATGGGCTCTAGTTGACTCAGAACGGAGGGGACATCCTGACGAGTATAGAGTGGTTCAATTTCCTCTAATCCCTTCCTCAGTCGCTTTTTGTTATTCCATTCAGCTTCTTTCTCCTGCAAATAAGCACTATCGATTAGTAATATTTCGAGTAACTCTCTGTTCGCTTCATGACAATATATGGGACCTTTATAACCAGACTTAACCAGAAGGGGAAGTCGTCCACTGTGATCAATATGGCCGTGAGTCAGGATGACTGCATCTATCTCAGCTGGTTCAAAAGGGAATGGATCAGAGTTTCTTTTTTCATTTCTCCAAGAGCCCTGTATTAGACCGCAGTCGATCACAAAACGACGATTGTTTGTCTCAATTTCTGAGCATGAGCCAGTAACTTCTTCTGCAGCTCCATGAATACTAATCCTCATGTGGTTCCTCCTTTCCTATTAGACTAATACTATTTATTGCACTGATAAAGTATTTGCTGGATGTATACAGCTGTTTGTTAATATTGAGCAGGGTAGAGATTTGCTCAATGGGCATATCTTGCGCCACTTCATTACTGAAGAGGCTCTCTTGAGTCGATTTGAATTTATGATAAAAATTTTCCTGATATTCCGTTACATCCTGCCACTGATAATTATCATTTGGATCCAACTGTTCCGCTTCATCATGGAAAAAGCTGTTCACTTCTTGATATAAAGGCACCACATCCTTTTGGTCTAAAAGCTTCTGTATATCCAGCACTTCCAGGTCAGGTACAATATCCTTTAACGATTTTGCAGAATAGATGCCATCTCTGACCGTCGATAACAGACAGAAAATATCTTTACTTTGCTGATCATTAATCACCTGTTTTGAAAATTTATGGGAGGTATCAATGAAAATACCTTCTGCTTTTTTTAGAACCAGGTATTCATTTATATAACTGTCATAGCCTTTAAGGCAGTGTTGATTAAATTTAGCGACTGACTTTAAAAAATGCAGAGTCTCATCTCTTAATTGATGCAAAGCCACCGCAGGTGCATTTAATGCAATGAGTGAGAAGCGAGCCTCTACCGTGTTTGGCTGCTCACTAAACCTCTGCGAAATAAATCTTACAAATGGGTTGATAAAAGGTGTAAATAAAAGAATACCGAAGCCATTCATCATGCTATGGAAGGTAACTATTGGCAGAAGAGGATCATCCCAGTTAAGCCAGGCCAGAATGGTAGGAACTTGAGGCAGTATCAAAAATAACCCAGTCATTGATATCACAACATTAAAACTAAAGTGGGACAGGGCAAGTTGCTTTTTAATTTTAGCGCCGTTGATACTTCCCAGCGCAGCAGTGCTGGTGGTACCTAAGTCAGCTCCGATAACCACAGCTATGGCACTTTCCAAATTAATGATACCGGCATTAGCTGCACTCAAAGTCATTATCATGACAGCTGAACTTGATTGGAATAAAACCGCCAGGATCAGACCAGTAATAAAGAAGCCAATTGGTGCAGCGCCACCGGAGGTACTGATGGTTATTGTTTCACTGATACCAAGGGTGGAATTTTTTATCAGATCAAGGCTGAATAAGATTAAACCAATACTAATAATCAGGGAGAGAATTAGGGTATAACGAGCTCTCTCTCTAAAAAATAGACGTGCTAACGCTGTTACTCCAATCAGATATATGGCAGCGTCGCCTAAACTAACTTTAAATCCGAGTAATGTAACCAACCAGCCGGTAGCTGTAGTTCCCAGGTTCGCGCCAAATATAACGCCGATTGCTTGCTTTAAGTTGAGTAATTTTGAGCTCGCCAGTGCCAGGACGATTAAAGTTAACAAAGAGCTGCTCTGGATTAGAGCCGTACAAACTGCACCTGTTATAACTGCTGATAAGGTATTATTGGTCCAGCGCCCTATAAAGTAATGAAGTTTACCGGAAGCCAGTTTTGTCAGGTTAGCTTCAACCATAGACATTCCCCAGAGAAATATACCTATCCCTGAAACTAAAGCTAACCAGTCCAAATCAAGCATGACGTCAGAATACTCTTTATTGGGTTATTTTATAATATAACACTATCACTGTTTTAGCCCTCTAGTTTATTGATAAGAGTCAACAAATATGGGTTAAAGTCATCTATAATGACTAAGAAGTTTGATTAATCAGGGACTGTTATGCATATCATATTCTTTGGAGTTCAAGATTTTGAACAGCAGATTTACAAAAGTAAGAACCAAGAGTTGTTTAATTTTGAGTTATCTCTGGTTAATGATAATTTCAGTGAGGATAATGCCAGACTGCTCTCGCAAGCTGACGCCATCAGCATTTTTGCCAATAACCCATTAGATGATTCTCTTCTTGCTCTTGCAGCCTCCTGTGGAATTAAGCTTATTCTTCTACGCTCTACAGGCTATGACCACGTTGATTTGAAGGCTGCAAAGCGACTAGGCATTACTGTTATGAATGTCCCAGCTTACTCGCCGCAATCGGTTGCTGAACATGCCGTAACACTTTTATTATGTCTTTATAGAAAAATATTTGTCTTACGACAGCAATTACAGCGACAAAACTTTAAACTAAATGGCAACCTGGGCGAGAGCGTTTATGATAAAACCGTTGGTGTCATTGGGGTCGGTGATATAGGCACTGCCTTTGCTAGGATTATGAGAGGTTTTGGATGCAAAGTGCTTGGTTATGATCCAGTGATTAATCGGCTTGAAACGCCTGACCTGGAATGGGTCCCGCTGGATGAATTATATGAACGTTCGGACATAATCAGTCTTCATTGCCCCTTAAACGAATCCACACAACAGCTGATTAATAAAGATACTCTGCAATTGATGAAAGAGGGCGTTACTATTTTAAACACGTCTCGAGGTAGAGTTATTCAGACTGACGACTTGCTGGATGCTTTAGAATCACAAAAGGTACGTTATGCCGGTCTTGATGTTTACGATAAAGAGAAAGGGCTCTTCTTTCAGCAGCATCATGAGCCAATAGCTGACGATAACTTTAATCGTCTGACTTCCATGGATAATGTGATTATCACTCCTCATATTGCTTTTTATACAAGTGACTCAATAAACAATATTGCCCATACGACACTTTTAAACGCTAAAGACTTCCTATCGTTGGGTGCTCAGGCAGCTAATGTGGTTGAATAAACCGCTGAAGCATGTTGGTAAAAGTGTATACCAGTACTGTGACTGAACTGAAAGCCAATACCAGCAACCAGGCAGCACCATCGATATCCACAATATTTAAAACACGGGATAATAAAGGGACGTAAACCGCTACTAATATCAGAACAGCACAAATCCCCAATGCGATCCAAACGTAACCGTTACGAATAACTTCATTGTTCCAGAAAGTCTTATTATCTTCGCGCATATTAAAGACGTGTAACAATTGTGAAATTGCCAAGGTTAAAAAGGCAACCGTTACCGCATGATCAGATGAAGATTCAAAATAGTAGAGATCAATTAGAAAGGCAGAAAAAACCAGGGTCGTAAGCATCAGTGCATGAGTGACTATTTTTTGCCAGTGTTTAGACTCAATGATACGCTCTGATTGCTCTCGCGGTGGCTTCTCCATTTCTTCAGTTTCCCCTTTACAGGCACCAAGGGCAAGTGCAGGGAAGACATCAGTTACAAGGTTTAAGAATAGAATTTGCAGCGGCAGAAGAGGAATTGGAAATCCAGATAGAACGGCTACCGATACGACTAAAATTTCGCTTAAATTACAGGAGAGCAGGTAAAGTACGAACTTACGAATATTATTAAAAACTGAGCGCCCCTGAGCAATTGCTTCAGCAATAGCTGGGAACGAGTCGTCCAGTAAAACCATATCGGCAGCTTGCTTAGCAACTTCAGTACCTCGAATCCCCATCGCTATACCGATATCAGCGTTTTTCAATGCGGGACCATCGTTGACACCATCACCAGTCATCGCCACCACATGATCCCGTGACTGATAGAACTCAGCTAAATCATATTTTTGTCTAGGACTGACCCGAGAAAAAACATCAACATCATAAAGCTCATCATTTTTCTCTGTATTTCCGACATCAGTGAGCGCTTTTAACTCGATGCCCGTCATGGTGTGACAGTCCTTTCCAGACTTAACTAATTGTGCTTTCTGTGCAATTTTATTGGCGGTTAAACCATTATCTCCTGTTACCATTATGATACGAATACCCGCATTGTGGCATTGCTCAATCGCTTCAGGAACGGTCTCCCTTAGAGGGTCTTCCATGCCAACGACTCCGACCAGGCAGAAGTTATTAGTAATGTCTGCTGTTGCTTTAGTATCCAGGCGATAGCCAAGAGCCAGCACACGCAAACCTGACTCTGCCATTTGATTTACGTTAGCCAGCCATTGTGTTTTCAATGATTCTGTTAACGCTATCTGTTCATTACCCTTAAGGTAATGGCTACAATGTTCGAGAATACTCTCAGGAGCGCCCTTGATAGAGGCCTGGCAGTGATCATTCTTTGGCAACTCATGGCTTACTATCATTAGCCGGATATCCGGGTCGAAAGGTAGTTCTGCCACTTTTTTAAATTGTTCTATATTTTTAATACGATCTGGAATTGACCCAGACGCCATTTTTAACAAAGCCAACTCAATTGGGTCACCACTGTCTTGGTCTCTGTCAGCATTGTTGCAGAGTACCGCAATTTCCATCAGCTTTTCCAAAGTAGAGTGACTAGTTATTGGGGCGGTTTTATCAAGCACCACAAACTCACTAACTTCAATCAGGACTTCAGTAACCAACATTTTATTTTCGGTTAAAGTACCAGTTTTATCGGTCATAATCAGAGTCGTAGATCCCAGTGTTTCAACAGCTGACAAACGTTCAATCAAGACATTTTTTTGGGCCAGCTTGAGCATTGAGCGTGCTAAAACCAAAGTCGTCACTATCAGCATGCCCTCTGGAATAGCCGCGACCGCCAGAGCAATACTGGTTTTAACAAGTTCGAGGTAAGACTCTGCTTTAATAAGTCCGAGTATGGTAATCACCACAATAAGACCTAACGTCAGCTTGATTAACTGCCCGCTTAACTGCTGTATTCGCTCTTCTAACGGTGAACGCTCCGGTGCTGCTTCAGATATCAGAGTGCTAATTTTCCCTAGTTCTGTATGCGTACCGGTATTCACGACCACGGCAGTAGCCGTCCCCCTTAATACAGCCGTTCCTTTATACAGTATTCGACTATTTTGTATGTCATCAGAGAGCAGAGTGGGGCTATGACTTTTGGCTATGGGTAATGACTCGCCTGTTAAGGGTGACTCGTCAGCCTGTAGCTTATTTGAATCAAGCAGACACATATCAGCTGTGATTAGATCACCAGCATTAAGTAGTACGATATCGCCCGGAACCAGCTCTGAAGCATTAATCGTTACTTTATTACCATTGCGGAGGACCACGGCGTGGGCTTCGCTCATCTTCCTTAGAGCCTCCATGGAATCAAGTGCCTTAAACTCAGTTATTGCGCCAATAGAAGCATTGATGAACAAGACTGCTATGATGGCGTACATTTCTAAATAATCTTGGAAAACTAATGAAATGAAAACGGCAATTAACAATAGCCAGGCAATTGGATTAGTGAACTGATTGAGAATGATCTGGAGTAGGGAGGTACGTTGTTGTTGAATGATGTCATTCGGACCATATTGCTTTTGCCGTTCATCAACCTCAACGGCTGTAAGTCCTTCACTGGCCTTACTCTGTAAAACAGTCAGTAACTCTGAGTTATCAAGAGTGGCTAGCTGCTTTATGGATACATTTCCTGAGTTCATTTCTTCTATCTAATGTAACGATAATTTATGTTACCAGACTGGCATAAGCTCGACTGATTTCCTCTGAGACATCAACCTGGTTGGACATATGAGGAATTGTGTTAGTAGTAACGACTTGAGCAAATTGCGATTGAGTCAGTCTTAAATATGCGTCTTCAACAAAAATGGCATGGGTAGCAATACATACACTATTATCAAAACCCTCAAATTTTAAATGCTCCCCAATTCCTGCCATTGTAAATCCGGTGGAAATGATGTCATCGATGACTACTGGCGTGTACTCTCGGTAATCATTGAGTCCATCAATAAATATAGAAACATCTTTATCGCCTTTTCTCATTTTTTCAGCCACTAAATAAGGCTGACTCAACTCTCCAGCAACGGGGGCGACCCACTGAGTGCTTTCCATATCAGGTCCAATAATGACTGGGTTATCAATATGTTTGATGATCCACTCCACAACTGACTGTCTGCTATGTGCATTCGCTGTAGGGATGGTGAATATGTCATTCAGATCGTGGATCCGGTGTAAATGTGGTTCGACGGTAATCAATTTATCAACATGGTCACTCATCAATGATGCAAAATGCTTGGCCAACTTAGATTCGCCAAGTTTAAATTCAGCATCCTGACGCATATAAGGCAGGTAGGGAGCAATTAATATGATTTCTTGAGCTTTCCTCTCTCTTAAAATTCTAGTCAAAAGGAACAGAGGAAGTACTTTTTCATTGGGATGAGACAGGTCAGTCATGATGACGATGGAACGGCCATGTACTTCACTTTTTAACGCCATGCTGGACTCACCGTCAGGAAAACTTCTTATATGTAACTCACCCAGATCAGCACCGATTCTATGACGTATTTTTGCGGACAAATTAAGATTTCCGGACAGGTCGAGAAATAATGGATTCATTGCACATCCTTCAATAAAATCATATCGGAGTGTTCCAGATAATAGTTTAATGCATACTCAAGTTCGCCGGGCGAGTCTGCATGAATCGTTAAGAGGGGCTGATCAACATCCACGGTGTCACCGACCTTTGCATGAAGGTAAATCCCCGCCGTTTTATCTGCCGGAGCACCGGCCAATTTGGCCAGACGAGCAAGCTGACGGTTGTCGATTTCACTAATAACAGCTTTAGTCTTGGTATTTATAGCATAGGTGCAGCTCGAAGTTCGTGGCTCACAGAAACCACCCTGAGACATGCAGATCTGCATGAATTTCTTGCACGCCTGCCCTGATTTAAGTGTATCTAATGCCAGTTTATAACCTCTACCTACAGGCACATGCTCCGCTAGCTCTAAAAGATTACCAGCGAGACTCAAGGCCCTTTCTTTTAAATCCTGCGGTGCATGAGGCTCATTACGTAATACAGAAAGAACATCTTGTGCTTCAAGAGCTGGCCCAACACCATTGCCTATAGGCTGAGAACCATCGGTTAATACCACCTTTACTATAATTCCAAGCTTTTTACCGGTATTCACAAGCTGCTCAGATAGAGCTTCAGCAGCAGCTTTACTTCTCATTTTTGCAGTTTTGCCCACCGGGATATCAATAAGAACTCTATCGGAGCCAGCCGCAATTTTTTTTGATAAAATTGATGCGATTAGTTGTCCTTCAAAGTCTATATCCAAGGCTTTTTCTACCGTGATTAAAATATCATCTGACGGGCTTAGACTGACCGAACCTCCCCAGGCGAGACAACCTCCGGTTTCTTTAACGATGCTTTTCAAGTCTTCAAATGTGAAGTCGACATTAGTCATGGTTTCCATCACATCAGCAGTACCAGCCGGGGATGTGATTGCTCGAGATGATGTTTTAGGGATGGTTAAACCGTTAGCAGCCAGAATAGAAACAACAATAGGGGAGGTTCGGTTCCCCGGCAGACCACCAATACAGTGTTTATCAACCACAATGTCAGCATCCCACTCCAGACGCTGGCCAGTGTTAACCATGGCTTCGGTTAAATACACGATTTCATCAGGCTCAAGACCACCGTTAGCGCAAGCGGTGATGAAGGAGGCCAGATGTACATTCATATAGAGTCCATCGACTATATCTCTAATAACGCAGTTATATTGTTTGCGATTGAGTTTGTGTCCAAAGGCTTTTGCTCTGATAAAAGCGAGGGATTCTATCTGGGGTGCATGACTGAGCTTAAGGCGTTCTCCAGGTTTAACCTTCAATTCGCGCCATGCCTTTTCCGAGAGGCCAGCGTGACCGGGCTCAAGCAATTCGCTATATACTATCATCAGTGTTGCAAGTAACTTCCTGTCATTAACCTCTACCGTAATCCGAGACATTGACTCAAATCCCTCGGAGCGAGCTACTGGAGACTCGCTTCTGAGGAAAATTACTGGCTCATGACCGGTATCAATCCCTAAGCGATATGCAAGGGGAAGGGTAGTCTCAGGTTGCTTCATATTTTTTTAATAATCAATTAGATAGCTTGCTAGACTTAATACTTTGCTTTAAGTCCTCATAGGCATGTTTTAATTCCTTACCTAACTGATGGAAGCCCTCGCCGACATCATCTGCGGCTTTACCAGCACCTTTGCTTATAGCTCTGAATTTGGTTGAAAAAGACTCCCACTGGTGTTCGGCTTCGACCCATTTGTCTCTAAGTTCGGCTTTAGCTAAGTGAGCTTGAAGTTTAAGATCGTCACGCTCGGCCTTGATTCGCTCATAAAGCTCCTGAGCCTCTTTTTTACGTTTTTCTTCACTCATAATGACATCTCCTTATACACATAGTGAATATCTAGGTATAACACAGAATACTTATAAATTGTTGATGTAAATCAAAAATAGTTGCTCATAAAATGACCTACGTCAAACCAATTCATATGGATAGGAATATAATACTAAGAATGAGTCGACGTTAGTAAGGAGACTATGATGAAAGTAAATGCTATACGACTAGGCATTGCTACCGCATTAGGTTTAGCCGTTATCTGGATTTTATGTGTTGTTTTGGTCTGGTTACTTCCAGGCATGACCATGGCCGTATTTGCAGATATGATGCACGGTAAAGCCTCTGAAATGGTAATGGGCTGGCATTTAACATTATCAGGATTTTTCGTAGGAATGTTCGCATGGTCGGTATGTGGTGGGATTACAGCCTGGTTAATAGGCACCATATACAACAAAATGTCGTCTAACGACGCTTGATAAGTCGTCAATAAAAGAAGGGCGGGTGAAGTAATCACACGCCCTTACAGATCTCTTATGCTAAGAAATATCAACGTTAATTGACTTGCTGGCTTCTCCTGGCTTTTTCAGCAGATGAAGATAAAGCATCCCGTCCTTATGCTCGGCCTTGATAGACTGCTCATCGACATTATCAGGTAAAGAGAAACTTCTCGAAAAATGACCATAGAAGCGCTCAGTACGATGATGCTTCTTATCGCTTTTCTCGAATTTACGCACGCCAGTGAGCGTCAGTACATGATTGTTGATCGAAACCTTAATATCTTCCTTTTTCACTTCAGGTAACTCAGCCTTGACCGTGAATTCCTTTTCATCTTCATCGATATCAACCATTGGTGACCAGTCGTTCTGATCAAAACTTAGGAAGCCATTGTTAGTTGGGAAGAAACGATCATAAATAGCTTCTAAGTCCTTAAAGGGTGTCCGTTTTGATAGTTCCATAAGTTACACCTCCAAATGATTCATCTATTAGACAAATACCGTCCAAAAAGAAGTATGGATCGTTTCCAACATAGCCGTATTGACGTAGGTCAAATTTTGAACAGCTAACAATCATATATGCGCATAACTTATATTATGTTAAATTGATTATTTATGATAATAAGATAGTTATTGAAACTAAGCTAATACTGCTGATTGGTTGTAAACGCTCTTAAGCTCCCTAAGTTATATTCCCTCTTCGAATCTATGTTAAACTTCGCAGCCGTACTGTTACTTCATATATAAAACAACTTGTCAGCATGCTAGATACCACATTACTTTTACTCTTTATACCAACGTTTCTTGTCATTTCTGCAACGCCGGGAATGTGTATGACCCTGGCGCTCACGCTTGGTATGAGTATTGGTGTGCGCCGCACCATGTATATGATGTGGGGAGAATTGATTGGTGTAGCGCTGGTTTCAGTGTTGGCTGTGGTTGGCGTGGCCAGCATCATGCTGAACTACCCTTCTGCATTTATGGTTCTCAAATACGCTGGCGGCGCTTATTTGATTTACCTTGGGGTACAGATGTGGCGCTCACGGGGCAAAATGGCCATTGACCTGGGCGATGACTATTCGAAAAGTGTCTCCGGTCGACAACTCGCGACCCAGGGTTTCGTCACTGCGATCGCCAACCCTAAAGGCTGGGCTTTTACCGTCTCTTTGTTACCTTCTTTTATCAACCCAGAGATGCCGATGCCACCACAACTCGCAGCTCTGGTTGTCATCATATTATTAAGTGAGTTTACGTTTTTAATGCTCTATGCCACCGGTGGAAAGACCCTAAGAAGTATGTTGCAGCGCAGTGACAATGTGCGATTGATCAACCGACTTTCCGGTAGCTTAATGATGGCAGTCGGTATCTGGTTGGCATTAGGCTGAAGGTTATAGCGTGTAAATTCACTCTATAGATCCAAGTGAGTAGCAAGAGTTACCTGGCCAAGTAACCACCATCAACATCAAGCGCCTGCCCAGTTATAAAACTTGAATGTTCGGAGCAAAGCCATAGAACACAGTCAGCGACTTCTTCTGGCTGTCCGACACGTTCCATCGGTTGTAGCTTGGCGAATTCTTTAAAGGTTTCTGGATCGTTGCCAGTAACACGCTGTACCATTTCAGTGTCGATAACGGCAGGACATAACGCATTAATTCGAATTGAGCGTGTGGCGTATTCCAGTGCGGCGGTTTTGGTGAGCTGTATTACACCCCCTTTTGACGCACAGTAAGCCGGTAGTGAATTAAAGCCAACTTTACCCGCAATTGAGGCGGTATTAACGATTGAACTTCCTACGCTTTTAAGCATAATCGGTAATTCATATTTCATACAGTTGAAGACGCCGGTCAGATTAATGGCTATGGTTCTATCCCAGTTTTCGAAAGTACAATCAGCAGTATCAGCCTGCTCTCCTTCAATACCGGCATTATTGAAAGCGTAATTAAGTCGTCCGTATTTTGATTCGATCTTTTCTATGAGCTTCTTAACCGTCTTATGGTTGCTAACATCAGCTTTGATGAAAACAGCTTCGCCGTTATCGGCATTAATTTCTTCTGCTACTGCCTGGCCCCGCTTCTCATCAACGTCAGATAAGATCACGATATCACCTCGATTAGCGAATGCCTTAGCTGTCGCCTTGCCTATTCCTGCACTGGCACCCGTGACCAGAGCAACTTTTTTATCCGTATCCGAGCTCATAGTAGTTTCCTTTTAGTTTTCAGGGTACTTGATTAACTGGAATGATTACCCTGCCTATCTTAGGCTTGTTGCGACTGATGCTTCCTCACTTATCCTTTCATCTACTTTAAAAATTATAAGTATTAACCTTCCTGGTTAGTAAGCCATCAAGTTGTTAAAAGATAACATAAGCTAATCAACTTTTCGTTGATCAGGGTCAGGTAAACTGTATCTTAATTGCTTATAAGCGTACCTTCTTTTACTTTGTAAGTAGGGAGATAAAAAAGCCAGCTGATAGCTCAAACTGGCCAAATATCCTTAAGACCAATGAACTCGGATAACCTTCCAGGCACTCCTCACTTTTTTGAGAACCAAGGTTTCTATAGAGACTTTATTCAGTTCCTTCCCTTTGAAAGAGCCAGTTAACTTAGAACGAGAACTAGATATAGCTATATCGCCATTTATCATGATATTTCTCTCTATAAGCTTGCTATCGATACTCGCTAAAAACTTCATATCTGACTTCATGTGATGGCTCGCATACTCTTCAAGCGATCGCTCTGCCCCACTACCTTCGAAAATTAAAACGTCCTCCGCAAGAATAGTTTTAATCGTTTCTACATCGGAGTTTTGTAAAGCTGCATGAAACTGAGCAACGACTTTTCCCACTTCGGTATCAGTATTGACCATTAATGGGGATTGTTCTTCTTTTTTATCGCCATGCGAAAAAGCACTGAATGAGAAAGCCATTAATAGTATGGCGGTGAATATTTTTTTAAGTAGCATAAAAACTCCTAGTGATTAATACCAACAATGGTAGTTAGCAAAGCGGTTACCAGCAAAACGCCATAACCGATGATATTTTCTTTCTTAATTGATTTAGAAATGTCTGTTGTTTTTACTGAGTCCGTCAGTAGCTTTTCGGAAAGAACGAACTTGTGATATGCCGCTAGCCCCAGCATGACAAGAACGAGCGCAATCTTTAGGCTAAAAGTAACAATGTATTCAGTCGCGACGGGATTGTCGCCTAGAATCATTAGCTTCAGTGATAAACCAAGCCCAGCTATGAAAAGTATGATGACGATGACGATTCCCAGCTTTGAGTAATGACTCAACATTTGGGAGCTATTCTTTTTATTATAAGTTTCAACCGACCTCGATAGCGGCGCTAACGATCCGGCCCAGGCTAAAGCTACCAGCACGTGTGACAACAATAGGAACTGCCAGTACCATTCCAGGTCTGCAATATGCCCAACCGCTGTAAATGACCAAAGCACACAAAGTACAGAGGGTAGAAGGACTACAGCAAGCAAGGAGCTTTTTAGCTGAAATATCTTTTTATGAAATAGCATCAGCACAAACAGAAAATAGGCTAATCCCAGCGTTCGAAATAGCAGCAAATCGCCATTACCGGTCGAGTACAGTAGCTGGATAATATCAGCATCAAACATGCCACCAAATCCAGACTGCGCAAAGCCCCCTACCTGTGTGAAAAAGTAGCCAACAGTGCCAATAATGCCGAGGACTACCTTAATCATTATACTTTTATAGCTCTCTTTCAGGGCATTACTTTTAATTAATATCAGCGCTACAACTCCAAGAATGGTTGCAACACCGATATAAGTACCAAATTTAAAAATTGCCGATAATAAGCTCCAAAGATCTGTGTTCATACTCAGTTCTTTGTTATTACTTTAAATGTGACATCCTTATTCATTTTGTGTGAGTCACTCCCCATGATAGTCCATTTAGCCTTGTATTCTCCTTCCGGAAGCTTTGTTAAAGGAATATCAAAGCTAGTCGCTGGTGTAAAATTAGTCTTAAAATCCAAAGGTATTTCTTTTCCTTCTGAGACTAATTTGAATTTAATGAGTCTGACCTCTTTGGAGTAATTTATCTCAAAATTAGTTGGAGAGGTTACAACCTGCTCGCCATCGGCTGGAGCAGTTGAAACGACTTTAACATGCGCGTTAGCAGTGCTGGCTAATATAGCCAGCACCATAACAAAATAAGCAACTAATAATTTTTTCATAATAAAACCTATAAATTTAACGATTTCTTTTTCCAGATATAAAATACGGCTGGAATAACTAATAATGTCAGAAGAACGGCGCTAACCATTCCACCCACCATTGGTGCAGCGATGCGGCTCATAACTTCAGAACCCGTTCCAGAACCATATAAGATTGGTAGAAGACCAACGATAATCGCGGCAGCTGTCATCATTACAGGACGAACGCGCTGCCCTGCTCCCTGATTAACCACATCTTTTAACTCTTCAAGCGTGGGCTTTCCCTGTCCGTCGCCATACTTATCCAGTAAGTCTTGATAGGCATGGTTCAGATAAACCAGCATGATTACACCAATCTCAACGGCCACGCCAGCTAAGGCAATAAAGCCCACTCCAACGGCAACCGAGAAATTAAAGCTTTCCAGATACATAAGCCAAATACTTCCGACCATTGCTAATGGCAATGTGCCCATGATAATGGCCACTTCGGCAAAGCTTTTGAAGTTTAGGAACAGCAGTAAAATTATGATGCCCAGAGTTAGCGGAATAACGTAGGTTAGCTTGGCTTTTGCTCGAAGCATATATTCGTATTGACCTGACCAGTTAATGGCATACCCTGGTGGAAGCTCCAGCTTTTCAGACACAAGTCGCTGTGCTTCGTTAACGTAAGAACCAAGATCAACGCCCTCGATATCAACCAGCGTCCAGCCATTTAAGCGAGCGTTCTCGCTCTTGATACCCGGAGGACCATCTTTGATAGTAATGTCGGCGACATCTCCTAAAGCGACCAACTGTTTACCGGGAGTGACAATCGGCAGTTCTGCCAGTTGTTCTGGTGAGTTACGGTACTCTTGGGGGTAGCGTAAATTAATCGGGTATCGCTCCTGCCCCTCGACGGAGTATGAGATATTCATGCCGCCAATAGCCGTTGCGATAACGCTCTGGATCTGCTTGATACTCAAGCCGAATCTTGCCGCACTCACTCGATCAATATCGATATCAATATAGCGACCACCAGCAACACGCTCTGAATAGACAGAAGCAGTGCCTTCAACATCTTTCAGGATCGTTTCCAGTTCTTTACCAATTGACTCAATGGTTGATAGTTCAGGCCCTGAGACCTTGATACCTACCGGGGTTTTTATTCCCGTCGCCAACATATCAATACGCGTTTTAATCGGCATTACCCAGGCATTGGTCAATCCTGGAAACTGAACTAATTCATTAAGTTCTGCTTTGATTGAGTCTGTTGTCACTCCCTCCCGCCATTCTGATTTCGGCTTGAACTGAATGAACGTTTCAATCATCGTCAGGGGTGCTGGATCTGTAGCTGTTTCAGCCCTTCCGATTTTACCAAATACAGTTTTTACTTCGGGAATGGTTTTAATCAATCGATCGGTTTTTTGTAATATTTCACGAGCTTCACCGATTGATAAACCTGGATAAGTTGTAGGCATATACATCAAATCGCCTTCATCCAAAGGTGGAATAAACTCGGTTCCAATCTTATTAACAGGCCATAGACCGACTAACAGAATAACAAAGGCTCCTGCTAACACAGACTTAGGATATTTTAATGTTACCCTTAGAGCCGGGCGGTAAATATAGGTCAGAACCTTATTGACCGGGTTTTTGTGCTCGGCTCTCACCTTGCCGCGAACAAAGTAGCCCATTAACACCGGAACCAGCGTAATGGCTAATGCTGCTGATGCGGCCATGGCATAAGTTTTGGTGAAGGCCAGCGGTGAGAACATACGCCCTTCCTGTGCCTCCAGTGTGAAAACCGGTAAAAAGCTCACTGTAATAATCAACAGGCTGAAAAATAAAGCAGGCCCAACTTCTTTAGCCGATCGGTAAACAATATCCCAGCGGTTTTTCGAAGTTAGTGGCGTTCGTTCCATATGCTTATGCATATTTTCGATCATAACAATGGCGCCGTCGATCATTGCTCCGATGGCAATAGCAATGCCGCCCAATGACATAATGTTTGCATTCAATCCCTGTAGTTTCATGATGATGAACGCAGCCAAAATACCAATAGGTAAGCTTATAATCGCAACCAGTGAAGAGCGTATATGGAATAAGAAAAGAATGCAGACAAGAGCTACCACTGCAAATTCTTCCAGAAGTTTATTCCATAGGTTATCCACGGCATCTTTAATCAAGCCAGAGCGGTCATAGACAGTAACAACTTCCACTCCGTCAGGTAATCCTTTTTTAAGCTTGTCTAATCTAGCTTTTACACCATCAATTGTTGCCTGTGCATTTTCTCCATAGCGCATGACGACGATGCCGCCGACCGCCTCGCCCTGCCCGTTTAACTCTGCTATACCTCGTCTCATTTGAGGGCCAGTAGAAATCTCAGCAACATCACCAAGAAGTAGTGGTGTTCCCTGCTGGTTAACGCCAAGTGGTAGATTTTTTAAATCATCTGTACTCTTAATATAACCACTGGTCCGAACCATGTACTCAGCTTCTGATAGCTCGACAACTGAAGCTCCAACTTCCTGGTTTCCTTCTTTTATCGCTACCTGAATAAGATTAAGCGGTAAATTAAGCGCTCGTAATTTTTCAGGATCAACTTTGACCTGATATTGTTTTACCATTCCACCTATAGGTGCAACCTCGGAGACACCGGGTACGGTTTGCAGTTCGTACTTTAAAAACCAGTCCTGGATGCTGCGAAGCTCGCTTAAATCATGCTGACCAGTTCTATCTACCAATGCGTATAGGTAGACCCAACCAACACCGGTGGCATCAGGCCCTAGCTGGGGCTTTGCCGTTTCTGGAAGTGTGGGTGCTACTTGACTCAAATATTCTAGAACTCGACTTCGAGCCCAGTACAGATCGGTCTTATCATCAAAAATCACGTAAACATAGGAGTCACCAAAGAACGAAAATCCTCTTACCGTCTTGGCTCCCGGTACTGATAACATCGCTGTAGTCAGCGGATACGTTACCTGATCCTGGACGACTTGCGGAGCCTGTCCCGGATAACTGGTTTTTACAATCACCTGAACATCTGATAAGTCAGGAATCGCATCTACTGGCGTCTTTTTAAATGAATAAAAACCGGCGACTGCAATAATCGCTGTCGCCATCAATACCAGAAAGCGATTATTGATCGACCACTTAATGGTTTGATTAATCATGCTGATGCTCCCCATTGCCTTTATCATGGATCATCGTAATGAAGAAACCTTCGTCTCTGATTTCAAACATGAAGTTAATGGTGGCACCAACTTTCAAACGCGAAACATCAATGGAATCATCTATTTTAAAATCCATTGTTGCAGGTCCACGGTTCCATTTTGGAATCGCCTCTCTGGAAATATTAACGGTACCTGCGTCTAAGTTGAGTGAGTTAATAACACCATCAACGGTAGCCATCGGGATGTCTTCGCTTGTTGACTTAGAACTCGAAAATCTCTCAAAATCAGAGTCAATGCTTGATTCAGAATCAATCAGGAACTGTCCGCTGGTTACAACCTTGTCACCTTCTTTCAGGCCTTCTACGATCTCCACACGGTTATTCGTTACAAGGCCGGTTTTGACATTTACGGACTTGAACTTTCCGTCTTCCAGGGCAACGACTACTCGATTACTGCTTTCAGTCCTTATCAAAGCCTGTTGTGGTATTTGGAGAACTGGTTCCTTTGTTTGACTGTTAATAACCACTTCCGTAAACATATTCGGCTTTAAAAAATGATCGACGTTTTCAAACTCAAGTCTGACTTTTGCAGCACGATTAGTAGGATTAACCATCGGATAAATGTAATCCACCTTACCAACCCACTCTTCATTTGGAAGATAATCTAGAGTCATGACAGCTTTTTGACCAAGTTCTACAAAAGGTAACTGACGTTCGAATAACTCAACGTCAACCCAGACCGTATCCAGGTTACCAATCGTCATTAACCGCGTACCAGGCTTAATATAAAATCCTTCTCTGACATTAAGGTTATCAATCAGGCCATCAGATTTTGCATAGAAAGTAACGTTTTGAATTGGTTGTCGAGTATTATTCAACTTCTTCAATTCAACTGAACTAAACTCCAATGACTCAAGGCGCTGCTGTGCTGCTTTTAATAGGCTCTGATTATTACGCTTTTTCGCCAGCAAATACTCTTCCTGTGCACTAACTAATGCTGGAGAATACAGTGTATAGAGCGGCTGACCTGCTTTAATGAACTGGCCATTATGACTGACATACAAACGTTCAATCCAGCCGTCGGCACGTGAGTGGATATGAGCTAAAGTGGTTTCATCATAATCGATATAACCTACGGTACGAATTCTGCTCTTTAGTGGTCCTTTCGAAACATCCCCTGTTTTTACGCTTAGGTTATTAACTATATTTGGATGAATTTTAACTGTTCCGGGGCTATCCTCATCATCACTTTCTTCGTAAACAGGTACCAGATCCATTCCCATGGGTGACTTACCTGGTTTATCACGTTTGTAATTCGCATCCATGGGTGCAACCCAATACAAAGGTTCTTTTTTCGATGAGCTGTTATCACTTTTAGTTGCATTATCGGCTTTAAAAAGGGTCATAACAGCAACAGTTGAAACGACACCAACCGTTGCACCGATTAAGCTGTAAATAATGGTCTTATTACTCATTGTCATCTCCATAAATCTTTTTAAGCATCGGCTGGTTTGAATGAGGCTTTATGTGGGCTAATAACTCGTTAGATGTTTGAGCCTGATAGTAGTTAGCTCGAAGCTTAGCTTTCTCAATTTCGACGGCAATATCTAATACCGTTAGCTGAGTATTGACTTCATCGATTCTAGCTCTGACTAATTCGGAGAAATCAGCTTCATTGTTACTATATGCTGTCATAGAGGCTTCACTTTGAAGCATAACTTGAGGGAATATTTCTTTCTCATACAAGCGCAGTCGCTTCTTTAGCTTGTTAAGGCGCGACAGCTGGGCACTATGTCCAGAAGATAGTTTTTTTATAACAAGAGCCCTTTCTTCCTTTTGTGACTCTTTGGAATATGTTGCAGCTTCTACTTCTTTATCCTGTCTGTTATCTGTAAACAGTGGCACATCAAAGCTCACTCCAACACTAAAGAAATCAGGTCTATCTTCTCCATTAAGGCCATCCTGTCTTAATCCATAACCCCCATTAACAGTGAATTGCGGCTTATAACCTTCTTTCTTCAAGTCTATTGTCTTACTCGATGACTGAATGTTCTTATCTATCGCCAGTACCAGTGGGTGCTGCTGAATATGCTCTTCATGTATTAGCTTTATTTCCGGCAGAGCTGAGCTAAAATAATTGGGTGTTTTATTGGTCTCATAACTTGAGAAGTAATTTTGTGGTAAAGGAACATACTCACTCATTCTACGAATTGTATTGTGCAACTTATCTTCATAAACAGTAATCTGATCATCAAGCTTTACAAGCTCCAGGTCAGCACGAATAAGCTCCTGCTGGCTACTGCTTTGAATTACAGAACGATAGTTTATTTCTGCAGCCTCTTTAAGCTCTTGAAAAAGATGTCTCTTATTACTGATTAGCTCAATGCTTCTCTGAGCTTTATATGCATCAAGCCAAAGCGACCCTACTTCCATCATAAGCTGAGTTTTACGGTTCATTCTCAAATGGGGCTGGGCGTCGGCCTGTAACTCTTTAATATCACTCTTTATACTAAGCGAATCCCCTCTGGCAAATGTTTGGCTGAGTCCTAGCTTGAACTGTGTCATTGCCTGACTATTAAAGCTGAAATCATCGACGGGTAAATTCGCCAAGCTGATTGAAGCCTTCGGATCGGGCAAGCTTGACTCTGCTACTCCTGCTGATCGCAAAGACTTTTCCTGAAATTGACTTTTCTTCAGCCATGGGTCGTTTTCTATGGCCATGATTAAAGTGGATTCGAGGCTATAACCATAGCCCTGACTTTTAAGCTCAGTAGCCTGACTATCATCCCAAGCAAGGAATAATCCTAACAAAAGGACTGAAATACTTTTTAGACGCATAATGGAATCTCTTGAGTTTCGTATAATTAAGCGTATGCCTACGCAATCTTAAATAGCGGTAATCGCTGAATATCTATCGACGGTAGATAGATCTATCCTGTGTTAACTCAAGATGGGAGGTTTATAGAGAGAGTCCGGCTGGAATGAGAATAATAAAGGCTTTAAAGCCCATTGTGGTTCGGAGCTTCCAGAATCTTGTTTAGAAGAGCTGAAAGCAGCCGGTATGATAGCAAGGCAAGTTGCCATGGTGCATCCTGACGACATATCACAGCAGGTCATGCTCATCTTATCCATGTCATGGTCCATATCAGCATGGCTGGCATGATCCATATCGGTTACTGCCTCTGAGGGTGCGACCATATCACAAGAAATATTATCAAAAGCCATAAGCTGACCCGCCACCTGAAGTAGCGTAAACAGCAAAATTATGCGGATGACTTTTGTACTCATATAGCTATTAACTTATTGATATGGTTTATATTCTATTGTAGTAAGATCCAAGAGGCAATAACATTGTCATTTTTTACAGTCCTTTACAGTTAAATATCAATACCTTACTGATCAAGCAAATTGAGTTATCCGCTTATTATCATACTGGCTAAAATATAATAACGAAGAAACTTACCCAACGAAACAAGGACAATAAACCAGATTAGATTTACGCGTAATATCCCAGCGATGACAGTCAATGGATCGCCAATAATCGGCACCCAGGCGAACAGAAGTGACATTAATCCATACTTCTCAAAACGCTCCTCGGCTTTAACAAATTCCTTTTCAGACATTTTGAGCCATTTCTGGATAATGCCCTTGCTAGCCCAGTAACCTAACCCATAGTTAGTCAAAGAGCCCAGCACATTACCAACAGTTGCGACTAACACCAGCATCTCTGGCGACAGATCATTCAAAAGCAATGCTGTTAAAACCAGCTCAGAACTTAAAGGCAAAATTGTGGCTGCAAGAAATGCAGCAACAAATAATCCCAGATAGCCGAAGTCAACGAGAAATTCCATGCAAAAGTATTTTTCAAACAGCTAGTATTATGTTCAGAAAAGCATCCTATATGCTTTAACGATAAAGTTACAGCTTAAACACGGATAAACGATCGCTTGTACCATTTCCACCAGCCTGAGTTGCTCCCGCCACAACATATATACTTCCCTCTAGAGTTACCGCACCTAAACCATGACGGGGAACAGGCATTTCACCCACCTGCTGCCATTTATCATCCTTGCGCGAATACTGCCACACTTTCTTATAAACCCCACCACCGCTGGTAAAATACTCACCGCCAAAAACATAAATATGCTCATTAAGAGTTGCCGCAGCAAGCCCACCCTGGGCTTGTGGTAAAGGTGCTAAAGCAGACCATTGATCAGTTTTATAATCATAGACCTCATGTGTATCGAGGTTCCCACCATTGACAGTACGCCCACCAATGACATGCCACATACCATCAATACAAGCTCCAGCCGCACTATTTCTAGCTGTTGGTATCGGCTGAGCACTGTTCCATGTCATTGTTGCAGGATCAAATATCAGGTGCGCATCGGTATCGGTATGGTCTCCCCACTTTCCGTTGCTCTCCCCTTTTGGTTTTCGCCCACTGGCTAGGTGGATACAGCCATTAATTGAAGCTGCTACTGTTTCACACAGCGGGTGCTGCATATGGTTCGCGTGCTTTTTCCAGCGCTTGGTTTTTTCATCTAGGAGTAATATATCTCGGCTACCAAACCAACTTCCCCTTTTTGACTCAGTAAAGCCACTGAAGGCATACAGCTTATTCTGATGTGAAATTAAGTAAGGGTGATGTCTTGGCTCTGGAAGCGTAGTGGACTGGTTCCATTTGTCTGACTCAGGATTATACTCAACTACCTGCTCAAGAACTTTAAGGTTGTCACCCTGCAAAGACAGCCCACCAGCAACGTATATCTTCCCTTGGTGCAAAGCTGGGTAAATCTCCTGCACATTATAAGGAAGTGGTGACTTCGTTTCCCACTTTACAAAGCCTGGCAAGGCTAAAGCCGAAGCCGACAACAGTGACCCTTTAATGAATGTACGACGTGAAACCATAAACTGCTCCTCAGAAAGCGCTTAAAATTATACTAAGATGCTTCTTCTGTTGAATGCAATAGAAACTTTCTTATGTTCAATTATGACGACTCAAAGACTCAAATAGATGTCGGCTTTATTGGTAGCAGCACTGTTAACTGTTAACTGTTAATTATCATATGAAGCCAGATACTTGCGGCATAGCCTAGAGCGATAACCGGTGTCCACTTAAGGTGAGTCATAAAGGTGTAGTGACCTCTGGCTTGCCCCATCAACGCAATTCCCGCAGCCGATCCAACTGACAGAAGACTTCCTCCCACTCCTGCGGTCAATGTTACTAGCAACCATTGCACATGCGGCATTTCTGGTTGCATTGTTAGGACTGCAAACATGACCGGAATGTTATCGACAATTGATGATAAAACACCTACTAAAACATTTGCTGAAGTAGCACCGAGTTCACCATACATGTAATTCGATGCCAGCCCCAAATAACCAAGAAACCCGAGCCCGCCTACAGCCAGGATCACCCCATAAAAGAAAAATAAGGTATCCCATTCGGCCTGTGCAATACGGTCAAATATATCGTAAGGCTTTTTTACTGACACACTGGTTGGATTTTCTTCGGTTTGTTTCTGCTGACCTTTTCGTAATAGGAAACCATAAAATTTAAGAAAACCTAAACCTAGCATCATTCCTATAGCGGGTGGCAGATGCAGGAAATTATGAAAAGATATTGCTGTGGCTATAGTGACTAAAAACAGACCAACTATCACCAGACCACCTTGTTTAATTTTAGCAACATGTGACTCATCCGTTGGCTTTGGTTTCCCTTTTTCGATAGCTAACTGCATAACCAGTGCTGGAATCAGGAAGTTGACCACTGAGGGGATGAATAAGCTGAAAAACTCGGTAAACTCCACCATTTCTTTTTGCCAGACCATCAGAGTGGTAATATCACCAAAGGGACTAAAAGCACCTCCAGCGTTAGATGCAACGACGATATTAATACAACTGATACCCACAAACTTTCCGTTACCCTTGCCTACCGACAGCACCACAGAACACATGATAAGCGCTGTTGTCAGGTTATCTGCAATTGGTGAAATAAAGAAAGCGAGAATACCTGTCATCCAGAATAGCTGTCTGTAACTGAACCCCTTATTTACCAACCAGTCCCTTAAACAATCGAACACATCACGCTCAATCATTGCATTAATGTAGGTCATAGCTACTAATAAGAAGAAAAATAGCTCAGCATATTCTAAAAAATTATGCCGGATGGCCTCTTCCGCCAAACCAGACAATCCATAGTGCTTATAGGTAATACCAATAACCAGCCAAATTAAGCCAGCAGCAATGAGTATCGGCTTGGATTTTCTCAGGTGTATTTTTTCTTCAAAAATGACAAGAGAGTATGCGATGACAAAAATGGCTATGGCTAAAAAGCCCACCCAATGAGTAGTGAAATTTAGAGGACTGTCTGCAGCAACGTCGGATGCAAGTGAAAGTTGAGGAAAAAGCAGGCAGGCCAGTGTAATCAACAAAGCTATAATTTTCACGTTGTATGTAACTTGAATTTAAAAAAGTGGCGGAATTATAAGTGCGCTTTCGGTTGCAATATAGATTTAGATCAATAAAAAGCAATTATTTAGCATATTCATGGTCACCATGTAACTTGCCAGACCACTTTGCTAACCGACAAATCATTGACCTAGGTCAAAACCTTAACAACTAGATCCCTTACATTATTTAGCTGAAATTAGATATTGGCTTATTAATGAGCAACTCCCTTAGCCAAGCCACTTAAGTTGAACAGGTGTATTTTGATGAGCGGTAATAATTATTTAGGTTTACGTGGAATTGAATTTACTGAATTTGCTAGCCCAGAAAGTGACTTTATGGATAAAGTTTTCAAAGCATTTGGTTTTTCTAAGCTGAAAAAATACAAAAATAAAGATATTTATTATTACAACCAAAACGATATCCACTTCCTATTGAATACGGAGAAGAAAGGACTTTCAAAGGCCTTTGCCGATCGTCATGGTCCTGCAATTTGCTCGATGGGCTGGCGTGTGGATGATGCAGAAAAAGCCATGCAGGTAGCCATTGATCGCGGAGCAAAACCAGCTGCATCTGAAGACACAGATCTAGACTATCCTGCAATTTATGGCATTGGTGATAGCCTTATCTATTTCATCGATGAATTCGGTGAGAAAGGCTCTATCTATGAGAATGATTTTGAGCCCCTGCCATCGCCTGAAATCACTACGGATATGGGATTCACTAGAATCGACCATCTAACAAATAATGTATACAAAGGAACAATGCAGAAATGGGCAGACTTTTATAAAAATGTGTTTGGGTTCAGTGAAGTACGTTACTTTGATATCAAAGGCCAGCAGACTGCCCTGATTTCCTATGCATTGCGCTCTCCGGATGGCAGTTTCTGCATTCCGATTAACGAAGGTAAAGGCGATGATAAAAACCAGATAGATGAGTACCTACGTGAGTATAATGGACCAGGTGTTCAACATATTGCCTTTGAAACCAACGATATTTTGAGCTCTCTCGATAAACTGGATAGAAGTGTCATTGATACACTAGATATTCATGAAGACTACTACAAAACTGTATTTGACCGTGTTCCTAATGTGACAGAGGACCACCAGCGAATTCAAGATCATCAAGTACTAGTCGACGGTGATGAGAACTCATATCTATTACAGATTTTCACAAAGAACTTGTTCGGTCCTATATTCATAGAAATTATTCAAAGGGCAAATAATCAAGGATTTGGTGAAGGTAACTTCCAAGCACTTTTCGAGTCTATCGAGCGAGATCAGCAAAAGCGCGGAGTACTTTAGGGGTAAATCATGAAAATTGAACAAATTCACCATGTAGCGTATCGCTGTGTTGACGCCAAAGAAACCGTCGACTTTTATACAGAAGTTCTGAATATGGATTTTATGCTAGCTATTGCAGAGGATAAGGTTCCTTCCACCAAGGAGCCAGACCCTTACATGCACCTATTTATGGATGCTGGCAATGGTAATATTTTAGCATTCTTCGAGTTGCCTAACTCGCCTGATATGGGAAAAGATCCAAATACACCTGACTGGGTTCAGCACATTGCTTTTAGAGTTAAAGATGAGGATGCTCTGCTCAAAGCAAAGGAAAGAATTGAGTCGCATGGTATTGAGGTCATTGGTCCCACTAATCATGAAATTATTAAATCAATATACTTCTTCGATCCAAATGGGCACCGTCTCGAACTCACTACTGTGACTGCAACTGATGATATGTTCAAAAGGCTTAATGATGTTAAGTGGGATATGCTCAATGAATGGACTAAAACTAAGAAGGCACCAAAACAGGCGGAGTGGCTACACAGCGAAGAGTTTAACCAGTCATAGAGGTAGGTAATGACGGAATATATTGCAAAACAAACCGATAGCAAAGGCTTCATAGATTATACATTTGAGGAAGACAAAACCTGGGAGTTTCTTTACAAAAGGCAGATGCCCGCGATAGAAGATCGTGCCTGTAAAGAGTATATACGCGGGCTTGAAATACTCGGTTTGTCAGAAAAGTACGTACCGCAGCTACCAGATGTCAACAGGGAGTTACGCAAAGCAACTGGCTGGGAAGTTGCAGCCGTGCCAGCACTGATTCCTTTTGGGGAATTTTTTGAGCTATTGGCAAACAAGAAATTTCCTGCTGCTACCTTCATTCGTAAAAAAGAAGAGATAGATTATTTGCAAGAGCCTGATATTTTCCATGAAATATACGGTCATTGCCCGTTATTGACCGACCCTGTTTTTGCGGAATTTGTTCATAATTACGGTAAGCTTGGACTAAATGCCTCTAAACAAGAAAGGTTATATCTGGCTCGAATATTCTGGTTTACAGTCGAGTTTGGACTGATTCAGCAATCACAGGGTCTACGGATCTATGGTGCTGGAATTTTATCATCCATCGGTGAAACAATTTATAGTTTAGAAAGTGACAAACCAGAACGAAAGCCATTTGACCTGATGACAGCTTTAAGAACCCCCTACCGTATCGATATTTATCAGACAGTGTATTTTGTCATTAAACAGTTTGAAGATATCTATGCTGCCATGGATAGCTCTATTATTAACAAAATACATGAAGCTATTGAGTTGGGAGATTTTAAACCTACTTTTCCGCCAAAAAAAAACTCTAAAGAAAAAAATAATCACGACTGTTAAGACATGAATAAACCTGAACTACTCTCTCCTGCCGGGACATTACGTAATATGCGCTACGCATTCGCTTATGGCGCGGATGCCGTTTATGCAGGCCAACCCCGATATAGTCTACGGGTCAGAAATAATGATTTTGGATTAGACAATCTTGCTCTGGGTATTGAAGAAGCGCATCAGAAAAATAAAAAGTTTTATGTCGCATGCAACATAGCGCCTCATAATTCTAAAGTGAAAACTTTTATTAAGGATATTGAGCCGGTAATAGCAATGAATCCTGATGCTCTGATCATGTCAGATCCGGGACTAATCATGATGGTTAGAGAGCATTTTCCTAATCAGGAAATACACCTATCTGTTCAGGCTAACGCTACCAATTATGCAACAGTGAAGTTTTGGTACAAGCAAGGGATCAGGCGTGTCATTCTATCGAGAGAGTTGTCGTTGGATGAAATTGAAGATATTAAAAACAACTGCACTGACATGGAGCTGGAGGTATTTGTCCACGGCGCTCTTTGCATGGCCTACTCTGGTCGCTGTCTTCTATCGGGCTACTTTAATCACCGTGACCCTAATCAGGGAACCTGTACCAATGCGTGCCGGTGGAAGTATGATTTACATGAAGCCAAACAAAACGACAGCGGTGATATTGTAGCGGTCAACACTCAGCAAACTATTCAGACTTTCTCACCTAAGTCAGTAAGTAAAGACGATGTATATTTATTGCAGGAGAAGCATCGTCCCGGAGAATATATGCCGGTTTTTGAGGACGAGCATGGTACTTATATTATGAATTCGAAAGATTTACGTGCGGTACAGCATGTAAAACGATTTTGTCAGATGGGAGTGAACTCTCTGAAAATCGAAGGAAGGACCAAGTCCCATTACTACGTCGCACGAACAGCTCAAGTGTACCGAAAAGCTATTGATGATGCCTGCGCAGGTAAAGAGTTCGATATGAGTATGATGGATGATTTAGAAAAATTAGCTCACAGAGGATATACCGAGGGCTTCTACAGACGACACGTCCATGACGAATGTCAAAACTATGAAACAGGAAGCTCAATTCGCGATAAGCAGTTATTTGTGGGAGAGATAAATGATGTCGTGGGTAACAAATTAATAATCGACGTAAAGAATAAATTTGAACGAGGCGACCAGCTGGAGCTAATGACACCTGATGGTAATCATCGCTTCACGCTGAATAACCTAGAGAATAAGCTTGGCCAAAAAATCCAATGCACACCAGGTTCTGGACATCATGTAACTATGGACTTACCTGAACAATTGAAAAGTATAAAAGTTAATCAAATGTCACTGCTAATGAAGAGTCTGTAAAATACACGACGATCAAAATTTATTCGCATTGAATAAAAAGCCAACATTAATTGTCCCCAAAATCTGTGAATAAGTTTGTGGGCAAAACCACATAGCCTTCATAGTCCAATACACTTAGCTGAATCGTTGAAATTTTGGCTAGCCAAAAACTGTACAGTATAAATATTGGGCTTTATCTGAATGTCTTATAAAGTTATCTGTGCTATAGAAGAAGTATTAATATTTATAGACACTATCTCTAATAGTCATAATAGCTATTAACATTGGATATTGGTTTGAAGTAAGAAATGTTGCTAGTTTTATTAGGTATTGTGCGACTGGAGTAAAGGAATGAGTAATTTGCTAAAAAGTGAGCTCTATGCTGAATGTCAAAATAAACCCTGTTCTGCTGTTGAGGAATTGATAACCCCTCGTGAAAAAGACCTTGGTGGATTTTCTGTGCGTCGTTTATTTCCCACCACTGGTAGAAAATCAGTAGGCCCCTGGGTGTTTTTTGATCATATGGGCCCAGCCCAGTTTAACGCTGGCAATGGTGTTAATGTTCGGCCTCATCCGCATATTGGTATCGCTACGGTAACTTATGTATTTGAGGGTGAAATTCTTCATCGTGACTCACTGGGAAGCTATCAAACGATAACGCCAGGCGATGTCAATTTAATGATTGCTGGGAAAGGAATTGTACACTCAGAAAGAGAGCGTCCGGAAGTAACAAATAAGGACCATGTTCTAAATGGACTTCAGCTGTGGATGGCATTACCTGAAGCTGATGAAGAAGCCATGCCTGAGTTTCACCATTACAGTAAGGATAAACTTCCCACAGCATTGATCAGTGATATCCCGGTGAGGGTTTTAATAGGAACTGCCTACGGACTAACCTCAAAAGTCAAAACTTTCTCCGAAACACTTTATGTGGAAGCGACCTTACAACCTGACCAAGTATTGGATTCTCCCCAAGCACAAGAGTGTGCTGTGTATGTAGCCAAAGGAGAAATAGAAATTGATGGTGCATCTGTTCCTGAGTATTCAATGGCAATTTTGAATACATCCGTACCCTCTTCCATACAAGCTTTGAAACATAGTCGTATTGTTTTCATTGGCGGGGATAATCTCGGTCAGAGGTACATCGAGTGGAACTTTGTCTCCTCATCTAAAAGCCGTATAGCTCAAGCTAAGCAAGACTGGAAAAATGGCCGATTCCCATTAGTTCCAGGGGATGAAGAAGAGTTTATTCCATTACCCTAGCACTCAGGAAGTTATAGTCACCCTTACGATGCTTTAAGATGGATAGGAAATACATCTTAATTGATATAAATCAATAGAATTTACTCTAAAGCGATTAAAGTGATAGCTAGAAATAAAGATCACTTTGGAGTATGACATGACAAAAAAGCAGTTAGTGACAGCAGTAGCACTTACCCTTGCAACTCTAGCGTCCAATACACACGCTTCTGATGAACAGAAGGTTCAGGCTGGTGGTATTGATGAGGCTTTTAAAGAATCAGATGTTAAGTGGACTTTCCGTTATAGAGCTGAAAGTGTTGACCAGGAAAATGTGCTACAGGATGCAACAGCATCTACTTTACTTACAAGGATAAGCTTAGAAACATTAAGCTATAATGATTTTAGTTTTCGCTTTGAAGTAGACAATGTCAGTATGGTCAGTAACCGGAATGACTACAACAGTCTGCTTAATGGGCAAACGGATCATTCCGTCGTTGCTGATCCGGAGGCTACAGAAATCAACCAAGCCGCCCTCCTCTTCAATGGCTTTACTGATACAGCAATGACAATCGGTAGACAAAGAATTAACCTGGGTAATCAACGTTTCGTGGGTGGAGTTGGCTGGAGGCAGAATGAGCAAACATATGACGGCATTCTCTTTACAAACAAGTCTATAACTGATGCCACTATCACTTATGCCTATATCAATAATATCAATACTATTTTAGATTCAAACCTTGATACAGAAAGTCACTTCATAAATTATGACTGGGCACTAGCTACTGATGTAAAGCTAAGCTTATACGGCTATCTTTTAGATTTTAAAACTGCTCCGACAGATTCTTCTCGGACAATTGGTGCTCGAGTCAGCTTCAGCGATATCCAGAATACACCATTCTTCATCAAAGCGGAGTATGCTAAACAGGATGATTATGCAGATAACCCAGTATACAGAGATAGTAATTACCTCCTTGGGGAACTCGGCTATGCTTTCGCAAATGGCAGCGTGTCACTGGGAAAAGAAGTATTAACTGGAGACGGGAGCAGCGCGGGAAATGCTTTTCAAACTCCCCTTGCAACAAAACATAAATTCCAGGGCTGGGCAGATCAGTTTCTGACAACCCCAGTTGGCGGCCTAGAAGATACATTCATCAGCTTTAACACATCTATAGGGACATCATCCTTAATTTTTCAATATCACAATTTTGAAGCGGAAGACTCCTCAGCCGACTACGGTAAAGAGTTAGGACTAAGCTACAAAATGCCTTTAACTGACCATGTTTCCATGGTGGCAAAATTAGCAGATTATGAATCTGATGGATTCTCAGTTGACACACGTAAAGCCTGGCTCATGTTTGTTGCCAAATTTTAGTCGGTAATCTATAAAATTGGTGGGTGAATAATGGAAGTTAAACAATTAAATAATCTTGAACCAACGCTACGGAAGAATCCTTTATTCGGGATCCTGAACGATACACAACTTAGCGAGCTGCTACGGGTAAGTAAAGTTAACTACTACAAAAAAAGCAGACCAATTATCAGTCAGGGCCAACCCGCCAAATATTTCTTTTTTGTCTTAAAAGGACAGGTGAAATTACACCTCATATCCAGTGATGGAAATGAAAAAATCGTAAAGTTTGTTAACAGCCATGACACCTTTGCAGAAGCGCTGATGTTTCTTCAAAAAAAGTATTACCCCATAAACGCATCAACCACGGAAGAATCCAGGGTATTATCGATACCAAGTCAGGCATTTTACAACATTCTTCAAAGTGACAGTGATCTTTGTCTTCGAATGCTCGGAAATATATGTCTTAAAATGAGAGGGCATATCAATGAAATTGAAATGCTGACAATCCTTGATGCATCTCAACGTGTAGCACGATATATTTATAATCTGATGCCTGCCGAAACCTGTAATGGTGATAGTTTTTCTATTGCAATAACTAAAAAAAGTATCGCCGAAAAACTATCTATACGTCCTGAAACATTATCGAGAATACTTAAAAAGTTCGAAATTAATGAGGTGTTTTCTTTTGGGAATGGAGTCGTGACGATACATAACCGTCAGCGGCTGAGCGAAATCAACTTAGAGCATTGCCTATCTATCGCTTAAAATTTATTCCACCCATTCGAATTGATCGAACATTTGTTCCAGTTCAGCGCTTAGGGCTAACCGAATATCTTTACTGATCATGGAATATGAGCAGGAGTCGTCAATTAATGACTTATCCAGGGTATTTCGAGTTCGGGCAATTTGTAGGTTATAGTTATTAACCCCTTCCGATACAAGCTGCTTAGCCAAAACTAGAACACGCTCGGGAGAGATCAGATCCCAGTGAACGGTAGTTCGACACTGATAATCAACTCCACTGGCTAATAGTAGTCTTAAGCTTTGCCAATTGGTATTCCCAGCATTGTTAACTTGAATTATCCGATCTGCATGTTCCGGTAAGTCTTTTACATCAAAACCAACCCAGTCGACGATCTCTAAAACCTGCTTAAAACGGGATATTGACGAGCCACCGGTATGTAATCCCACCTTGAAACCCATAGATTTTACTGTTTGCATTGCAGGAAGTAAGCCTTTTTGAAGCAAGGGCTCTCCGCCGCTGAACACGACCGCATCAAGCAAGCCCTTACGCCTTTTTAAAAAAAACTCTAATTCTTTATTATCGAAACCCTGCTCAGCTTTTACCGGAATTAACTCAGGGTTATGACAGTATAGGCATCGCCAAGCACATCCCTGACAGTAAATGACACAAGATAAGTGCTCAGGATAGTCGATAGTCGTGAGGGGCGTAAGCCCCCCAACTCTTAGCTCATCAAACATTTTAACGCTCGCGGAAATGTTGACGCTGTTTATGCTCAGATTGCTTGCCTTTGTTAAAAGCAGATACCGGTCTGTGGTATCCCATAACTCGGGTCCAAACTTCACACTTTTGACGTTCCTGATAATTAAGTTTCATACTCTTCTCCTCTTCTGGGTTAAATCGGCTATGAGACAACTCTACTAATTCTGTGCATGAAGAAAAAAAATCAAACATCAGCAGCACTCCTGTTGTTTTTGGTGGAGTAATACCTCGTCACATCTCGGGCAATATTCATGTTCACCCTGTAAGTACCCATGAGTGGGGCATATTGAAAATGTTGGTGTAATAGTGATGTAAGGTAATTTGAAATTTGTCAGCGTTTTACGAACCATTTTTTTACAAGCTTCTGAGCTTGAAATTCTTTCACCCATATAGAGGTGTAACACTGTTCCGCCTGTGTATTTAGATTGCAGCTCATCTTGAAGCTCTAGGGCTTCGAATGCATCGTCGGTATACCCCACTGGAAGCTGAGACGAATTGGTATAGTATGGCGCATCGTCATAACCTGCCTGTAAAATATCCGGAAAACGCTTTTTATCTTCTTTTGCAAAACGGTATGTGGTTCCCTCGGCAGGTGTAGCTTCAAGATTATATAAGTGCCCTGTTTCTTCCTGGAAATCAACCATACGCTGTCGCACATGATCAAGAACTTCGATAGCTAACTGATGCCCTGCTCTACTGGTGATATCTTCTTTATCCTTAGTAAAGTTTCTAATCATTTCATTGATTCCATTCACACCAATAGTTGAAAAGTGATTCCGTAATGTTCCTAAATAGCGCTTGGTATAGGGAAATAAGTTATTATCAATATAGTTTTGAATAACCTTTCGTTTTAGCTCTAGTGAGTTTTTTGCCATTTCCATCAACTCATCAATACGTAATAGCAAGCCCTCTTTATTTCCGGCATAAAGATATCCCAGCCTCGCGCAATTGACAGTAACCACTCCCAGAGAACCGGTCTGCTCTGCAGAACCAAATAAACCGTTACCACGCTTTAATAACTCACGCAGATCAAGTTGCAGCCGACAACACATAGAACGCACCATATTCGGCGACAAATCAGAGTTAATGAAGTTTTGGAAATAAGGCAAGCCATACTTTGCGGTCATTTCAAATAGCAAGGTAGCATTCTCTGAATCCCAATCGAAATCCGGGGTGATATTGTAAGTAGGAATTGGGAAGGTAAAGACTCTATTTTTGGCGTCGCCTTCTGTCATGACTTCAATGTAAGCCTTGTTTAGCATTGCCATTTCTGGAGCTAAATCACCATATGAGAATGGCATCTCCTCTCCTGCTATGATGGGTATTTGCTCCCTTAAATCCTCTGGACAAACCCAGTCCAAAGTAATATTAGTAAAAGGTGTTTGAGTTCCCCAGCGAGATGGGACGTTAAGATTATAAATAAACTCCTGTATACATTGCTTAACCTCTGTATACTCCATATTGTCTTTACGAATATAAGGTGCCAGATAGGTATCAAATGAACTAAAAGCCTGCGCACCAGCCCATTCGTTCTGTAACGTTCCCAGGAAGTTAACCATTTGCCCGATAGCACTTGATAGGTGCTTTGGCGGTCCAGAGTCAACTTTGCCGGGTATACCATTTAGCCCTTCGTGCAGCAATGTCCTTAAAGACCAACCAGCACAATATCCTGCCAGCATATCCAGATCATGAATATGTAAATCAGCATCTCGGTGAGCCCGGCCTATATCGGCTTCGTAAATATGGTTAAGCCAGTAGTTTGCTATTACTTTACCGGATACATTTAAAATTAATCCACCTAGAGAATATCCTTGGTTCGCATTGGCTTTAACTCGCCAGTCAGATTGCGACAAATACTCGTCTACAGACGTAGTAATATCGAGCAGCGTTTTCTTGTTTTCCCGAATTTCCTTATGTTTTTCCCGATATAAGATATACTTCTTTGCCGTTTTATAATATTTATTAACAGCAAGACAGTGCTCTACGATATCTTGTACCTGCTCAACGGTGGGTATAGACAGGTTGGAGAAGCGGAAGCTTACGACTTCAATGACTTGATCTGATAATTGCTCTGCTGCCTCAAAATCCAATTCCTCAGAAGCCATCCCAGCCTTTAGTATGGCTTTAAATATTTTGTCGCGCTCAAACGCTGCTTCACTTGAATCACGCTTTAAAATTCTGTTTGGAACTGGGGCTTTCTCTACGTCACGGCTTATCATACTCCTCTCCTTACAATGGTTAGCATTGAAGCCTAATATCTACATATTGTGCTAATGCAAACCATGAAACCAATATATTGGGTCAGCTTCCTTGATCTAGCTCAAGCCGAGATGAACTTTATATTCAGTTTAAATTGATATAGGTCAATTAGAATCTGTCCTATCAAGCGTTAAAGTAGCCAAACAATGTAATAAATGAAAACTATCATTTATGGAGGGTTATGAGATTGAACAAGATGCCATTAATCTACTCATGCTCAGGCTGTTCAAATTTGGCACAAACTGCAAATGAAGTTGCAGTCACATTAAATCAAGAAGGTGTGGCTGAAATGTCCTGTATTGCAGGTGTGGGAGGTAATGTACGCTCTTTAGTTAAAAAAGCTCGTTCAAGGCGCCCAATTATTGTAATTGATGGTTGCCACTTAGCCTGTGCTAATGCGTGTCTATCACAACATGGAGTTGTTCCAGATGAGCATATTGTATTAACACAATATGGCCATAAAAAATCATATAACAAAAAGCCCTCTTGCCGAGTTGTAAATGATTTATTAGTTACGATTAGACAAATTGCCGTGAAGTTCGGAGGTGACTCTTGAGTAATGTAGACGTCTATTGGTATGAAATAAGAAATAGCTTGTATATGAATGTATGCAATCGCTGCACCCTACGATGCCAATTTTGTCCTAAAACTCAAGGGTGCAACCAGGTACACCAATACGATTTATCATTAGGTAAGCAACCTAGCGCAAATGAAGTCATTGAAAGCCTGCCTGACCTGCTTGGATATAAGGAGGTTGTCTTTTGTGGTTACGGAGAGCCAACCCTCAGGTTGAAGGTACTGGTCGAAATCGCACGATATTGCAAAAAGTTTGGTATTAAAACAAGACTGAATACGGATGGTCTGGGAAATCTGGTCCATAAGAGAGATATCGTTCCTGAGTTGGCGGAAGTTATCGACTCAGTCTCCATATCACTGAACGCACAAAACGCTGAGCTGTATGGAAAACATTGTAAACCACAATTAAAAAGTGCTTATTACGGAGTTCATCAGTTTATAAGGAGGGCTGTTAACTATTTCAATGAAGTACGAGTAACAGCCATAGAGGGACTTGACGGTGTGGATATAAATGAATGCAAAGAAATCGCAGAGGATTATGGGGCCATTTTTGTTCCAAGATACCTGGACAAGGTAGGCTAGGTCACAGACTAAACATATTGGTTAATCATTAACTACTTACTTGTTGGTTGACGGTGATCAATAAAAATAACCACGCAGGGAATATCATGTTTAAAACAGTAACGGAAAAATAGTTATGAACTTGGAATTTTTAGCACCATACTTCTTAGGACCTTACGGCGAAAATAATGATATTTTCGAAAAGGTCTTAATGGAATTATTGCGTGATCATATCTACTGGCGTCGTAATATTCATCCTGAGGATCTACCGTCGATATCAACATTCGCCTCTCAGGAACCAGAGTATCAGGAAGCCGTCGCAAAAATGCGAGCAGAGCTGCATAAGCTCACCGCATCGTTAAAACAATCTGTACCCTTTTTTAGCCCTCGGTATATTGGTCATATGTGCTCAGACTTAATGATGCCCGGTCTAATAGCACAAATGGTGACTACCTTATACAATCCAAACAACGTTTCTTTTGAGGCGGCTACTGTCACTGTAGATCTGGAACTTAAAGTTGGAAAGCAGTTCGCCCAAATGTTTGGTTTCAATACAGACGAAGCTAGCGTTCCCTGTGCCTGGGGTCACCTCACATCTGGTGGTACCGTCGCTAACTATGAAAGTCTCTGGAACTTTAGGGCTGCTAAGTATTACCCTATCGCCCTGGCTGAGGCGGCTAAAAAATTAGCGATTGAATTACCTGAAAGCAAAGTATTACAAAGCAAACTGACTGAAGCCTCAGTATGGAAGTTAACGAACCTTTCTATCGACAAGGTGCTGGAACTAAAAGCTGAGACTGAAGACTCCATTAAAGCCGTTGATGATCAGTTATTACCCAGCTTCCTTGAATATGTTGAGCAGGAAAGAATTGAAACCCTGGGTTCAGCGTACTTCCTAACTCGACACATAGGTTTAAAACAGCCATTAGTCCTAGTTCCAAGCTCTGCACACTATAGCTGGCAAAAAGCCATGAGAGTCATGGGTTTTGGCTCAGATCAACTGATTAAAATCCCCGTGCATTCAAATATGCGTCTGGATATCAATGCGCTTAAGACGGTGCTGGATAGCGCTTTAAGCAAAAACATACCTATTCTATCCTGCGTTGGAGTTCTCGGCACAACAGAATTTGGTACCATAGACCCAACACATGAAATTATCCGATTGCGCAATGAATATCGTGCTGAGGGATTAGAGTTTTATACCCATATTGATGCTGCCTGGGGAGGTTATCTAGCTTCAATGTTCAGGCAGGAAGATGGTACAGAAGTTAGTCATGAGAGCATTAAAGAAAAGTTTAGCTACTTCCCTTCAGAAGAGGTTTATCAATCAATTATCAGTATCAAGGAAGTAGATTCTGTCACCATCGATCCACACAAGCTAGGGTATCTCCCCTTTGGTGCCGGTGGTTTTATTAGTCGCAATCAAGAAATCTCTCAGTTACTTACTCAGGAAGCCCCCTATGTATTTGAGGATAATGATGTGACAAGCCACCCCGCTAGCCAGCAATTTGAAAAGTTAGGCCAGTATATCCTGGAGGGATCGAAGCCGGGTTCAATGGCTGCAGCTGCTTATGTCACCCATCAGGTATTGCCTCTAAATCAGAATAACTTTGGCCGGGTAATTCGCCAAAGCATAAAAACAGCCGAATACTTTTACGATAAGCTACTGGAGTTAAAAGAACGTCTTAAAGATAGAGCAACACTTTGCCTACCCTACACGCCTGATACAAACCTGATCTGTATAGCAATAAACCCTCTGGGGAACCAATCTTTGGCAAATCTTAATACGTTTACCAAACAGGTTTACAACAAACTGAAAATCAGTCGAGATTCTTCTCCCCGTAATCAGGAGTTTATCGGCTCCAGTACTCACCTGTTGCGTAAAAATGTCAGCGACCATCATGCGAAAGAGCTTTGCCAGATGCTTGGAATTAATGCGGACTATTATGTAAAGAAAGTGAAAGATAGTTCTACGGATAGTGACAGAATTATGTTATTGCGCCATACCATTATGAATCCATGGCTCGTTAGTGATAACGATGGTACTGACTATGTAACAAAATACTGTAAATATCTGGAAGAACTAATTACAAACAACATTAATAATGAGTTTAATACAGCAATGATAAGAAAGGCTCAGGCAGTGTAATACTGCCTGAGAATCATAGACTATAGGGTAACTTTTACCATGCCTGCTGTTAGTCTGGCCTTATCCCTTGCCTTATCAATACTTGTTGCATTTGCTAAGGCAACACCCATTCGTCTGCGCCCTTTTACTTCAGGCTTACCAAAAAGTCGAAGGTGTGTATCTGGCTCTGACAGTGCTTTTTCAATGTTGCTAAAAGTCACATGGTTGGACTCACCTTCAACTAATACTACCGCTGAAGCCGACGGGCCGTTCTGGCGAATAACAGGTACAGGCAAACCCAGAATTGCTCTGGCATGAAGCGCAAACTCAGATAAGTCCTGTGAAACTAATGTCACTAATCCAGTATCATGGGGACGTGGAGAAACCTCACTAAATATTGCCGTATCCCCCTGGATGAAAATTTCGACTCCGAAAATACCATAACCGCCCAGGTCATCAGTAATCGCTTTTGCCATATGCTGAGCTTCTTCCAAAGCTTTGTCTGACATTGGCTGTGGTTGCCATGACTCACGATAGTCCCCATCTTCTTGGATATGGCCAATTGGCTGGCAGAAAAAAGTCCCGTTAACGGCACGCACCGTAAGCAAAGTAATCTCATAGTCGAAGTCAACAAAGCCTTCTACGATGACACGCCCTTCTCCCGAGCGTCCACCTTCCTGTGAGTATTGCCAAGCTTTATCAATATCAGCTTCGGACTTCACTGTTGACTGGCCTTTGCCAGAACTACTCATTACGGGCTTTATAACGCAGGGAATCCCGACTTTTTCTACGGCGTTTTTATACTCTTCGTAGGTGTCGGCAAATTGATAAGGTGACGTTTTAAGTCCCAGAGTTTCAGCAGCAAGACGTCTAATCCCTTCTCTGTCCATGGTTAGGTTCGTTGCGCGTGCAGTAGGAATAACCGTGAAGCCTTCTTGCTCAAGCTGAAGCAGTGTAGGCGTTGCTATCGCTTCGATTTCGGGAACAATTAAATCTGGCTGCTCCTCCTCTACAAGTTTCCTTAAGCTAACAGCATCAAGCATATTAATTGTGTGGCTGCGATGAGCAACCTGCATTGCTGGCGCATTGTCATATCGATCTACCGCTATAACTTCAACTCCAAATCGCTGCAGTTCTATAGCAACTTCCTTACCGAGCTCCCCTGAACCGAGAAGCATGACTTTTTTCGCTGTTTTTGAAAGAGGTGTTCCTAACGTTGGCATAATAATATCTGGGTCTGGATAAAGGTCATAAGATTATCAGGCAGCTAGCGTAAGTGCAATTAGGAGCAGCACTGAGAGAGCTTGGTGAAGCGCATAGCTTGTGAGATAATTTCAATAACTCATATTTCGAGCACTCTATGCTTAGCCAAAAAGAACTCATTCAATACAGTCGCCAAATCATTCTTCCTGAAATTGATGTTGAGGGACAGGAAAAGATTAAGTCTAGCCATATAGCCATAATCGGTATGGGTGGTCTTGGTTCATCTGCTGCAATGTACTTAGCAGCTGCAGGTGTTGGGAACCTGACCATCATTGATCATGATGTTGTTGAGCGCTCAAATTTACAGCGCCAGATTATTCATCAGGTTTCGGGTATAGGAAGGCAAAAGGTAGAGTCAGCTAAGGAAACTCTTCAAGGCATAAATCCCGACATTAATGTTAATGTTATTAATAAAAAGGCAACACAGGAACAACTAAGTGAGCTGACCGGTGAGTTTAGTTTCGACGTAATTCTTGATTGCTCTGATAATTTTGATACTCGCTTTGCTATCAACAGAGCCTCTGTCATAGGGCAAATACCACTGGTTTCTGCAACTGCCGTTGGATTTAAAGGCCAATTAGCTATCTTTAATCTTAGTAGCAAAAGCGCCTGTTATCATTGTTTATACAGTGCTATGAACCTGCCTGAGGGTAATTGTGAAGAACAGGGAATATTATCACCAGTTGTTGGCACTATGGGCTGCTTACAGGCCACAGAGGCACTTAAAATCATCTCTGGGCTGACGGCTTCTAAAGAAAGTTTTTTATTGGCTTATGACAGTATCAGTACACAGTTTAAATCCTTTAATGTCCCGAAAGATCCATCATGTGTAGACTGTAAGACTAATACCACTTCTTATGCTTGAACCAGATAAGTAGACCAATCGCAATTAGAAGGCACACACCGCTTACTATCCAGAATGCGCTAGTACTTTTCGTGCCGGGTAATCCCGCAACATTCATTCCAAGCATTCCAGAAAGAAAAGTCAGCGGTAAAAAGATAGCTGAAATGATAGCCAGCACGTATAAACGATTATTCTGTTCATACCCTATTCTTGCCAGTAACTGTTCCTGTAAAGCCATAGAACGCTCTCGTGATAGCTCCAAGTCTTCCAGCAAACGAGCAATCTTATCTCTATCATCCTTCATATCCTGCAAAACCTCAGCAGTAAATAGTGAACTGTCAATACGCTGCAATTTATCTAAAGCCTCCTTCTGAGGAGTCAGATAACGCTTAACGGTAGCGGCCTGACGTCTAAAGTTACCCAGCTCAGCACCTGCTGTTTGCCCATCAACCAGCTCAATATTGTCTTCCTGGCTGTCCAGCTCTGATTCAAACTTCTCGAAAAACTCCTCAATACGGATAGCCAGGCGTTCAATTAAAGCGGCTAAAAACTCGCCGGGAGTCTTCGGACCCAGACGGTTGGATAAATTACGAATGATATCTTCAAGCGACAAGCTGTGACGGTTGGTGCTGATGATTACTGTATCCTCACTAATCCAAACCCGGATAGAAATCATATCTTCTGGATCCGCTCCGGGATTCAAATTAACGCCACGCAAGCATACCAGTACAGAATGATCATCTTGATAAAAGGTCGGCCGTGTTTCAGTCTTTAGTAACTGTTCTTTGAACAAGTTATTAATGCCCTCTCGCTCCTCCAGCCATTCGCGATCAGTTTGTACTGAGTAGTTCATATGATAGAGGGTGTAAGCTTTTGCCTCAGTTCCTTCACTCTCTATAAGCGCACCTTTATTACTGACAATATATGAGGACACACTCATAACTAATCACCATCCTTATTGCTTGAATCACCGGGATGACTCAAGGTGACGGGAAAGCCTTTACCTTCAGCAAATTTAAAGTGCAAATCTCTCTGAGGAAAAGCGATAACAATACCAGCTTCTTGAAACTCTTTATTTATTTTAAATCGAATATCGCTTCGTATTGTTCGTAGTTCCCTGACAGCACCGACTTTTGCCCAAAACCACAGCTCAAAAAGTAAAGAGCTGTCTGCAAAATCTTCGAAAATAACCATAGGCTCGGGATCATCAATAACGCTTTCATGTTCCTTCATCACTTTTTCGAGGATTTCTTTAACTTTACTAACGTCACTTCCGTATTCGACACCAACCCTTACTGATGTTCTGATATTAGGATCTACCAGCGTCCAGTTAATCAAGTTTGCCTGTAGCAGACTACTGTTTGGAACAACCATATGAGCGCCATCAATACGCCGAATCATGGTCGAACGATTCCCGACTTCAATAACTCTTCCTAAATGATCTTCAAACTCAATTATGTCATTAATCCGTAATGGACGCTCAGACATTAAGATCCAGCCACTGATAAAGTTATCCATGACAGTCTTTGCTCCAAAGCCGGCGCCAATGGCAACTGCACCGGATATGAAAGCGAAGGCAGTTAGAGGAATATTAAAAAATGACAGTGTGGTAACAGTGATAATTCCCAGGAATACAAAGAAAATAAGCCTCTTGAAGATAACCAGGTTGTCCTCAGCAAGCTTGAATTTAGCTAAAACTTTTTTCGTAATCAGCTTTGCTACGTAGTGACTTAATAAAGCCGCAATGATGACAAATAAAATAGCCAACAGTAGCTGCGACAAGGTGACATCAAAGTTCTCACCTATTGAGAAAATGGGTTTTGAAAGTAGTTCCTGCATGTATCATCCTCGTAAAAAGCACCTCCATCATAGGACAAAGTCATAATATAGACAATAAAAAAGCCTTAACTAACAGCTAGTTAAGGCTTTAATTTTTATCCAAAACGAAGTACTAAAGCTCTTTGCTACCCAGGTTTTCCTCAAAGCGAGCAATGAGCTCAGGTTTTTGTTTGATAGTGATTAAATCCGACAGTATTTTGCCAGCTTCTTTCAATAAAACGTCTGGCTCATCCGCTTTATTTTCTTCCTCTTCGGTTTCTTCGTCCTTATCTTTATCAAGCTGCGCTAAAGGCTCAAGCCCCTGCATTTTACGCTTGATATTTTCTCTTTTTAGACGAAGCTCATCATTTTGCTTTCTTTTAGCCAGTCGCTTCTCATAATTCAATGAAACGATTTTGTTATCACGCTCTAGTTTCGCCCTTTCAACATCATCCACAAAGAAAGCAAACTCTTCGTTCTTTTCCTTGCGCTGTTCATGACGGTATTTTAAATAAGGCAAATAAGTGTCCAGGTTAGCCACTGGATTAAAATCAGCAGTATCGATAGTATCCCAACTTAATGCATTATCGTACGAGCTCTCACCGTACTTTTCATGATCATAAATCGTTGGGAATGTGATATCTGGTGCTACACCTTTATTTTGTGTACTTTCTCCAGTGACACGATAAAATTTCTCAACCGTTAACTTTAAGGCGCCAACATTGATCTCTGGATTACGTAAATATCTATCCAGATCAGCAACACTTTGTACGGTACCCTTACCGAAAGTATTTTCACCAATGACAATACCACGGCCATAATCTTGAATGGCACCAGCAAAAATTTCAGATGCTGAGGCACTTGAACCATTGACCATAACGGCTAGAGGGCCATCATATAAAGTTCCCTTATCCTGATCCTTGAGAATACGTAACTTTCCACCACTATCCTGTCCCTGAACAACCGGACCATGATCAATAAACAGCCCAACGAGATCAACGACCTCGTTTAACGAACCGCCACCATTGTTCCTTAGGTCAATTATCAGCCCATCTATTGATTCTTTCTTTAATTCTTTGATTAATCGAGCTACGTCTTTCGTGGTGCTCGTAATGTCGCCACCTGCATCTTTACTACGGGCAGCAGCTTCAGAATAAAAAGACGGCAACTCTATAACACCTAAGTTATAGTCCTGACCATCCTGTTCTATTTGCATGGTACTGGAATGTGCAGCCTGATCCTCAAGTTTAATTTCTTCGCGAACAATACGAACAACCTTAGGCATTCCATCACCGGCTTCTGTGTAAGGAATAATTTGTAAGCGAACAACTGTACCCGCTTCTCCTCGAATCAGATCAACTACATCATCATTCCTCCAGCCGATAACGTCGATCATGTCGCCTTTATCACCTTGAGCTACGCCGATAATCTTGTCATTTTTATGAATCTGACCTGATTTCTGAGCTGGGCCCTTATTAACCACTGACACAATTTTGGTAAATTGGTCTTCCTGAGTTAACACCGCGCCAATACCCTGGAGTTTGAGACTCATATTGATAGCAAAGTTCTCGAAACGACGAGGTGTGTAATAAGATGTATGGGGATCAACCGCAGAACTGACAGCATTCATGAAGTAACCGAAAACATCTTCGCTGTTTGTCTGAGACAAACGACGAATGGCAGAGCGATAACGTGTTTTTAGTTTATCTTTAATCTCTTCATTCGATTGATCTGCAAGTTTTAAGTTTAGCGCATCATTTTTAACTCGCTTACGCCAAATTTCATTTAACTCTTTTTTATCTTTTGCCCACTCAGCTTCCGTTCTGTCATAAGCATACTCTTCGTTCAAATCAAAGTTCAAAGGCTTATCAAGTTGTTTTAAAGCAAATTGATAGCGCTCACGATAGCGTTGCTCAAAAAGTTCAAAAAACTCATAGGCCACTTCAATCTTACCCGTTCTAAGTGCGTCATCGAATTTGTCTTCATATCCACGCAATAGGTCGATATCAGCCGCATAGAAATAGCTTCTATTCGGATCGAACGCTTTGATGTACTGTCTAAAAGTTTCCTTAGACAGCTCGTCATTAAACTGAGGGTGTGAATAGTGACTTTGTAGAAGTAAGAACGCTACCAGACGCCCTGTCTCTCTGAATTTAGTTTCAGGCTCCATACCCAAACTGGCTGGGGCTGGCAGAGAATAGGCCTCTTCATGAACTTCTGCCTGTACTTTCTTCTGGCTATTATTATTTGCATTATCAGCCACTGCACCGAATGATACTATCAGCGCCAATAAAGCTAAAAACCACTTCTTACTTATCATTGATTAACCTTTGTCGTCTCTAAATCCGTCTTGTAAATAGACTGCTTACTACCTCTAAGGTTGCGTAAATTTAAGTAAAATACAAGCCTTAGTATGTTAAAAAGTGTGATTATGCTTGCTCTAACAGTAAAAAAGGGCCAGCAAAGGCCCTTTCCGTATAAAATTTAAACAGCTTAAACCCTACATAAAAGCCTGTATACCCGTCTGGGCCCGGCCCAGAATTAACGCATGGATATCATGGGTGCCTTCATAAGTATTTACAGCCTCAAGGTTCATCACATGTCGAATAACATGGTACTCATCGCTGATACCGTTACCACCATGCATATCTCTTGCCATACGGGCAATATCCAGTGCTTTGCCACAAGAGTTACGTTTAACTAATGAGATCATTTCAGGCTTAAAGCGCTTCTCATCTATCAAACGCCCCACTCTCAGTGCTCCCTGAAGTCCAAGAGCAATTTCAGTCTGCATATCAGCCAGCTTTTTCTGGAATAACTGAGTAGAGGCCAATGGTTTGGCAAATTGTTTTCTATCAAGACCATACTGACGAGCGGCATGCCAACAGAATTCAGCAGCACCAAGAGCACCCCATGAAATACCGTAACGAGCAACATTCAAGCAGCCGAAAGGACCTTTCAGGCCTTTGATTTCAGGAAACTTATTCTCTTCAGGAACAAAAACGTTATCCATTACGATTTCACCCGTAATAGAGGCTCTTAGCGAGAATTTACCCTCAATTTTGGGTGCCGATAAACCTTCCATCCCCTTTTCAAGAATAAAGCCACGAATATCACCTTCATCATCTTTTGCCCAGACAATAAATACATCGGCAATTGGCGAGTTGGTGATCCACATTTTTGAACCACTTAGAGAATAACCACCCTCTACTTTTTTCGCCCGCGTTTTCATACTGGCTGGGTCCGATCCAGAGTCTGGTTCTGTAAGACCAAAGCAGCCTACCCACTCACCAGTAGCGAGCTTAGGTATAAACTTTTCTTTCTGCGCTTCAGTACCATAGGCATTAATTGGGTGCATAACCAGGCTAGATTGAACTGACAAGGCTGAACGATAACCTGAATCAACTCGCTCAACTTCGCGAGCAACAAGGCCGTAGGCTACATAAGAAGCACCTGCACATCCATATCCATCGATGGTTGATCCCAACAAACCTAGCTCACCCAACTCGTTCATAATCTCACGATGGAAGTGTTCATGACGATTGGCTTCCATCACACGCGGCATCAGCTTATTTTGACAATAGTCGCGTGCCGTATCCCTGATAAGTCTCTCTTCTTCTGTTAGTTGATCATCCAGTAAAAGGATGTCATCCCAGTTTTCTAGTAAGGCTTTTGACATATTCTGTATGGCTCTATTGAAATTGATGATTGGAATATACGCAATATTAGCAAATATCACCAGCAACTCACCACTGGTCTGACGTGAAAGTCACAACAAATAAAAAAGCCAGCTGTCCTTAGCTGGCTTTGGGGTAATAAAAAGTCCGTCCCTGGATAAAGTCTCCCACTGGAGCCTAGTAAGAGGAGAATAAGCGTGTTAACGCGACTGCTGCTCCAGCACGAGTCATAGGTTTACCTGGTTCGAAGTAGGCAGTAATTGTTGGTTCTAAATCGAACGGACCCTGGTTTATTTCGAATCGAGCGTTGATTAGACCTAAATCTAATGCATGTTGCACATAGTGCTTCAGATCCTCAGGAATATTGCCTGCATCAGCAACCATCACCCGTTCGTCACCATAAATAGCTGTGAGGTAACCACTGCTATAGCTAGATTCAACGCCTTCTAACCCCAGAGCTTGTACCAATGAATAAGCTGCAGAAAGCTTCGTTACTGCGCCTTCAGGATTAAAGGTACTATTGCCTGATGTCATCACTGGTGACTGTTGCTGAGCTGTATCTTTTAATGCTGAACCAGTATCTGTTACGGCATTAATTGCAGCAACATTACTGCTGACGTCGATAAATTTTGAATCTGCGGCATCATTTGACTGGCGGATGCCAGCTGCTAAGGTCAAGAAGTCAGCAAATTGAGCACGAGAAATTACAGCATCAGGCGCAAAGCCATCGGCTAATGCATCAACCAGCTGTTCACTAACTGCGTACTCGATAAAAGACTGGGCAGGATGACCTGCAACATCATCAATACCAGTAAATCCATCTACCTGTACAAACTTCACATCCACCGGAATGGTATCTGGTACTGCATAACCATTGGTGACTCCAACAGGATCTAAATCAACACCAGAAACGCCGCCGATACCACTGACGCTAACACTCCAGGTACCTGCTTCACCAGGAGCAGTTACTGCGATATTTTGACCTAGTACTGGCAAGGAAATACTTGAGCCATAGCGTTTGCCTGATGGACTCGTTAATACGATAGCAACAGTGTTGTCACCAACGTTAGAGCGAGCCATAATTAAAGATACATTCTCGTCAACGATAAACGTTTGGCCAGGATTGTCTCCCGCCGGAGCATAGTCCACATCGACTTGAAACTCATCCGCCACAGAGGTGTTAGCGCTGGCATTAAAATCACGATTTAACTTGGTAGTCTGACCAAAGTCCTTAGCTTCATCCAATGCAGCCTGTACTGCGGCATAGGCATTAACATAACCTGCTCCAGCTTCCCATGGCTCAAGGCCTGGCATATTTGTAGCTGTTTCTTGCAGGATACGTTTCACATCACGCCAGTTTAGAGAAGGGTTTGCTTCTAACATCAATGCAACTATGCCTGAAATATGCGGCGCAGACATGGATGTTCCGCTGGATAATGTGTAGTAGGGTACCTGATCTGCAGGTAATACTTCTGCGTCATCTGCTGTACTTAATAATGATGTACTACCCAGAGAAGCTCTAGCAGACACAATATCAACACCCGGTGCCGTAATCGTCGGGCGGTCTACCCACTCAAAAGTTTCACCATCAACCTCAACGGTACCGCCACCGCCTTTCACACCACGTGAACTGAAATCAGCTAAGTTTCCAGCTTTATCCCCTGCGGCAACAGTCACAACCCATGGAGCCTTTTTGAAGTTACCTGTAATTGTCGCTTCACCGCTACCAGAGTTACCTGCTGAGAACACAACAATTACGCCATTGTCACTAAGCTTCTTGGTCAGGATATTAGTCGGGTGGTCAGGATTAAAGTCTGTGCCAGTATCGCCTGTACTACCAAAAGAGTTAGAAATAACTCGAATGTTGTACTCGAACTGGTGAGTTAGCGCGTAATCGAATCCACCAAGGGTATCCAAAATAAAAAGGCCTGCGCCAGATCCATAACCAATGATATCAGCTCCGGGTGCAACACCTTCCTGCTCACCACTCGACATACTGCCGTTGCCGCCAATAGTTCCTGCAACGTGAGTACCATGACCACCCGCTAAATCCGTATTTGCAACATCTTCCTGATAAGTAATCGGTAACATGGTATCGATAGAGTTTAGGTTTGTCTGTGCTAAGACATTTTGCACAACGTGGTTTGGATACTTCAGATCTGAGTGAGTGCCATCTACACCAGAATCGTTAACCACGACGCCAATACCTTTACCTGATACAGGAACACCATTCAATCGGATTGACTGATCAGCACGCAGTCGATCAACACCAGTAAGTTGCGTAGCTTCTTTGTTATCATAGGTAAGTTCGGAGTTATGCCAAACTGAACGAACATCGTCACGAGCATAAATAGACTCAATTTGTTGTTTTGTTGCAACCGTTCCTATCATAGGAACATTTTGCAGCATAACGCCTCTATTGATGCCTAAGCTTTCTAGAGCATTAATTTGAACTTCACTCGCTGGACCATCGCCTTCAAAGGTAATAATTACCTCAAACTGCTCTGAGTCTAAAGCGTTTGGTAAAGTCTCTGATAGATGAGGACCTAAGGACTTTGCCGATAAGCCAAAAGATGAAAGACCTATGCCAGCCGCAAGCAATGCGCCCTGCACAGGTTTTGATTTAAAAAAGGATTGTGTTTTCATATTTGCCACCCATTTGGAAATTTCATCAAAAAGGATGACATGTAGGACAATTATATTGAATTAGGGAAAACCCCTAGTCAGATTGGAAACGATCCCCAGCTTTTTTATAGCAGCAACTTATGCTGAGCGGCATATTTAACTAACTCAGCAGAGTTAGACACCCCTAACTTTTCCAGTACCTTACCCCGGTGGTTCTCAGCCGTCTTTACACTGATATCCAGAACCCGGGCTATTTCCTTGGTTGTTTTCCCGTCAACTACCAGGTGAAAGACCTCTCTTTCGCGCTTGGTTAGATTCTTGTAGGGGTCGCTCCACTCTTCTGGCTGTGAGTACTGATTTGCTAATACCTGCGCTGCATATTGGCTGAAATAACTTTTCCCTGAGGCAAGGGCTTTTACTGCCTGAATGAGTTCCTCACTGGCACTATCTTTCAATAAATAGCCTGAAGCACCCGCTCTGACCATGTGAATGACGTATTCTTCTTCTTCATGCATGGTGAGAACAAGAACTTTACATTGAGGCAATTTTTGGTGAATTCTTTTTACAACCTCCATCCCGTTGAGTTCGGGCATACTAATATCTATAACTGCTATTTGTGGGGATAACTCCTGGGCCTTCTCAAGAGCCTCCAGCCCATTTGCTGCCTCACCAACTACAACGCACTCATCATCTTTCTCAAGAATGCTAACCAAACCTTGTCGCAAAATTGTATGATCATCAGCAATAAGTACTCGAATCATTCTCGCTACCCCATTAACAACATTTTTACTTCAGTTCCTTTGCCAACTGATGAATCAATCATCAACTGACCGCCAAAAGCAGCCACTCTGTCCTGCATGGCAGATAGACCGAACCCATCTGGTCCCAGTGCTTTTTCTTTATCCATCCCAATCCCATCATCAATAATCTTTACCAGTAAAATAGTAGATTGTGATGCAACTTCAACTTTAATATTATTGGCCTTTGCATGTTTTATTGCATTAGTTAAAGCTTCCTGCACAATTCTGAAAACCAGGGTCTGAGTTTCTTCATCCAACTCTTGCTGCATTGTCATTTCCAGTTCAATGCTTAAGTTTTCCTGTTCCTGCATAATCCGTCGTAGCCACTTCAAAGCAGCCTCAAGGCCAAGATCATCAAGAATTCTGGGACGCATCAAACGAGAGATTTTGCGGGTATCATGCAAAGCCTGTCTGGCAAGATCTAAACTTTCTTTTAGGGATTGCTGTAACCGTTCATCCTTTTCGTCTTTAAGCGTCTGTTCGACCTGGTTGATCAATGCGGTTAATAGCTGCCCGACACCATCATGTAGCTCTCTGGCGATGTGTTTACGTTCATCTTCCTGTACTTTCCATACACGCTTAGCCAAGCTACGCATTTGCGTGTTACCTGCCACTAAGCTTTCAGCGAGCTGACTCTGCTTCATACTTAGAGCATTCAACATTTCAGTAATATCATCATTACCTGTCATAGCAGTTTCTCCATAAAATCGTCTGGAAATATGTAACGTCCATGCAATGAAATCAGATTTTTTTGCTGCTCTTCGGGCAACTCTTCTAATAATTCTTTAAACTTTGATACAGCCAATTGGCCATACTCTTGTGCTTTAACATCATCTGAGGTTAATTGGTAATAGTTACTTATAATGCGTTCAGAAATAAAGTCGCTCCAGTGAGAACCAAGTGATTTGCGTAACTCACGCAGCTGATTCACGCTTACTTCCAGTTTTTTATAATCGTTTATTTTTATGTAGTAGATTGCTTTTAGCTGGAGATACTCTAATAAAGCAAACTGATGAAGTGCTAAATCATAACTTTCAATTGCAGCCACTAGATCATTAAACTCAGCTTTGCTGACATCACTCGTGAACAAAGCTTTTTCCAGTTTAAATAATAACAATTTTAATGAAGCTTTCGAGGTTAAACCATCAGCATCTGGAAGATCACTTTCATCCAGACTCACGCTTTCACCTTGATAGAGTTTCAACTTGGATTTTAAAACATGAAATATCATCTGCTGAGATCGATTATGCTCTTTGCTTAGCAACGGCTCAAGCAGCTGAAGCAACCTACTTGCCTCAGAATAATTACCAGAAATAATATTCCAATCGGCTAGCCAGATTCCGAACTCTATTTGGCCTCTAATATCATCTCTCTCACTAAGCGTAGCCTTGATTTCCTTAAGCTTTTCAAGGGGAGCTTCAAAATTCCCTTTGAGTAACGCTAATTTAGCCAAATAGGCTTCTGCCACAACTCTTTCTTCGAACAAGCTTAATGACTCAGACTTTTCTTTGGCCTGAGAAAATATTTGAAACGCAGATTGCCAGTCACCTTTTCTTAAACTTAACTGCCCTACATTTTCATTCACACGAACGACACCAACAGGGTCTTTAACCTTTTCATAATAATTTTTCGCCTGTTCCCAATAAATCGTTGCATGTTCTTCATCTGACAGCAAAAAATAAATATAAGCCACGTTATTTAAGCTTTCAGCTTTTAGCCAGTCATCATCCAGCTTCATCCTTATGCTTAGGGATGCCCTAAAATGCTCCAGGGCTTTTTTATACTGGCCTTGTTCCTCGGCTATGACTCCCAGTTCGTTAAACAAATCTGCCTGTTTTAAAGCGTCATTGCGAGGCTTGTTAACTTCAATAGCTTGGTATAGATTTTGTTCAGCTTTGTCATACTGTCCCTTAACCGCATAAATTGATGCCAAGTTAGATAAACTTGTAACGATACCTCTGCTATCACCTACAGACTGCCTGACCTCCAGTCCCTGTTGGTAATAGTCCAAAGACAAATCAAGCTCACCTAGACGGTGATAAGCGACACCAAAAGCATTCAGTACATCGCCCCTGAGCTGTTCATTTTTTAATTTTTTTGCTGTGACCAGAGCTTTAACCAGGTAGTCATCAACAGCTTTTTCCGTCTGTCCTTTCCAAATGGCTACCTTCGACAACTCATACCATGCGACTGGATGATTTTGATCTTCCTCGACAATATGCTTGAGCTCTATCTCAGCTTTATCCAGTTGCTCCAAATTAATATATAGCTGGGCTAATTCAAACCGGATATCATCTCTCTTGGGTAAACGCTCTAGAATCGTTTCATACACAGTTGAAGCGGACTCTAAATCACCAGCTATAAGGAATTGCTCTATGGTAGATTTTTGGTGGATAAGTTGATTGGGCGCAGTAAGCTCCTTAACTTTTTTAAATGCCTCACCAGCCTCTTGTTCCTCTCCACTTTTTAACAACACTTCACCTAATAGAAAGTGAGCCTGGGCAAATTCAGGGTAATTATTAATTAAGCTTTCTAGCTGTTTCTTGGCGCGTGCGAGCTTACCATCCTTTATCAACACCTCAAGCTCAGACCATTTTTGTATCGATAAGCCCTCAGGCATTAACAACTGATCGGTGATGTTGGACAAACTGAAAAAGGTATTGAGGGATTCCGTTAGCTGTTTGAGTTCCTTAGAAAACTCCTGTTCAGAGGACTGGAGTTCAAGCAGCTGGGTTCTACTAATATTATTACCAGTAACTTCTACTACTTCGGCCTTCAGTCGATACTTATTAGGTCCTATGAGAATAATAGAAGTATCGAGAAAAACCGGAGTCTGCAATAGTTCGCTGAGAGTAACAAACTTTTGGTCGCTTAAATCCCGAGAGTACCCAAGCAGATCCATTGTTCGCTTGGTTCTGGCTGTACCGACTACTCGTAGATCAGGAGCTTGAGAAAGCTCTTGAGATAAAACTGATGGTAGGCCCTGAGTAAGCCAGAGTTGATTTGACATGGCTTCAGTTTTAAAAGGCAAGATAGCTAAGCCCTGCTTAGCCATTTGCTTTTGTTCGGCAGAAACTGAAAGCCTTGTATCTTCTTTCTGTAATAAATAAAAACTGCCAATAATAACTACAGAAAATATAGCTGCTAAACTCAGATAGCCATAACTTATCCTGTTGCGCTTTGGCGTTTCGTTGACTAATTGCGCAATTCTTTCCGACAGGCTTGCCAGGCTTTGGGGTCTTCTTTTTGGCTCCGCTGCCAGGCAGCTTGAAACTAATGACGATAATTCAGAACCGGCAGCTTTTTTTGGTAACCCATTAAAGGTTTCACGCTTCTTTTCTTGTAGAAGATCGTTGATAGTAGAACTGGAAAACGGAGTATGACCCGTGATTAACTCATAAAGTATCACTCCTACAGAATAAGTATCCGTAGTTTTATTTATCTGGCCAAGCTCTAAATATTCGGGACTTGCATATACGGGTGTTCCGTGAATACTCTCTTCCTCGGTATCGCTCAGTGCTGAGGCGACACCAAAGTCAGCAACATAAACTCGTTCTTCATTATCAACTAAAATATTTTCAGGCTTTAAATCGCAATGACTAATACCTTTTTGTTCAGTTACAAGAAGAGCATCTAAAACCTGCTGCATATAACCCAGGGCTTTTTTAACAGGGAATCCTGTTGACTGAGAGTTAATCAAATCAGTCAGGCTTTTACCGTCAATCCAGTCCATGGTAATGAAATGAGTCTCTTCATCCTGATAATACTCATGGACACGAACGATATTTTGATGGGATAACTGTCTAAGGATCAGGATTTCATTTTTGAAGCTCTGAATTGCCTGTTCATTTAGTAAATGCTGATGTAAGACCTTTATAGCGACAAAAGAATCAAGTTGTCGGTCTTTGGCTTTGTAGACACACCCATAACGGCCGCAACCCTGCTTTGAGAGTATTTCGAAACGACCAATTAGCAAAGTGCCTGGGTTTAAAGTATGAAGCTCTCTTAAAACCTGTGTCTCTTTTAGAGAATTAGACTTAGTCTTAGGATCTAAGTCATTATGACCCATCTATCTGCTCTCCCTAGGCTTAGTGCCACTGCTAGGCTCTAGTCTTATGACAACCGCTTATACAATTATGGTTTCTAATGAACCGCGAGAGGTACTTGCGATTTTAGAATCTGTTTTTTCGCAAGTACTTGTTCCGGCATATCATCTAATATAGCAGATATTTTATTTTGTAAAACAATAGCTTCTGAATTTATTTTGATCTGTTTTGCAATCAGGTTGAGAATTTCGAGATCTAACTCGGTAAGAACTTTGTTAGCCTCATGACTGTCAACGTACACCACACCAATAAGGTTGTTATCGGTTATAAGTGGGATACATGCCAGAGCCGCAATTTTTTTTCGTTGGATACTCTCTCTGCTTGATAAGTGTTTATCGAGCTGCGTATCCATAGCTATAACCGGAGCGCTTTGGCTAAGCGCCCTTCTCATAGCACCGACACTACCTTCAAACGACTTGTTATTAAAGTCGTCTTCAGACATACCCTTTACAGCACAGACCGAAAGTGACTCTGGTTTAGTTCCTAACATAACCAGACCTCTTTGAGTGCCAGTTAAATTAAGCAAAGAAAACAGTTGCTCATCCAAAGCTTTGGATAATGATTGCTGGGCAATCTTATTAAAAGACTTTCGAGATTGCTCAACTCTCCACTGATTGTGAGCATTGATGGCTTCAATCTGCTCAGCTGTTTTCACCTCAAATAAACAATCGATTTCACCGACAGTAATTATATCGTTAGCTCTCAGTGCGACATCGGTTACTTTTTTACCATTGACTCTTAGGCCGTTGGCACTGAGGCTATCATGCACCTGCCACACACCCTGATGTTGATCGAGAGTTGCATGTTGTCGAGAAACACTGGGATGGCTTAGAACGACATCACAACCTTGGCTACGACCTAGCTTATATAGAGAGTCATCAAATAAAAAACTCTCCATCGCTGGCTGTTCAGGATAACAGGCGGTTATTCTGGCTGGCATAACAACATTACCTATTCTAGTTAACGAGGCGTAAACTAAAGCGTAAGGTATTGGCAAGCGCTATTAGCTCACCAGCAACATTATCGACATCACGACTTGAACGCCATACATCTGGAATCTTAGTTCCACGATTTTGTTCAACCGTACGGCTGAACTCATCAACCTTATTACTTGCTAAAACATAATCCTGCTGTTGAATCAGTTGCTGAATATCAGCAAGCTGGGCATTAAGGTCGTTGTAGACGATAGGGTCAATTTGCGTTGAAAATGCAGTTAGTTCATTACTCAAACGAGTAAATTTCGTATTAACTACGGCAATAGGCAGTCGCAGATCCGCAACAATTATAAATTGTGAGAATTTTCCCGTAGTACCACGTGCTCGGTAACTTCCAGAGCCCATAGTCGCAGTAATATCCTTAAACTCACCGCCTAAAGGCGCCTTGAAGAATCTCAAAGGAGTACCAGCTGTATATTCAAGGTTATGAGTATGGATATCCACGGTTGCTAGTCCAGAGAAAGAAAAGCCTCCGGACGAAGGTGGCTCTACAGTAATCATCATCGGAAAGGCTGATAAAAGATTTATGTTCAAATTATCAGGTAAGCGATCGAGTAAAGCCAGGTCTGTAATATCTACCAATTCAGCGGTAATACCGACATTATCAGCAGTCAGACCGACAGTGTTTTCAAAAGTTAGGGTAAAATCAGCTTCAACGTTCCCTGTGAGGTTGATCACCGCTTCAACTTTATTGCCATGAACAGTAATATCAACAGGTTGGGCTAAACTATTAAAGCTATAGATTAAACCAAAAAGTGTGATTATAACTGCAAAAATGCGCTTATTTAAAGCTGACATAACGTAAGACCTCGCAGTGTGAGAGCAAAAAATAATACTAATGCTTCAGTGTATATCAAAATACTTATATTTATCCGTTAAAGCAAGATTGCTTTGCAAAATTGTGCGAAAAGGAAGATTTTTGCTCCTTTTCGCACCATTTCTCAGCGCTTATTGATAGTAAGCATCGTACGTTCTACCGATTAACACGGCATACTCAGCTCGAGTAACAGAGCTTTCAGGCTCAAAGTAAGCTACCAATGTAGGCTCAAGGTCAAATGGGCCCTGCTCTATCTCATAGCGTACACCGACTATAGACAGGTCCAGCGCTAATTGAACATAGCCTTTTAACTCTTCAGGGATACTATCTTGATCACGAACCACAATGCTCTGACCCTGATAGTCTACAGTGATGTCACCTGAGAATGCCTGTGCTTCACTTTCTAGACCAAGAGACTGAACTAATGAGTAAGCCAGTTCAGCACGACTAACGTTTGCATTAGGGTTAAACTTATCACCCTCAGTCATCATGACCGGTTGCTGCTCTTGAACTCTATCTTTTAGAGCACCGCCAGGAGCTGCCGCTGACTCGGCAAATGCTGCCGCTTCGATACCAACGTCACTAAAGCTAACAACAGGCTCGTTCAACAGATCACGGTGTTGACGTACTGCTGCGCCCATTACAAGATACTGAGCCAGTTCTTTACGCTTAAGCGCTCTGTCTGGACGGAAGAACTTGTCATTAAAGCTATCAACCAGACGTTCGCTCGTCGCATACTGAATAGCCGCTTCAGCAGGATGACCACCAATATCGTCCAGACCTTCATAGCCACCTGATTTGAAGATACTGATCTCGCCGCTGATAGACTCAGGCAGACCCGGACCATTGGTTGTGCCCGTTGGATCCGCCTCGACGCCAGATAATGACGTTAAGCCGTATGCTGATAATTTCCAGGTACCAACCTGAGCCGGAGCTGATACGCGCATGCTAGTGGTTAATACTGGCAGAGTTAGATTACCAAAGTACTCTGTGCCGTCCGGAGCTTCCAGTCTTAACTTTACGGTATTCGCCAGTGACTCAGCAGATGCAGAAATCCAGACATCGTCAGGACCCACTTCAAACTCATAAACATCTGGCTCGCCTGCTGGCGCATATAGAACCTCAAAAGGCTCAGGATTATCATCAGCGATTACAATGGCGTTACCGTTGAATGTATTAAGATTATTCACTGTCGCTTTATGCTCAGGGTTGTAACCCAAAGCAGCGGCTACTGCAGCGTATGCATTAACATAACCTGCTCCTACTTCCCATTTTTCATAACCGGGCATGTTTGTTGCCGTTTCCTGCAGTATGCGCTTGGTTTCTAAAGGCGTTAGATTTGGGTTGGCTTCTAACATCATGGCTATAATACCTGCCACGTGTGGCGTAGCCATTGATGTGCCTGAAATCATTGTGTAATAAGGCACATACTCGGTTTCGATGGCTTCTAAATCAGCATCGCCACCATTAGAAGTCAGGTTTGTCGTAGCACGAGTAGAGATAATATCAACGCCAGGCGCGACGATAGATACTTCATTGCTGTAAGTCCACTGAGTGCCGTCCGGCATAGTGAAGTCACCCGTTTCATCACGTTTACCACGCGAAGAAAAGTCGATTAATGTGCCCTGCTTTGTACCAGCTCCCACCGACAAGCCCCAAGGGATTTGCGCGTATGGATTGTGAGTGTCTTCGCCCGGTCCAGAGTTACCTGCTGCAAATACAGAAATAAGACCCAGTTTATAAGCTTTGTAAGACGCTACGGAGATAGGGCCGTTTGGTTCATATTTACCACTTGAACCCCATGAGTTACTCATCACTCGAATAGGAGAATTGAACTCAAACAAATGAGTCAGGGCGTAATCGTAACCGCCCAGTGCATCCAGAATAGAAAGACCTGCGCCCGAACCATAACCAACCAGTTCAGCACCAGGAGCCGCACCTTTGTATTTACCATCAGAGTTAGTACCCCAGCCTGCAACCGTACCGGCACAGTGAGTACCATGACCGACGTTTAAATCGGTATTTAACTGACCTTCAATCCAGGCACCGCTAAATCCTGTAACCGATAAAGCTTGTGCGTGAGTTAAAGCCTGTACGTTTTCCACAACTTTTGTGCCGTATTCAAGATCGGCGTGCGTAGCATCAATACCGGAATCATTGACCATGACCGTTACGCCGTTACCAGTAAAAGTCATGCCGTTACGTTGTCTAAACTCGGTTGTCTGAAGCTTTTCAGCGCCTGTAAGCTCGCGAGCTTCAGCGTTGTAATATTCCAGTTCTCGGTTAGCAAATACGGAGCGTACGCCATCCATCTGACTGATTTGCTCGATTTGGGCTGGTGAAGCAACAACGCCCACAATAGGCAAAGACTTGAATTGAACACCTTGGCTAATGCCAAGGTTCAATAAGCTTTGAAGTTGTTCAGTATTAACTGCGTCCAACTGATCGTAAGTCACCACAGCCATGGTGCTATCAGTCAGACTCATGGTATTTAGTTGCTGCTCCAGCTCAGAGCCGATTACAGCTTCTGCCGCAGCATTTAAACTAAAACCAGCAAGTGCCGCTGAAAGGGCTAGCTTCTTTAGTTTCATATTCATTACCTGTCTCCGAAATTCAATCATTTTCATGTGCCCTTTCATTCCAAGTCATTTATGACTTGATTACTACCGGGGCAAACACTCAAAAAAGCTAAGGGAAATCCCCTAGCTCTTTGAGTTTTGAATAGGTTGGCCCCATTTTTAGGGGCCGGTATTGTCGTGCTATATGCTATTCAACCAAGCTGGATACAGTCGCATCGATTTGGAAGTTAGTCACAACACTTGCGTATCCATTCACACGCAATACATAATCGCCTGCCTGTTCTGGCGCGTAAGAAAGAACCTCCGGATTACTCAGGCTTGCGCTGCTGGCTACCTGCTCTCCCGCAGAGTTCAATAGTTCGAAGTCAAGGTCAGCCACACCTTCCCAGGTCAGGCTCGCCTCGATCAGTACTGCGTCGGCACTTACTGAGATTGGGAAGTCCTGGAACTCCAGGTTCTCTGCTGATGGCCCCATGGTGCCCTCGAACATGAAGTTTTCAGTGGTGATGCTCAAGCCATTATCGATCAGCTGGCCATCAACCTTGACTGCGTCAAGATTAATTTCACCTTCTAGATGTTTTAGCTGTACCGTGTGTACCGCATTGGCTTCAAGACCTCTTACGGCGAAAGCACGCGCTTCTTCACTCGTAGAGTAAAAGTCAACAACACCCTTGTTCTCACCATCGACGAACAATTCAGCTCGACCACCGCGATTATTGGCGACATAAAGTAACTGCAAGTTTTCGCCGATAATATCGAAGGTTGCTGTAGAGCCTGATTTACGGGCTTTGATGAAATCACCTTCTACGCCTACATCAGAAGTTCTGGTTTGCCATTTACCAATGTAATCAATCTTAGCGTCAGACTGGTTAGCATCATTCCAGAAGCCCTGACTAGACCATTCCGTTTGACCACTCATAAATTCAGAGCGAGCACCTACGGTGTTTCGAGCCATCTCAACAGCGGTTTTAACGTTGATGTAACCCCCGCCGACTTCGTGGAATTTATAGCCCGGCATTTCATCAGCACTGTCTCGGATAATGTCTTCAACCTGGTCTGGTGAAAGGTTTGGGTTAACTTCCAGCAACAGCGAAGCCACACCGGCAACGAATGGCGTCGCCATCGAAGTACCGCTCATGCTGGCGTAGTAAACGTAGTAGTCAGGGTTTTCTTCATCAATAATTGGACCCAGTGCAGGAAGAGGAGTATTCAACGCACGTGTTGAAACAATGCCATCACCCGGAGCTACGATGTCAACGAACTTGAAGGTATCGCCTTCAACGCCGCGGCTTGAAAAGTCAGTTAACCCTTTTTCAGGGTTACCAGCACCAACATTGATTACCCAGGGAGCGATTGCATATGGGTTAATAGTGTCGTCAGATGGACCATCATTACCCGCAGCAAACGTCACAATCATGCCTTTCTGATAGGCGTCATAAGATGCCTGGTTGATTGGGTTGTTTGGATCGAATGCACCACCACCAGAAGCGCCCCAGCTGTTAGTAATAATGTCGATACCCAAACGGTCTCTATTACCGATAGCGTAATCGAAGCCACCAATAGCGAATAAAATTGAAATCGCTTCACCTGCACCTAAACCAACAAGCTTCGCGTCTGGAGCAATACCATCATGATAGTTAGCACGACGAGAATCATCAGCAGACATCACGCCAGTACCTGCAACAGTACCTGCTACGTGAGAGCCGTGACCTGAGCTGGTATCAGTATTAATCACGCCTTCGAGATAATAGTTGCTGCCAGTAGCCAGGTCTAAATCACCAAGAATTTTGACGTTCTCGATAGTCTTAGAACCAAACTCCAGATCAGGGTGAGAACCATCCACACCAGAATCCAGCACAGCAACAGTAACCCCCTGTCCTGTCACTCCTTCTACATCATGAACATAGTGACCGCCGGTGATTTCACCTGAAGTGTAGTTATAGTATTTAAGCGGCTTATCGTAATAGATACTTTTCACTCGAGAATCTTTGGCAAGACTTTCGATCTGAAGTTTATTCAGCGTAGTACCAGCCATCGGCAGTTCTTTCATGGCGATATAAGGACTCGCCACCTGCAACATAACGGAGTTCAAATCTTCTTTGTTGTGAGTAGTAACAATAACCTTTTGGCTATCCAGCAATGTTGGTAACATTGCTTCCAGCTCTGGACCGATTATTGCATCAGCCTGCGCCCCACCCGCTAAAGCCGTAAGTACACAAGCAGAAAGTAATTTATATTGAGTTTTCATAGTCTGACCCTGTCGTTATTTATTTAACAACCTCACTATGAAAAGAATTGGTATAAATTGAAACGGGGGAAAACCCCTAGGAGCACCTGACCTTTTTACCTAGATATAACCCAAGCCTTCATTGGCGGCTTTAGATCTTACTTATAAAAAATCCGAACCACCTTTAAATCTTAGACTTCGAAAATAAGTCCTGATAGTTTTTCGCAGTTATCTGGCAAAGCTCGTCGTAGCTGAGACCATGCAGGTCTGCGACAAACTGTCCGACATTTTTGACAAAGGCTGGCTGGTTGGATTTACCTCGGTGAGGTACTGGGGCAAGGTATGGGGAATCCGTTTCGATAAGCAGTCTGTCTAACGGTATTTTACGGCAGGTTTCGCGTAACTCTTCTGCATTCTTGAACGTGACGATTCCAGAAAAAGATACATAAAAGCCAAGTTCCATTGCTTCTTCTGCCATCTCAAGACTTTCCGTAAAGCAGTGCAGTACGCCGCCGCACTTTTGTGCGTTTTCTTCTTTAAGAATATTTAAGGTATCTTCGCGTGCGTCACGCGTGTGGACGATTATCGGTAAACCCACTTCGTTAGCAGCGCGGATATGCTTGCGGAAGCTATCCTGCTGTAATTTATGGTTTTCAGGATCTTTATGATAGAAATAATCCAGCCCGGTTTCGCCAATGGCGACCACTTCCGAGTGCTTGGAGTTTTCGATTAATGCGTCGATATCGGTGTCTTTTACGCCATCGTAAAGCGGGTGCACGCCAACGGAACAGGATATGTCGTCATGCTGCTGGGCGATGGTAAGAACGTCATTAAACTTATCCAGTGTAATGCATACACAGAGCATGTGTTTTACGCCGTTTTCTCGGGCGTTATCCAGTGCCCCTTCGAGTTTTCCATCGAACGGTTCTAAATCAAGACGGTCCAGGTGACAGTGCGAATCAATCAACATAACAAATAGGTAATATTACTGAATGGAAAGCGAGTCGTAGATTAACACGACTCGGTAGAAAATTATACGAAAAGGCTTATTTTACATGGTGTGTGTCGGCTTATCCGACTCAAGACGTCCGGCAAGAATCGTCTCTATTTTATGGCGCGCCTTACCTTTGTCCTGATCACTGAACTGAATTCCGATACCAGCACGACGGTTACCCTGGGCACCGATAGGGGTTACCCAAACTACTTTGCCCGCAATAGGAAGCTTTTCTGGCTCATCTACCAGAGCTAATAGCATGAAAACCTCATCCCCTAAGTCATACTGTTTATTCGTTTGTATAAAGAGACCACCGTTAACCACAAAAGGCATATAAGCCGAATATAGATCGTCTTTATCCTCAACATGGATTGTCAGTATGCCAGGGCCGGTTCGTTCAATTCGCATTGATGGTTCCTTCGATAATAAGTAAAACTTTAGGTTAGCTCTCTAATTTTTTGTATTTTATAGCAATTTGAGCGCTGTATATTAAAAAACTTTGCCAAGAAGCCATTAGATTAGCTGGACTTTTCAGCTTAATCAACCGTTGGATCTCAATTATTTTATTCAATAGTAGCATCACACCCTTGGCGCTGACAGTAGAAGCAATCATCTCTATGGCTTCGTATTGTTGCTTTAGCTGGATATCGTCTTTGGTCGCCGACTGCTGCAATAGCAGGACATCATGAAACATCAGCTGACACCAGAAAATGCAGTTCTCCAGCTCATCTTTCCAACGATCGGCAATTTCCATCGGCGTTTGCTTAGCGGTAATGACTTCAGCATAGTCGAAAATAAACTCACCACTTTTGAAGGCTTCGCCATTTTCCACAAAAGCTTCCACTTTGTAAGGTGCTGTTGGGAATAGCTGTATGGCGGTCTCCATCTCCTGCGAAAAGAAGTCATGGCGCTGCTTTAGCCATTCTCGGGTCATACTGACGTCAGCAACCCCGACTTTCAATATCTGGGCACGGCTTTTAATGGTCGCCGGTACGCCCTGTAACTGATCCGCCTGGAGCAGTAGAAGCGTATTACTCTGAGGCTCTTCCAGCGTTTTCAGCAAGGCATTAAAGGAGCTCTCGTTGAGGGCATGGATATTGGTAATGTTCGCCAATTTCCAGCCCGCCTGATGCGATGACTCCTGCATGTGCTGAATCAGCTCGCGAACCTGACTGATGGCGATCTGGGTCTTGCCTTCTTCGATCTCCAGCAAATGATAGTCTGGATGGCTACCCGCTTCAAACAGCTGACAGCCTTTGCATTGACCACAATAACCCTGTGTTTTATCAGCCGCATTACAAAGCATCCACTGAGCTATGAACTGACAAAAGTCTTCCCGTCCGACGCCCTCTTCACCGAGCACCAGGATGGAGTGAGGCAGATGCCCCTGTTCCAGCTGTCGTGACAAATGGTGAAACGGTTCTTGCTGCCAGGGAGTGAGCGGTGATTCTTCAAACAAACTCATGCTGATTGAACCTTTTGATAAAACGAGATTAATGACTGTTCAATATGTTTTTGCACTACTTCTACCGAGCCACTGGCATCGATGACCTTCATCCTATCCGGTTCTGCCTGTGCGATCTTAAGATAGCCTTCTCGGACCTTATTAAAAAAGTCGACCTTTTCCTGCTCAAACCGATCCACCGGGCCGCGCTTTTTGGCACGTTCCAGACCTACTTCCGTCGTCAGATCCAATAAAAGCGTCAGATCAGGTTTAAACCCTTTCAGGCACCAGTCTTCGAGCTCTTTTAGTTTATCAAAGCCGAGTCCACGGCCAGCACCCTGATACGCATAGCTGGCATCAGTAAATCGATCACAAAGAACCCAGACGCCCTGCTCCAGAGCCGGTTTAATCTTCTGATAAACATGCTGACATCGGGCAGCAAACATCAGCAATAACTCTGTATGGCTATCGACAGTCTCTTCTCTGTTGCTCAGTAACAACTCTCGAATCTCTTCGGCGAATGGCGTACCACCAGGCTCACGAGTATGGATAACTTTATGCCCCTTGGCTTCAAGCCACTGTTTAACAAAGGCCATATTGGTGGATTTACCCACACCTTCGGTGCCCTCTACTGTGATAAATTGACCACGTTTATCCAAAATCTTTAATCACTATTTATATTTTGTTTTGCGTCATGATACTTGAATTTATGGCGAAAGTCTTATCGCTTTCTTAACTGCCTGTGCGTGCGATTTTACAGGATTAGCCGGATTGAAAACATCAAACATCTCACTTGGTTCGATCCCTTTCCCCTCATAACTTACACCATTCGGCGCTTTGAAAATTTCATTGGAAAGTTCAAGATACCAGTCATTAGGCAATGGTTTGGCTAATGGCGTAGAAAATGCGCCTCGGGTGGTTTGACCCATATGTTTTACGTTCGGTAACTGCCTTAAAGTCATTGTCGCGATTTCACCTCCAGAAACTGTCACGTCGCTGGTGAGGACGCTAACTGGGCCTGTATAGCGTGGCCCATCAGCAGGACTAACCCAATATTCATAGGGGCTTAGTTCTTCCCAGGAGGTTGATACTGAGTATGCTAAAAAAGCCTTGTCAGTAAAATAGCTGGAAAGTTTTCGTGCAATAGCATCGTACCCACCTCGGTTATTACTTAAATCAATAATAACGCTGTCGACAGTCTGAAATTTCAGCATTATACGACCAAACAGCTGGTCCATATATTCAAGTTCCGCTTCAGCCCATTGCTGAGTCCCCGGCTGGAACTCCGTGGTAAAGCCGCCCATGGTAAAAATTTTGATGTAGCCGACCTTTCCATTATTCAAGGTACCCCAAAGTACCCTATCATTAGCGGTATGCTCTGCTCCGTCGTCTAACAGGTCTACAGTTTGCTCTATTAACCCAATTAGCCATGGAGTCTCTCCAATGGTGTCTCGAATGAACGGCAATGTCTGTCCAAGACCATTTTGGTAGCGATGCTTGTTTCCGTTGATAGTTGCTAACAGTTTGGTATGAGAGTCGTTCAATGGTTTGATCAGATCTGTCATAGCCTGATACAGCTCACTGTCGGAGCTTTCATCATTAATGTTTTGTTGAGCTAAGTCAGCCGCGCTGTGGAAATCAACGCCTCTTTGTTGGAAAAAAGTATAATGCTTTTTGAATATTGATATAAACACCTGTAGTAATTCTGTCTGCGTGAAATCAGCCTTGATGTCACAGTGTTTCGGGAGCATATCAAGTTTTTGATAAATCGTATTGCCGTCACTTTTTAGATATTCAAATTTGGCTATATCCTGTGAAAGCCGCGTAATAAAGCGATATTCGACACTACCCATAAAAGTATCGGCGTCCTGTGGCGATGGATAGCAGTAGTCCTGCGTATACTGCCAGCGTTCAATCCCATTATTACCGATATTCAGTAACCAACCATATTCTTCAGATAACCAGATACCCTGCGCCTGATTAACGACCACCCCATCCTGAAAAATGGCTAGTCTCTTATTGTTGCTCGTACTGCTGACTTTATGCGAGCTATTTATACAAGCTGTTAACGCCACAACAATACTAAGAAACATAATTATTCGTGCTTTCACTTTATCACCTACTTTTAACTTAACCGCAAATAATGACCGCGGTCATTTTATGGCTGATATAACAGGAAAACAAGCGTCTTATGTGGCACATTTAAGAAAAAGTGTAATGGTATGTTTCAGCTTAGCAGGCAAGTCTTCTTTTTGACCATTATTGACCCATTCACGAATCGTCCCCGTGATTAATGAAGCAAACAACTCAGCAAACTCTTCCGGGGAGACTTTAGTCTCTACGTTATAGGTTGATATAAGTTCAGCCACATAGACACGAAGTTGGTTATCAGACGCCTGCTCAATCTGCTGGATACTAGGAGTATCAATAACGTGGATTATTTTAGCTCTCCACACGGTATTTGAATCATCAATAATCGCTGTGGACTGCTGGGCGAGGTCAAAAAGTGCATCCGAGAAACTATCCTGTCTGCTGGCTCTGGCTTTATCCAGGGAAGCTGTCGCTCTTTGCTTGTACCAGTCAGCAATAAGATCAGCTTTCTTTGGGAAGTAGTTAAAAAAAGTTCCTTTGGCAATACCAGCAGCCTTGACGATTTGATTAACTGAGACCGCTTCGTAGCCATGAGACTCAAATAGCTCCAGAGAGACATCCAAGATTTTTTGTCTGACTGCCTCTTTTTTTTCTTCCCTTTTACCTTTCATCGGATATTAACGATTCAGTTGATACTTTCTAACAGCTCTGTTGTGCTCAGACAGAGTTTTACTGAAATGGTGACTACCATCTCCTTTAGCCACAAAATACAGGGTATCGCCTTCTTCTGGCTGCATCGCTGCATGAATCGCGTCGCGGCCGACGATAGCGATCGGTGTTGGTGGTAAGCCTTTATGGACATAAGTGTTCCACTGATGCGGATTACGGATATCACGGCGACGGATATTACCGTCAAAGTCTGGAAGCAGCCCATAAATGATCGTCGGATCGGTCTGTAGCAACATGCCTCGTTCCAAACGACGTATAAACACACCTGAAATCTGAGAACGCTCTGCTGGTACGGCCGTTTCCTTTTCTACGATTGAAGCCATAATCAAAGCTTCGTACGGTTGCTCGTAGGGTAAGTCTTTCGCTCTGTTAGCCCACTCCTCTTCTAACACCTGATTCAGGCGTTTATGAGCACGCCTTAAGATATCCAGATCGGAGTCGCCTTTGGTAAACTGATAGGTATCTGCGAAGAACAGGCCCTCAGGATAATCTTTCCCGGTAAAGTCAAGCTGCTCCCAGGTATCAGAATAGTTTGTTGTATCAATCGTATGCGTTAAATCAGAATTATCGGCAAGCGCTGTTAGCACCTCATAGATATTGGCGCCCTCAACCAAAGTCACCTGATAAGTGATGACGTCGCCCTTAACCAGTTTCTGCAACACATCAACGGCAGTCATTTCTGGCGTCACCTGGTAGTTACCAACTTTGATATTGCGCAGCTCTGGTTTCATACGCATCAATAGCTGGTAATAATAAAAGTTTTCAAATCGACCTTCGTCATACCACTGCTGTCCGAGCCCGGTAGCTGTTTCACCTTTAGCGACAACCAGTTCCTGCTGGAGACCTAAAGGTTCTTTAACGAAGGATTTAAAGCCCTGCCAGAAGTATAGAGTGACCCCAGAAAAAGCGATTAAAAGTATGAGAACAACAATAAAGAATTTTTTCATTGAATAATTACGGTTATTTATAATATTAAATACTGTCTTGGCAGTAAGCTCGGTTCAGCTCAGCAGTTTGCGGCCAAACATCATATTTATGCTGCCCAATTTTAGTCACTGGGACCACTCCATGCAAAGCATTTGTAACCATGCAATGTGAAGCCAAACTCAGGATTTCCAGTCCAAAGACGCTTACCTGAACGTCCCTTCTATTCGCAAGCAACCAACGTCTTACGGTACCGTTTACGCCTGCAACCTCCATGCTTGGGGTTAGCCAGAGTCCCTCACGATAAAAGTAAATATTGGTCTTGCTACCGCCAACAATTAAATCATCTGCCAGCATGATACCATCAAAACATGACTCTGGGATTTCTTCCTGGGCCAAAACCTGCTCCAGTCTATTTAAATGCTTGAGGCCAGCGAGAGCCGAGTTTTTGCTATATGGAGTCTCACAAATGGATAACTCAACGCCATTTTGTAGCTCACCAGACGAAACGAACGAGGACCAGCTGGCAATAATGCTGAACTTTGGTTCACTTGGCGCCCTATACCCTCTGGGGCCACAACCTCTGGTAATCGTCAGCCGAACGACCCCACTATCCTCATACTGATTATTGATGAATGAACGTAACTCTTTTTCGATGCGAGGTATATTGAGTTCTGGAAATTTTAGCTTTTCGGCACTTAACTGAATTCTTTCTGCGTGCAATGGCCAGTGCTCAATCTGATTCTCTCTAACACGGATTGTCGTAAAAAAGCCATCGCCATAGAGCAACCCTCTGTCATCTATAGCGATATGCTCTGACGGAGCTCCATTAAGTAGATTGGTTGCCATTGTATTGGCATCGGAATTGGCTGAATTCATTACCGCTTAATTTTACTGAGTCAAAAAGAAAATAAGTTACAGGGTTAGAGTCAACCCTGCAAGTCTGAAGCTCATTTTTGACTTACGGTTCAAATATTTAGGGCAAATAAAAAGGCGGTAAGAACCGCCTTTCTTTATTCAGTCTCGCAAGATTTAACTAGACTTTGCTAAACACCAGCGATCCGTTAGTGCCACCAAAGCCAAATGAGTTACACAAAACATGCTTCAACTCAGTTTCACGCGCGGTATGCGGGACATAATCCAAGTCACAACCTTCGCCGGGGTTATCCAGGTTTACTGTTGGTGGTGCAACCTGATCAACCAGAGCCAATACACTGAAAATTGACTCAACTGCGCCAGCAGCACCCAATAAGTGACCTGTCATGGATTTTGTTGAGCTGACCATAACTTTCTTCGCATGATCACCAAAGATAGTCTTAACCGCATCGGTTTCAGCGATATCACCCGCAGGCGTTGAAGTTCCGTGAGCGTTAATGTACTGAATCTGCTCTGCTGACAGTTCTGCATCATGCAGCGCGTTCTTCATAGCAGAAGCTGCACCTTCGCCACCTGGGGCAGGAGCTGTCATATGATAAGCATCAGCACTCATACCAAAACCTGTTAGCTCAGCATAAATTTTTGCGCCACGGGCTTTAGCGTGTTCGTATTCTTCAAGCATCATCACACCAGCACCATCTCCCATAACAAAACCATCACGGTCTTGATCCCAAGGACGGCTAGCGGCATGCGGGTTATCGTTTCGAGTCGATAGAGCTTTAGCAGAACTGAAACCACCTAGAGCTGTAGGAGTCGTCGCTTTTTCAGCGCCACCGGCCAACATGGCATCAGCATCGCCATAGGCAATCATACGCGCAGCATGGCCGATAGTATGAACACCAGTAGTACAAGCCGTCACGATAGCAATGTTCGGGCCTTTTAAACCATAATTAATCGACAGATGTCCCGAAATCATATTGATGATAGAACCCGGAACGAAGAATGGGGAGATCTTACGTGGACCAGATTTTTCCCACAACAACGTATTCTTCTCGATAGTTTCCAGACCACCAATACCAGCACCAACACAGGCACCTATACGATGGGCGTTCTCAGAAGTAACGGTTAAACCAGAGTCTTCCCAGGCCTGGGCACCCGCTACAATACCGTATTGAATAAATTTATCCATACGACGGGCGTCTCTTTTCGAGACCGCAGGCTCAGAATCAAAATCTTTAACCATACAGGCAAACTTCGTATTGAAGTCGCTTACATCGAAATCCTCAATCGGTCCAGCGCCGCTACGACCAGCAAGAATACCTTCCCATGAATCTTTAATGTTATTACCTAATGGACTTAACATTCCAAGGCCAGTAACAACAACTCTACGCTTACTCAAGGAACACCTCTCGATTAATTACTAATATAGTCATTGTGAGTATAAATCAGTGGAGCTCTAACGGTGAACATCTTTCTGAGCTCGGTCGAACCCACTTGTGACTTATCTAAAAAAAATGGGCAAAATACCTTCGTATTTCACCCATTATATTCGCTAACTATTACGAATAGATTGCAGACGAGTTGGCTTACGCGTCAACATTAGCCTTAATGTAATCAATCGCTGCTTGAACAGTGTTGATTTTTTCAGCTTCTTCGTCTGGGATTTCAGTGTCGAACTCTTCTTCTAGAGCCATAACCAGCTCAACTGTATCCAATGAATCAGCACCTAGATCATCAACAAAAGACGCTTCAGCTGTTACTTCGTCTTCTTTAACACCTAGTTGTTCAACAACGATACCTTTTACACGTTCTTCGATAGTACTCATCTGTTTAAATTCCTCGTTTGTATCAACAGTATCACACTGCGTGGGTAGTTTAGTTAACTGAACCAAAGTTGCAAGTGTAAATTGCCTTTTTTTATAAAGGTCAGACCACGCTTAAATTACAACTTCTGGTAAAAATTTAAAAGCAGATAATAACAAAAAATACCTGCCAATAACAAAAATTTATGTTTAAAAACGGTGACTTATATTCCATTCATCAGTATTGACATGAAACATTTTTCACCCAAACTTTTATTATTATCACGACACAGCGACTAAATGGCTTATTCAGCAATCAAAGAGTCGCGTTAGATCATATGCATCCCGCCGTTAACATTGATCGTTTCACCAGTAATATAGCCGGCTTGATCAGACGTCAAGAAACCTACAGCATTAGCAATTTCTTCAGGGTGACCTAAGCGTGCCATTGGAATCTGATCAAACATTGCCTGACGTTGTTCGTCATTCAGTGCTTTAGTCATGTCAGTATCAATAAATCCTGGAGCAACCACATTCACCGTAATGCCACGAGAACCAACTTCACGGGCTAAAGATTTAGAAAAACCAATCAGGCCTGCTTTTGCTGCCGAGTAGTTGGCCTGTCCAGCGTTACCCATGGTGCCAACTACTGAACCAATGGTAACAATCCGGCCCCACTTAGCCTTCATCATGCCGCGCAAGCATGCTTTTGAAAGACGGAAAATAGAAGTTAGGTTAGTTTCTAAGATGCTATCCCACTCGTCGTCCTTCATACGCATTAAAAGATTATCACGAGTAATACCCGCATTATTGACCAGGATATCAGGAGTACGCCCCTGTTCGTCTTTAATGGTGTCCAGTACCGATTTGATGCTATCAGCATCGGTAACATTCAGGCATAAACCTTTTCCGTTTAAACCAGCCGCTTTAAAGTTTTCTGTGATCTTTTCTGCGCCATTTTCAGAGGTAGCCGTACCGTAAACTACTGCACCAGACTGTGACAAATTGTGAGCGATAGCTTGACCAATACCACGACTTGCGCCCGTAACCAGGGCAACTTTTCCTTCAATACTCATTGTTATATACCTACCTAAAATCTTTACTCTGCTATAGCAGCTTCGAATTTATCCAATGTACCTAATGGCTTGCCTGCCAAGCTTCGATCAATACGCTTGGCCAAGCCGCATAAAACATTACCCGGACCACACTCATACAAGGTTTCAACGCCTTCTTCCTTAAGTCTTTGTACGGTCTCAGTCCAACGTACTGGATTATACAACTGACGTATCAGAGCATCTTTAATAGCCTCTGCCGTTGCTTCAGCAGATACGTCTACATTATTAATCACTGGTATGTCAGGTTTATTAAAGTTGATGGCTTTAAGTTTTTCAGCCAGCTTATCAGCGGCCGGTTTCATCAGGGCACAGTGCGAGGGAACGCTTACTGGCAGAGGCAATGCACGTTTAGCGCCGGCTTCTTTACAGGCCTCCATGGCTCGCTCTACGGCTTCAGCACTACCCGCAATAACAACCTGCCCCGGAGAATTGTAGTTCACAGCTTCGACAACATCACCATCAGCACTATAAGTGCAGGCTTCACGAACCTTGTCATCATCAAGACCAATAATAGCAGCCATTTTGCCGGTACCTGCAGGTACAGCAGATTGCATAAATTCACCACGAGCTTGAACTAAAGATGCTGCATCTCTCAGGGATAGGACACCAGCAGCAACAAGAGCGCTGTATTCACCCAAACTATGGCCAGCTAAAAAAGCAGGCTTTGCGCCGCCTTTCTCTTGCCACAAACGCCATAGAGCAATACTGGCTGTTAATAACGCAGGCTGGGTGTACTGAGTTTGGTTTAGCTTTTCTTCATCATTCTGAACCAGATCCCAAAGGTTATAACCCAAACCCTCGCTAGCTTCAGCAAAAGTTAGCTCAATGAGCGGTGTTGAAGCGGCAACATCCGCCAACATGCCAAGTGCTTGCGAACCCTGACCAGGAAATACAAATGCTGTTTTACTCATAACAAGTTCTTTTCTTTTATTTCAATTGGTTAAAGATAACTCTTAAAGTTACATCTTGTAACCTTAAAAGCTACTGCGATCAAAAAAAGAGCTAGACAATGCTGAGGCGCGGCAGATTGCGGGAAGACATTGGTTCTGCTCTTTTTTACATATTTTTAAACCCTAAAATTTCAGGATACAGGGTAAGCGAGGCAAAAATCATTTTTATAGCGCAGTTTAGTTATTCTAAATACCCAAGGGGCAGACCCTGAGCAGATAAAAAAGATTTTTAACAATGCATAACCGAAATACACGAATTTTAGTACTTTATCAAAGCGGACCCCCATGTAAATCCGCCTCCAAAACTCTCAAGCAGACACACATCGCCACGCTTAATTCGACCATCTGCAATAGCTTCACACATCGCCAACGGAATTGAAGCGCTCGAAGTGTTACCATGCTTATCCACAGTCACAACGACTTTATCCAAACCGGCACCTAATTTCTTAGCAGTGGCCTGAATGATGCGGATATTAGCCTGGTGTGGAATAAGCCAATCAATATCATCTTTACTCATGTTATTGGCTTCCAAAGTCTCATCGACAATGCTGCTTAATGTTTTGACAGCAACCTTGAAGACTTCATTGCCACGCATAACAATCTGAGGCTCTGGGAAATCACCTAATTGACCACGCAGACCATTATTACAATACAACAAATCACCATAACCACCGTCGGCATGGATATGAGTCGAAAGAATACCTGGCTCTTCGCTGGAAGTTACAACAGCGGCACCTGCCCCATCACCGAAAATAACGCAAGTGGTGCGATCTTCCCAGTTAACCAGTCGCGATAAAACCTCTGTACCAACAACCAATACATTTTTACGGTGGCCTGTTTTAATAAACTGATCCGCAATACTCAAACCATAAACGAAACCAGGACAGGCCGTTGTAATATCAAACGCGGGAACGCCACCAATACCCAGCTTATCGCCGATATAACAAGCAGAACTTGGAAACATTTTATCGGGAGTTGCAGTACCTACAATAATCATATCAATGTCTTTAGCATCAATACCCGCATCTTCAATAGCCTTTTTCGCAGCTTCTACGCCTAAATCAGAAGCCGACTGGTCATCTGCAGCAATGTGGCGAGTTTTAATACCGGTACGCTCAGTAATCCATTGATCTGACGTTTCTACTATTTTCTCCAGATCGGCGTTGGTTAATACCTTTTCTGGTAAATAACTTCCCATGCCAAGAATTCGAGAATGTTTCACACTATCTACCTTTTATTTTAATCATTAAGAAGAGTTCTAGTCTTCATTATCTGCACTTAGTAATAATTGAGCAACCCTGTCTTGAATAGCTTGAGGCACCTGTCGCTCTATTTCTGTAATCGCCTTGTTAATAGCAAATAAAGTTGCATTGCTATCTGCTGAACCATGACTTTTAATAACTATTTCGCGTAATCCTAACAGACTTGCTCCATTATACTGGTCGGGGTTGATGCGACGATGAAAACGCTTCAGTAGCGGCCAGACTAGTGCTGATACTGCACGACTCCATAGACCGCTGGTAAACTCAGTTTTTAACTGGTTATACAAAAACCGTGTAATTCCTTCACAGGCTTTCAATACATTGTTTCCTGTGAAGCCATCACAAACGATAACATCAACGTTGCCATCGAAAATTTCATTCGCTTCAATATACCCAACATAATCAATTTGCGACTGATTTGAAAGCATATCCCCAGCCAATTTTATACTGTCACGGCCTTTAATAGCCTCTTCACCAATATTAAGTAGTGCAACTCTTGGGTTATTGATGCCATCAGCCAGTTCACTCAATACGTGCCCCATTACAGCAAAACTGGTCAATTGTTCAGCACTGGCATCAATATTAGCACCAAGATCCAGCATGTTAGTGACTGAACCTTTGCGGTTTGGTAACTCAGCCGTAATTGCTGGGCGTTCAATTCCAGGCAAAGTTCCGATAAGGACCGTTGCCAAGGCCATTAAAGCACCAGTATTACCGGAGCTAACGCAGGCGTCTGCTTTTCCGTCACGAACCAGCTCCAAGCTTTTGCGCATAGAAGAATCTGGCTTACGACGTAAGGCTGCTGATGGCTTTTCAGACATACCAATGACTTCTGACGCAGGTTCAATATGCAGACGGTCAGTATAAGGCCGAGTATTTTTTATGTGGGATTGTATTTCCTGCTGAGGGCCAACAAGATAAACGTGAAGATCAGAGTGTTGTTGCAGCGCAGAAATTGCTGCGGGAATAATAACAGAGGGGCCATAATCGCCCCCCATGCAATCAATCGCTAACGTTTTTGTCACGGTAAAACCGTTTGATCAAAAACCAAGTGAATTTAATAGAAAGCTATTAAACTACTTTACGACCTTTGTAGAAACCGTCTTTAGTCACGTGGTGACGACGATGAACTTCACCAGTTTCGTTCTCTACTGACAACGTTGGTGCTGTTAAAGAGTCGTGCGAACGACGCATACCACGCTTAGAGCGAGTTTTGCGATTCTGTTGTACAGCCATTTTAAATCTCCTGCTTAATCAAACTTTAAATCTTTCAGTGCGTTAAAAGGGTTATCTTTTCCCGCCTGCTCAATCGTTTCTTCTGGAAGCTCTCCGGATTCGTAGGCTTCCATCTGCTCGCATTCCCCATAAAGAGGTACTGCAGGCAGCGATAAAATCAATTCATCTTCGACTACCGACTTCAAATGTAAGCCATCGTCATCGACTAAAACCGGGTCACCATCATCGGGTACCCTATCCATCTGCTCTTCTGAGTAGACGGGATAAATAATCACGTCGTGGTTCAACTCGTAATCAAAAGGCTCTAAACAGCCCTGACAAACGAGAGATACCTTGCCTTTGAGACTAAGCTCAAGCAAAGTGATTCGAGTGTCTTCAACTCTATCTCCTTTGATACTGCAGACAATTTCGCCTTTATCGGAAGCTAGTTCCTTACGAAATCTGTCTAAGTATTCCAGATCGAGTGTGGCGTTTATCTCTTTCTCTTGATCCGCAAATTTATATGGATCAATTGACGCCGGTAACCTGCGACTTGACATAGGCGCGCAATAATACAGTTATCTTGGGTTTTAGTCAAAGTAAACACACAACTTTTAGTGAAAATCTGCCTTAAATTCCAACATTCGGTTGATTTTTTGGCTAATTGCCACAAAATGTGCTCTATCTAGCTGAAATTCTAAGGCTTTTCGGCCCCAACAACAAGTACCTATATGACAAATCTTAGAAACTTTACCAATATCGTTCTCGCCTCCTCCTCTCCATATCGTAAGGAGTTGCTCAGCAGAGTTGTAGAAAGCTTCAGCTGCGAGTCGCCGAATATAGATGAAACGCCCTTCCCAGATGAAGAGCCAGTGGAGCATGTAGCGCGTCTGGCGGAGCAAAAGGCCTTAGCTGTATCGCTAAACCACCCTGACAGCATTATTATTGGTTCTGATCAGGTTTGCGTGCTCGATGGCAAAATTCTGGGTAAGCCGTACACCGAAGAGAAAGCCATTCAACAACTAATGGGCTGTAGTGGTAAAACAGTTACTTTTTATACTTCACTCTGCGTAATGGAGTCAGAAAAAGAAGACAAGGATCTCAGCGTAGTACTGACAGAGGTTAAATTCAGAGACTTAACTCATGAAGAAATAAAGCGATATGTTCAGCGTGAGAAGCCTCTTGACTGTGCCGGTTCATTTAAGTGCGAAGGTCTGGGCATCGCTCTATTTGAGTCTTTGTCCTCCAAAGATCCCACAGCCCTAATTGGCTTACCACTCATTACGTTAAGCGAGAGCTTACGAAAACTTGGCATCCGGGTAATCTAATTAAGCAGTGTTTACATAGGCCGATAAGGTTCAACGTGAATGGATATATCAGACACATCAAACTTATCGGCTAACATTGTTTCTATATTATTTGTTATTTGATGAGACTCTTCAGTTGATAGCTGTGGAGCCACGGCTATCACTAGGTCGACTAACTTCTCATCGCCAATCCAGCGAGAACGCACTTTACTCACCTTCAGAACTCCATTCACCTCAATCACTGCACTTGATAGCGTCTCAGGATCCAGTGCGTATTTATCTGTAAGCACTGGTAGTGCCCTTTTGAATAATGTGTAGGCAAGATAAAAAATAAAGCCAGATACTGCTAAAGCAGCGACTCTATCTAACCAGTAATAGCCCATCGCTGATAGCTGCCAACCCACAATGATAGCAATGGTTGTCATAACATCCGCGAATGTATGACTGGCATCAGCAAGAAGAATATCAGAATTAAGTTCCTTAGCTTTTTTCCGCTCCCAGGTGGCGAGAGCAATATTAACAACTAAGATTCCCAGCATAATAGCTAAACCCCAACCCGAGCTAACTATCACGGTACTTTCTTTATTAACCGCGTGCATTGCTAGCTCAAATGCTAAAACAATCAGCAATGAAGCGAGAAAAAATACTGCCAGAGTTTCAAACTTTCTGTGCCCATAGGGGTGTTCTCTATCTGGTGGAGCACTAGATACCCGCATAACCATCCATGCAACGATATTATTGATTACATCTGTCAGAGAGTGGATGGCGTCACCGATAATGGCCAGGGAGCCGGTCATTATGCCGACGAAAAATTTAGCAATAAGAACCACAAGGTTTGCCAAACCTTCGATGATGATAACCCGCTCTACAGCTTTGTCCCTTTGAGATTTTTTATCCATATCAGTTAGCTCGGTAGTTGTATTAGCTAATCCTGCTTACTTGCATCACTTCTTTTTAACAGCAAATGTTTCTTCAGCTTTTTTATAGCCCAGCTCAATGACTTCTTTAGCTCTATCAAACTCCAGAGTACCGCATACGTTTTTTGGAATCTCTACAACATAATCGGGTGGATAAGTTGCTAACTTTTGTCGAGCAATCGTACTCTGCATCGCATCGAAAGCCTGATTGGCAATATCATAAGCACTCCAGTCCAGTTTCTCTGTAGTTTTGAGCTTCTTTTTAAACCACTCAGTAAAGCCAGAAAACTTACTGGCAAAAGATGTCAGATACTGTTTTACCGGGCGGTTTTCTTCTTCCTCTTCTTCAAGACGCTCCACATCGCCCCCCAGGTTTACGGCAATAGTAAGGTCTGTCTCATCACTGAACGTCGGAGCAATAGGTATTGGGTTTAGAACTCCCCCATCTATGAGGATAACGCCCCTATAGTTGTACGGTGTAAAAAATAAAGGTATGGATACTGATGCTCGGATGGCGTTAAACAGCTTGCCCGAATTCATCCAGACTTCTTTTTCATTTTTAATATCCGAAGCCACTGCCGTGTAGGATATTGGGAGGTTCTCAATGTGCTCATTCCCAACGAGATCAATGAGTTTGTTAAACAGCTTATCACCTTTAACCAGGCCTTTCCCTCTCCAGGAAACGTCTAGCAGCCTAACGATATCGACTTTGTTTAGCGTGCGAATCCACTCCTCGTATACATCCAGCTTCCCAGCCGCGTAAATTCCGCCAATCACAGCTCCCATTGAGCTACCAGCTATGGACTTAATTTCATACCCATGCTCTTCAAGCCAATGTATAACACCAATGTGCGCAAGACCACGCGCGCCACCGCTGCCTAGCACTAAAGAGACGGTTTTGTTCTCATGGGATGATTCTATGTTGTGACTCACGGTTTATGGGCTCCCCAAAACTCTTTTTAAAGTATGCCAATAATGTTGATGCCTGTTCTAATTGTATGGTATCTGTCGGTATAACCAGAGAAAAGCAAATATTTTAATTCTTCTTAAAGTTGCTAAGCATTTATCTGCTGATTAGTTGCTATAACTCTTTAATGACATCCATACCTCTCTGACATTCGGATAGGTACCCCTCACCAAATAAGTTAAAATGGTTCAAATAGTGATAGAGGTTATAAACTTTTTTCTTTGTATCATATTCTGAGGTTCGAGGGAAAACTTCATCGTAAGCATCATAGAAATGATGGTTAAAACCACCAAACATTTCACTCATTGCCAGATCAACTTCTCTGTCACCGTGATAAACAGCGGGATCAATAAGCCATGGCCCTTTTTCATCAAACAAAACATTACCTGACCAGAGGTCACCATGAACTAAGCTGGGATATTGGCAACTGTCATCAAGCCAGCTAATTAAAGCCTCTTTGTGTTCATGCAAAATCATCAAAAAGTTGTTCTTAATAACAGACTGACTAATTAAGTTGACTTGATACAACAAGCGTTGCTCGTAAAAGAACTCACCCCAGGTTTTAAAGATACCGTTCATTTGTGGGTTTAGGCCAATGTAATTATCTTGTTCCAACCCATATTCCTTGAACTCTATCATATGGAGTCTAGCAAGCCCCTCCCCCAAGCTCTGCATGGCTTCCGAGGTCGAAGGGGTAGCTGTAATTCGTTGCAGAACAAGCTCTGTCTCATTGACTGATTTTACGGTGGGGATTCTAAGATGTGGTACCTTATGTTGCTTTATCGTTTCACGAAGAAGCTCTAAGCCATCAGCTTCTCTGATAAGCTGTTGCGGGTATTGAGAACTGTTATGTTTAACAAAACTCATGTGGCTTATGCCTTTTTCAATAGCTCCTTATAAATCATAACGCTTTCTGTATCAAAACAGCAAAAAATAATGCACTCAACAGACCTCAGTGACGCAGTCTGCTGACGGCAGGTATTTACTGCAACTGCAGCCGCCTGCTCTTTTGGGTAACCGTAGATACCAGTACTGATGCAGGGAAAAGCAATGCTTTTCAATCCCTTCTCTTCTGCAATTTCCAGGGATCGCTTATAACAGCTAGAAAGAAGCTCGGGCTCTTTAGCATCCCCACCATGCCAGACAGGACCTACCGTATGTATAACGTATCGGGCGGGTAAGTTATATCCTTTTGTGATTTTTGCGTCACCTGTTTCGCAGCCACCAAGACTTTCGCACTCCTTTAACAAAGCTGGGCCAGCAGCTCGATGAATAGCACCATCGACGCCACCGCCTCCCAATAAGCTTTTATTGGCAGCATTTACAATTACATCAACATCTAATTGCGTGATATCACCGTGGTCGACCTTTAACATATCACTCCTTTAGTGCCTGAAACTCTTCTTTGGAAATTTGATATACATCAGCATCCTTACCGAATAGTGTTATTTTCTTACTATAGGACTCGCCAATACGCTTGGCAACAGCAACAGAGCCTATATTATCGGGTTGAATTAAACTGATAATTTTATCCAACTTCATTGTTTCAAACCCGTACTTCAATGCCGCTTTGGCTGCTTCAGTAGCATACCCTTTACCCCAGGCACTTTTATGCAGTACCCAGCCGATCTCCTTAGCTGGCCATCCTTCAGGCTCAATCATGCCGCAACGACCGATAAACTCCCCGCTACTTTTCTCTTCAATAGCCCATTGACCAAAGCCATGAAGCATCCAATGCCCCGCCATTGTAGCAGCACTTCGCCAGGCCTCATGACGGCTCATAGGTTCACCAGACATCAAAAACCGGTTAATATCAGGATCAGCCATCATCTCGTAATATTTATCTAAGTCATCACTTCTATAAGCCCTTAATATTAAGCGCTCAGTCTCAATCGTTGGGATACTAATATTTTCAACCGGATACATATTATTGTTCTCTATATTTTCAGTAGTTCATTCACGCAAAATTGATGAGGATTTGCTATGCTATGCAAATAGTGTCTATCTTAACCATAGGAAAGCTTATGTCACGTATATTATTACTACTAATTGGGCTGGTTTTTAGCGCAACTGTTGCAGCAAATTCTCAATGGGTTGGAGCCTTAGCTCCAGACTTCAAACTTCAAGATCAAAGTGGAGAATGGAAGAGTTTAAAAGACTTCGAGGATAAGTGGTTAGTTTTGTACTTTTACCCAAAAGATGACACTCCTGGCTGCACCACAGAAGCAAAAAACTTCCGTGATAAGTATAAGCAATATCAAGCAATCAATGCGGACATCGTAGGCATATCTCTCGATGATGTAGAGTCTCACAAAGACTTTGCAGCTGCTTATAAGCTACCTTTCACTATACTGTCAGATACTGAGCAGACAGTCAGTGAAGCCTATAAGGTGTTAGGAGGTTTTGGTCCAATGGAATATGCAGAGAGAGAAACATTCATAATTGATCCTGAAGGTAACATTGTGCATCACTACTCTGATGTAGACCCAGATACACATGCTGAAGAGGTTTTAAGTCAGTTAACTCAGTTACAAAAAGAACTATACCAATAGGTTTTGTAGTAAACAGCCTTAGCCGAACAGGTTAAGGCTTGCCTATAAGCTCACGAATATCATCGATTATTGCCATAGGTGAGTGCTGCTTTAATAGCTCAACCCTATGAGCCCCATAACTGACTCCAACACTATGAGTTCCAGCATTTTGAGCCATTTTTAAATCATGACTGGTATCCCCCACCATAACAGCTTGTTCTGAAACCAATCCAAAGTGTTTTAAAAGAGTATGAAGCATTTCAGGATGAGGTTTTCCCTGAGCCTCATCGCTGGCGATGGTCCTGTCAAAAAATTGTTTCAGTTTTGACTCATTCAGGACTCTGTCTATACCATATCTGGCCTTACCCGTAGCAACAGCCAGATAATAACCCTGATCTTTCAGACTGGTAAGCACATCAACAACACCCTCAAAGACTGGACTTGGCGTGCGATCACCCTCTACATACTGATAGCGGTATTCTTCAGTAATCCAATCGTGATCATCAACTCCAGGAAAAAGTTTTTCATAGCAAACACCCAAACTCAAACCAATAATGGATCGGACCTCATCATCACTTGGTACGGGCAACTCCAGGTTTCGCGCTGTAGTCTGCATGGCAGAAACAATTCGTCCCGTTGAATCCATCAAGGTTCCGTCCCAGTCAAACACGATAAGGGGTGTTTCGAGAGATAGCATATTTACGACTTCCTTAATTGAAGAAGCGTATTATCAAGATTATCGGGTAAAGGAGCATTAACTTTTATCGGCTTTGCATCAGGCTTTACTTTAAATTCGAGAGAATAAGCATGTAGAAAAAGGCGGTCACATAGTCCATTTTTCTTGAACTTTTGATTTACCATATCATCACCATACTTATCATCACCGACGAGACCGTGTCCGACCGACTGGGCGTGGACGCGGATCTGATGGGTACGGCCTGTAACTGGCTCGGCAGACACTAAACTCAAATCTTTAAAACGTTCGATGACTCTGAAACTGGTTAATGATGGTTTTCCACTCTCGGAAACACGTACCAGACGTTCACCAGATTTAACCTGGTGCTTTTTTAAAGGTGCATCAACAAACTTAAGTTTGGCCGGCCAAATGCCATTGACTAAAGCCCAGTACCGCTTTTTGATGGTCTTTTCCTGTAACTGCTTATGAATATAACGCAGAGCGCTGCGTTTCTTTGCAATCATCAAGCAGCCAGAGGTGTCGCGGTCCAGACGGTGTACCAATTCAAGGAATGGTGCTTTTGGCCTGAGGGCGCGCAAGGCTTCAATTACGCCGAAACTCATACCACTTCCACCATGGACAGCCATGCCTGATGGCTTATTAAGTACGATAACCCTATCGTCCTCATAAATAACTGCATCCTCTAGTGACTGAACTATGTTGAGCTTTACAGGAACCTCTTGCTTTCGTTCGGCAGTCTGAACGGGTGGTATTCTGACCGAATCACCCGCCTCTATTTTATATTCGGCTTTTATTCGTCCTTTATTAACGCGCACCTCTCCTTTTCGCAACATCTTATAGATACGCGATTTGGGGACACCTTTAAGCTTCTTGACCAGGTAATTATCGATTCTTTGCCCTTCTTCTTCAGGACTCACCTCGACAAACCGGACTTTTGGACGGGAATCTTTATTCATCGGCCGCAACTATACCCTAAAATTGAATAAAACAACACCTTAAAACAACCAAAATCAATAAGTTAAATCAAATAGTTATTGCCCGTGATAGTATAACTGTCTATAATATCGGTGCGGGGCTGTAGAGCTCCGATCAGAAGCGAGGCTAGTTGATTGAAAATTAAGACAATCGACAGAAAGTGAGCCTCATATATTATGGTATTGGATGTAATTCCATTGAGTGCAGGAAGCTGTACAGGGTGATACCGATACCCCAAGAAAGAATTTTATAGTTATAACACCGGACCGGTGAATTAGCAGAATAGTAGGGCTAACAAGAAAAGCTCGGTTGGTTTGGCTTCTTTTACGCACAAAGGCGGTAAGACGTGAAATAGCCAAACAGGAAAATGGTTTATTTATTAAGCGTGGAATAACAACAATATGGCAGACTATTTTAGTCGAAATTGTTTAATCCAGAAGTAAAAACACCCTATTAACAACATGTTAATGCGGGGATTTCAACCTGTTCCTAAAGTTCTGTTCTAACTCTCACTGTGTCCGCAGTACATAAAAAGAGAGATTTTTATACAATGAGACGTATGTTAATAAACGCAACTCACCACAATGAGGAGTTGCGTGTGGCGATGGTCGATGGCCAGCGCCTATATGATTTAGATATTGAGTTAGCAGGAAGAGAACAGAAAAAAGGTAATATCTACAAAGGTAAAGTGACACGGATCGAACCGAGTCTTGAAGCAGCTTTTGTAGACTATGGCGCTGAACGCCATGGCTTCCTCCCTCTAAAAGAAGTTGCGCGTGAATACATGCACAACCCTCCGCACAAAGGCCGCCCAACAATCAAGGACGCACTTAAAGAAGGCCAGGAAATTATTGTCCAGATTGATAAAGAAGAACGTGGCAATAAAGGTGCAGCATTAACCACTTCAGTCAGTTTAGCTGGTAGTTATCTGGTATTGATGCCAAATAACCCACGAGCAGGCGGCATCTCACGTCGTATTGAAGGTGAAGAACGTTCTGAGTTGAAACAAATCATGAACCAACTTCAGGTGCCGAAGGGTATGGGCTGCATTGTCCGTACCGCAGGTGTTGGTAAAAGCCTTGAAGAAATTAATTATGATTTCAACTACCTTCTGGAGTTCTGGAAGAATATTAAAGATGTTTCCAGTAAACGCTCCGCCCCATTCCTGATTACACAGGAGTCGGATGTTGTAACACGTGCAATTCGTGATTATTTGCGTCCGGACATTGGCGAAATCATCGTCGACCGCCAGGAAATTCATGATCGCATTAAAACTGAACTTCAGTACCAGCGACCTGACTTTGTACACAAAGTAAAATATTACAAAGACGAGATTCCATTATTTAATCGTTATCAAGTCGAAAGCCAAATTGAAAGTGCGTTCCAGAGAGAAGTCCGCCTACCTTCGGGTGGCTCGGTAGTTTTTGACCAAACAGAAGCGCTTCTTTCTATTGATATCAACTCCGCTAAAGCAACTAAGGGTGGCGATATCGAAGAAACAGCTCTTCATACAAACAAAGAAGCAGCTGAAGAAATTGCACGCCAATTACGTCTTCGTGATATTGGTGGCCTTATTGTTATTGACTTTATCGATATGGGACCGCCCCGAAATCAACGTGAAGTTGAAAAGGTTCTAAAAGAGTCAGTAGCGCGAGATCGAGCTCGTATACAGATCGGCCGTATCTCAAGATTTGGACTATTAGAGATGTCTCGCCAACGTTTGCGCCCTTCTCTTGAAGAGTCAAGTCAGCACGTATGTCCACGTTGTAGTGGTTCTGGTGTGATTCGAGGTACAGATTCCCTGGCTCTTTCAATTCTTCGTATAATGGAAGACGAAGCTATGAAGGAATCTACAGCCGAGGTACAAGCTGTACTACCAGTTGAAGTTGCAACATTCCTTCTAAACGAAAAACGTCGCAAAATCGAGCAGATAGAAAAACGCCAGAAAGTAAGACTAGTAGTAGTGCCTAATCCACATATGGAGACCCCTCACTACGAAGTACTACGTGTTAAAGGTGGCGAAACTCTTGAAGATAGTAGCTATAGCCTGATTGGCAAACCGCCTGAAGTTGAACTTGTGAAGAGTACGACTCAACCGGTAGCACCCCTTGATGAGCCTGCTCTAAAAGGCTTGAAGCATAGTGCCCCGCCACCAGCTCCTTCAACGGCTAAAAAACCGAAAAAGAAGAAGTCTAAAAAGAAGAAACCAAGTCTATTTAAGCGTTTATGGACAGCCCTGTTCGGCGATAAGAAGAAAAAGCAGAATAAAGGCAAAGGCCATAAAAAGCACAGCAAAAACTACAAAGGTAAACACCAAAATCAACGTGGTGGACAACAAAAAAATCGTGGCCGTTATGACAATCGCAACCGTCGCCCTGATAACCGCAAACAGGATGATCGTAAACAGCAGGACAATCGCCAAAAGCAAAATCAAAGCCAAAGTAAAGGCCAGCAACAAGCAAAAGGTAGCCAGTACAACCGTGGCCGCAATAAGCCGCAACAACAAGATAAACGCCAGAAGCAGCAGCAGACACAGAAGCAGCAGCAAGCTCCAAAACAGCAGCCTGTTGAAAAGCGTCCGCCAAGAAAGTCACGTGCTGAAAGAATGGCATCTGTAGAGCAGCAGCAACCGAATGGCACTAAGCCACAGGCTGAGCAAACTCAAGTTAATAAAGTACAGGATCAGCCTCAGCAAAAGACGCAGCAAGCCAGCGAGAAACAAAACTCACAAACTAGCAAACCTCAGAATCAGAAAAGGCATAAAGCCAATCCTGAGGATATTATGGTCTATAAAGCGCATAAGTCGCTAGAACGTAGCATTGCCGAAGTTCTTTCTGATGAGACACCAAAGGAAAGTCCAGAGGGTCCTGTAGCTAAAGAGCAATCTGTAGATACTGAAAAAGCCAGCGCTCAGCCTTTACAGGACAATGTGAATAAAGAGCAACCTGTAAACAACGAGAAGCAAGCAACCTCAGATAATACCGAAGCCGAGGCTTCTACTGCACCTTCAGTTAAACAACAGGATGGGCAACAAAACGATAACGTTGCTGAAAAACCTGCTGAGAGTGTTCCTGGTTTGGATTACACTCAACAGTCTGAGAACGAAAAGGAAGCAGAAGAAGCAACACCAGCACAGGCTAGTGAAAGCGAAGAGCTCAATATGGAACAAACAAGAGCTAAAGTTATTGCGCCTTCTTCTTCAGTTACACCTGCTAAAGGCTCGAGCTCTAGTGCTCCTGCAAGTAAAGCTATTGTTAACGAGCCAATCCAGGCAATGACATTTGCTCCAAAACCCTACAGCTTTGATGGTAGTATTACATCAAAAGCTAAGGACAGCTCACGAGAACACAGCTCCTCGCAAGCAGCTAAAACGAGCGATTAAGCTATAAGCGTTTAACCCGCAAAGCAAAAAGCTTTGCGGGTTTTATTTATTCTATTCTTCACTTTTCATTATCTTTATCTGGTATAGCTGTTGATGTACTCTCTCGTTGTGATAAGTGATTCTAAATACATCTCCGTAGTCAGACTCATTTAAAGTAATTTTGGGCTCTTTAGATAAAGCCACACCAGCATAACTTACACTGAACTTACCACCAAAGGCTTTGATAATCTGCGGGACTGTATTTGAATGCCCTACCACTACTACACTTTCACCACAAAAATCACGTTTGACTTTAGTGACGAGTTGGCTCAATTCGCCTGGGGAATATTCACTTGTTTCTGCATCCAAGAACTGTAATGACTGTTTTGCTCTTTTAAAGGGAGTATAAAAGCCATGTTTAACATTCTTTATGGGCTCGAGCTGAGAGAATTTTCTGGCCTGCTTCATCCCTAACTCACTCAGTTCTGGATCTTGTTGTTCAGTCATCTGTTTTTCAAAGTGTCGTACAACAAACACATCGTAATCGGTGCACCGTAAACTGTCTTCAGCGGCAACACTGCCTAAGGAGAATGTTAGAAAGGCAAACAGCACAACTACACGAAAAATTAATGTCATGAATACTCCTTGTATTGTATTTGGTCTTGACTCATATGCTACCCTAGCAAATTGCATTTTACTTAGCACTATACTTTTTTTTATGAAATCGCTATATTTAAACATTAAGTGAGGGAATGACGATGGACGTTAGAGACTTAAAACCTGGTGATGTCCTTTTATTTTCACCAGAAGAAGGCAGCTGGATATCAAAAGCCATAACCTGGCTTACTGACGCGCCCGTCAGTCATGCCGCAATGACCTACCAGTTACCCACAAAACTTGTGGAGGAAACCCCACCTGCAGTCCGTATTGCCGACGCAACGCTTCGCTTTGTCGATCGAACTGTGCACGTAATGCGGCTAAACAAACCTGTGGATGACTTCAAGCCAGTTATGGATGTGGCAGCAAAGTATTTGAATGGCCAGGCACCCTATTCAATGAACAACCTATACCTTCTGGGTATTCTGTTGTTATATAAAAAGTTTACGCCAAACGACGAAACACAAAAAATCATTCTAAAAATACTGAAGAGCCTTACAGAAAGACTACTGGATGCTATCAATCAAATGAAATATCCCGACAAACATCCAATGGTTTGCTCTCAGTTTGTTTTCGAATGCTATCTCGAAGCAGGTAAAGCATACCGTCTGAGCATTAAGGACGGAGTCCTTAAATCTGATAGCCCTCGTCCAAACTTAATTACTAAGGCCTTTAAGCATACTCGCAAAAATTCTCAGCTAGCAAACCTTAGTGCGGGAGCCGAAAGTGATGACGAACAATTGGCTAAACAACTTTATCATGCGATGAACGATGAAACACTTCTCGCTTCAGGTGTTGTTTCTGACGAATTGCTGGACTCCATACATGACTTTGCGCAAACGCTTCACGCAGTCAGTCAGGAGCTAGAATTAGCTAAAGCCGATCCTAGGCAGGGGTTAGCAATTTTGCAAGCACAGTCCTCTATGTTTGTTACTCCCGGTGACTTACTGAGGCACTGCCCTGAACTACGTCATGTCGGAGACATATCACTAAAATGATCGGTAGACTGCACTACGCGACTATTGCCATCAGTATAATACTGGTGGCAATACTCTCTGCAGTCTCTCTCATTTTTTCAAAAGATAAATTAACTCCCTCACAAACCAGCTTCCATAAAATAAACCTAAATCAGAATATTCCACCACCTCCAATATTTCAAAGTATTAAAAACCTTGACTCTCTAATTGATGGAAATGATCCAGAGAAAGTATTAAATATACTTTATAAAATATCGTATACAGACCGTCTTCCCGAAAACCCATTATTAGTTGTTAACCCTGGTCACCTGTCCCGGGCGACTCTCTATTCTCTAACTGACAATGGTCTGCAAAAGGTCGCCACTAAGTCCCGATATGACTTTCGCAGGGCTCCCGAGTTTATGGGGCATGCTAAAACATTTGACTTAAGTTTATATAAGGATCAAAACTTATACCTGAACATCACTCACGACAGGGAAACAGAGCCCACTTTAGCGGTATGGTCGTACGCCGCCTATAACCGGGTTGATAACCAATATAACCAGCTTTTCACGGCGATATTTTTTGGGATATTTTTGTTACTACTGGTTAACTCCTTTTTCTATCTGATATTTAAACGAAAAGAATACCTACTATACATATTTTATAACAGCTGCTTCCTGCTATTCCTAATGAGTTCCAGTGGCTACATCTATCAATTTCCAGCGCTATCATTACTGGCCAATAATAAAAATATACTATTTGCTATTTTCACACTGAGTCTTTACGCGCTATATAATTTTTCTCAAGAATTTATGTCAACGCAGGAGGAAGCACCCGCTGAGCACAAGGTAATCAATGCTTTCAAATACTCCTACATAACACTTTTTGTATTGTCATTTATCTTGATTCCTATCCCTCAGCTGTTGGTGCAGCTTACCAATCTACTTGTCGTTCTAGCTGTTCCACTTTATGTCTGGATGGTCGCTAAACTTCTTTATAAAGGTAATAGACAGGCTTTCTTTTTTGCATTGGCCTTTGCCCTACTCATTATTACTGCCGTATTGAGAGTATTAACCACGTTCTCAATCCTTCCTGAAAAATTTATTTTCAATCATGGTTTTGCTGTTGCCTCTTTACTGGAAGCCACTATTTTTACTCTGGGTTTGGCTGACCGAGTATTACAACTGAAGCATCAACGTGATAGTGCTCAAAAAGAATCCATAGAGCGCTCACAAGCTTATGAATTACAAAAGGACTTTTCAACGTTACTCAATAGAATTACTACCAAGCTGCACAGCAGTGAAAGTAGCGAGTATGAAAACATTATAGTTAAAGACTTCCTGACTGAACTCAGAGAGAAGTTAAACTTCAATAGTGCAGCAGCTATCTATCAGTTAGACAGCAAACTTCATGTCTACACTGAGAAAGATCATGAAAAGGCGAAGTATAGCCGTGTCATCAGACATAACGGACTACAAATCAGTCGGCTTTGCAACATTGGTCACCCCCAAAAACTAGAGTCTACATCTCCTTATCAAAATATGTTTGTCATTCCAGTTCTGATGAGAAGTCACGAGTGGAGTTGCTTAATTCTTGAGGTTCCTGAAAATTTTCATCCAACAGACTCGATGCTTGATTTTCTTCAGCACTATGCGACAGAGCTTATCAGGTGTCTGTTAAATACTGAAAGCCTGCGCTCTATTAAGGATAAAGCGGAAACCGATGCGCTAACAAATCTGATGAACCGTGGTGCAATATTACACCGTCTTGAGTCTAATTTTAATTTGGCGAAAAAGAGTAGCCAGCAATTGGCCATAGCCTTCGTTGATATTGATGACTTTAAACAAGTCAATGATACCTTTGGGCATGCTGCTGGAGATTTATGCCTGAAAACTTTAGCCAATCTTTTCTTGGAAGAGCTGCCCAGTACTTGCTTGATTGGTCGTTATGGTGGTGATGAGTTCTTAGTTATTTTTCCTGATACAAGTGTGGATATTGCCAAGAACTACTTGTCGAATGTGTCAGAGCGAATTATTCCGCTCATAGTTGAAAACCGATCCTGCCGTTATACTTTAAGCATCGGGATATCCGGTCTAACTAATGAAACAAAAGATACTCTTCATCTTATCCGTGAAGCTGATAAAGCGCTATATGTCTCTAAACATGGAGGCAAGGCACAGATCAACCTGGCTAAATAAGGTTAAATATAATTATCCAAGAAGTCAGCGCCTAAAACATCTATCCCTAGAGACTCTGCTTTAGTCAATTTGCTGCCAGCCTTTTCACCTGCAATCAATGCGGTGGTCTTTTTAGAAACTGATCCGGAGACTTTTGCACCAAGTGATTCAAGCCGCTCTTTGATCTCTGTTCTGCTAATACCTTCAAAAGAGCCGGTGATGACATAAGTATTACCTTTCAAAGGCAACTCCTCGTCTGACTTTTTCTCAATCTCTGGCCAGCTAACCCCCAGTTCAACTAGCTCCTTCACCTGCTCTAAATTTTCTTTATTATCAAAGAAAGCATGTATGTGCTGGGCCACAATCGGCCCTACATCGGGGACCTCTATAAGCTCATCTACAGTAGCATCAATAATTTTATCTAAAGTAAGGAAGTGATTGGCGATATTCTTAGCTGTTACTTCACCGACTTCCCTGATACCAAGGGAAAATAGAAATTTAGGTAATGTTGTTTCTTTGCTTTTCTCTAAGGCTTTCAACAAATTATTGGCGGACTTTTCACCCATCCGCTCTAAACCCGTTAATTGTTTCTCTGTTAGCCTAAAAAGGTCACTGACAGAACTGATAAAGTTCTTTTCTGTTAGAACCTCCACAAGCTTATCCCCAAGGCCATCAATATCCATAGCCTTACGGGAAGCAAAATGCTTTATAGACTCATTACGCTGAGAAGAGCAAATTAAACCTCCAGTACAACGCAACACGGCTTCTCCTTCAGCCCTTTCGACAGGAGACGAGCAAACAGGACAGGTTCGGGGGGCGGCAATCTCAGAACTATCATCAGGGCGTCTATCTTTTATAACACTAACAACCTGCGGTATTACATCACCGGCACGACGGATTATAACAAAATCTTTAACCTTTACCCCGAGCCTCTGGATCTCATCCATGTTGTGCAAAGTTGCATTGCTGACAGTCACACCCCCGACGGATACAGGCTCTAAGCGTGCAACGGGAGTGATTGCTCCAGTTCTACCGACCTGAAAATCAACTCCGATTAACTGTGTGATTTCCTCCTGCGCTGGAAATTTATGTGCAATTGCCCATCGTGGTGCACGAGCAACAAAACCGAGGCGCTCCTGAAACTTGATACTGTTAACTTTATTAACAACACCATCAATTTCATACTCGAGGGAATCCCTTCGGTCCATAATATCCTGATAGTACTTGAGGCAACCATCTATACCATTAGCTTTTTTTACTTCCGGAGAAACAGGTAAGCCAAGCTCTTTCACCTGCTGCAAACGTTCGTAATGACTGTCAGCTAACTCAAATTCCTCTGAAACTATACCCATAGAATAGGCATAAAATGACAAGTTCCTTTTGGCAGTTATTTTGGGGTCTAGCTGGCGTAAGCTGCCCGCGGCTGCATTTCTAGGGTTGGCAAAGGTCTTAGCTCCATTGTTACGGGCTTCATCATTCAGCGCTTCAAAAGAACTTTTCAGCATAAACACTTCGCCACGGACCTCAAAACGTTTAGGAGGTACTTCGGTTCGTAACTCAAGTGGGATTGAGCGTATCGTACGGGCATTCAGAGTAATGTTCTCTCCCTGCATACCATCTCCCCGAGTAGCTGCACGAGTCAGTAAACCATTCTCATAAAGGAGGCTTATAGCTAAGCCATCTAATTTAGGCTCGCATACATATTCAATGTCATCTTTTATCGCCAGCCTGTCCTGAACTCTACGATTAAAACTAGCCATTTCTTCATCGTCCATGGCATTATCTAAAGATAACATAGGCAACTCATGGACAACTTCATCGAATCCAGAATCCGGCTTGGCTCCAACCCTCTGGGTTGGTGAGTTATCAGTGACTAAGTCAGGGTGCTCAGACTCAAGCTTTGACAGCTGTCTGTATAAACGATCATACTCAGCATCAGGTACTGAAGGATCATCCAGTACATAATATTGATAATTGTAATCACTAATAAGGGAGCGTAACCGCTCCAACTCTTGTTTTACGCTGTCGGTTCTGTTCGTCATTATAAAAACTATTATTTATTCAGAAGTTGTTTACGTTCGAACTCGATAATTTGCTCTTTATGATGTGATTCTATCTGCTTACTGAAGTTGCTTTTGCTGGCATCAAGAACAAAACCACCAAGCTCCTGAACGATACCACGAGCTGTTTTGACCATTAACTCATAGGCTTGCATCGGCTTTTTAGGACCAGGAAGAGCCATAAAAAGAGCTAGCCCCCGAGTTTCTAGATCATCGACTTTTTTGAGATCGAAAACACCGGGTTCAAAAGCATTGGCCAGACTAAACTGTACAGCACCACGACCATTAGCCTGTGCGTGACGGTGGAAAATGTCCATCTCACCATGGCGCATTCCCTGCTCGACTAAAGTCTGAACCAACTCAGGTCCTTGAAACGGTTTGTCCTGCTCAGCAACAACGAATAGAGAGAATATCAACTCAGGCTCAACTTCAACAGTCGGCTCATCCTCAGGTTCATCAAATAAAGACGTCTGTTGAGGCTGTTCAACTGATGGTTCGGTTTTAGAGGCCTTTTCACTAGGGGGCTCTTTACGTAAACTTTCCTTTGTAAATTCAAACAAAGCATCATCAAGAACCGGAATATCGCTTTCTGAAATTGTTGGCTCTATGGGTTCCTGCTGCGGCATGTTAGTGTGATTGGAAACTTCATCTAACGCGCCAGCCTCTTCTTCTGGCACTACTTCATTTTGCGGAGTCGCCGACTGCTGTACTTTTGGTTCAGGGATTTCAGGCTCCAACAACTCCTCAATGTGCTCATTATTGACATCCTTTTTAGGTTTATTAACGACACGAACCTGCCCAATACCGTCATCGTCGAAGCCTGACTTATCTTTGCTTTTAGCTAACCGTTCCTGGTACAGCTCTCTTTCTATCCGTTCCTTCCGAACATTAGAACGACGCTTAGCGTCAAAATAGATAAAACCGATTATGATTAAACTAACTAAAGCCAGCAAAATTGCGAGTTGCCACTCCATTAGATCACCCTTTCAAACTTTATTTATCAGGAAGCCGCTAAAGCTGCTGCTTCGTCCACATCAACCGATACAACGCGTGATACACCGGGCTCACTCATAGTTACCCCGAGAAGAGTATCCGCTGTCTCCATTGCAATTTTATTGTGTGTAATAGCTATAAATTGCAAATGTTCACTCATTTCTTTTACCAGGTTCGCATAACGTCCCACATTGGCATCATCCAGGGGAGCATCAACCTCATCCAGCATACAGAAAGGTGCTGGGTTAAGCTGGAATATAGAAAAAACCAGGGAGATTGCAGTCAATGCTTTTTCGCCACCTGACAACAGGTGGATGGTCGAATTTCTTTTACCCGGGGGACGCGCCATGACAGCAACGCCAGTATCCAACAAGTTCTCACCCGTTAACTCGAGGTAGGCATGACCACCGCCGAAAACTTTCGGGAACAATTCCTGAACACCTTTGTTAACTTTATCGAAGGTTTCTTTAAAGCGGGTACGAGTTTCATGATCGATTTTTCGAATCGCACTTTCGAGAGTTTCCAGTGCAGCTTCTAGATCATCATTTTGCGAGTCCAGGTAAATTTTTCGCTCTTCAGCCGCTTTATATTCTTCGATAGCCGCCAAGTTAATGGCCCCCAGTCGCTGAATACGTCCACTGACTTCATCTATCTCTTTCAACCAATCTGGCTCATTAGCATCAGAAGGCAGCGATTCAAGCACGTCTTCAACATCTTTTTTAGCTTCCTTCAAAATATCAGACTGGGTGTTCTGTCTGGTTTTGGCTTCTTGCCAGTCCATGCGTAATTTTTCCAGACGAGAGCGAACACCTTGTGCTCCCTGCTCTGCTTCATGCCGTAGGCGTTCAAGTTTACGAACTTTTTCGTCAACTTCGCTCAATTTATTTCTCGCCTGCTTCATTTCTTCTTCAACTACGAGACGCTTTTCTAAAGCTTCTTCAAGCTCTATTGTATATTCTTCCGTAGGGTCACTGTCACTACTCAGTCTATTTTCCAACTCAACCTTTCTTGAAGTTAATTCTCCAATTTGTGAGTTCACACGCTCAAATCCTGAGCGAGTAGAATTTACTTCTGCTTTGAGTGCACTGACTCTGATTGCTAGTTTCTGTTCTGTCTCTTTTGCTTCTCGAGCTTGAGCACGTCTTGATTCAAGCTGTGCGCGTCGCTCCTCTCTTTGAGCCGTCAATAAGTCACGTTTGTCACTGTCCTTTTCCATTGCATCGAGGAGCTGCTCGATAAGTTGACGACTTTTAGCAAGAGCAGCCTCATCATCATGAACTTGCTCAATAATGTTTTGTTGCTCTTTTTTCAGTCTCTCCAAGCGATTCTGAGCCTGTTCTAACTTAGCTTGCTGGGTACCAACACTAGCCCTTAGCTCACTATGTTTCTTGTTAGCCTGCGCCAGCTGAGACTGTTTCGTTTGCCAGGTTTCTTCATGCTCAGCAAGTTGTTCTGACAACTGGTCTTTAGTTTGCTCGAGCTGTTCTAATATAGCTTCCTGCTGCTCTATTTTCTGATATAAGTCATTTAACTCTGCTTCTCGCTCCAAAATGCCGGATTCGCTATCGCTAGGCCGCGAGACTCTAAGCCAGTCTTTACCTAACCAGACTCCATCTTTTGTTATAACTGACTCATGCGGCTCAAGCTGGGCTCGCTGAGCCAGTGCCGTCTGCAAGTCATCGCTTATTAAGACATGGTTAAGGGTGCCATTCAGAGACTCAGCCCCTTTAACCTTATCAGAGAGCTTCCCAGCTTCAGACTTAGACGTTGCCTCGGAATTAACCAGAAGAACGGATCCGGCGGCAAGCTCTGAGAGGCTGGTGGCATAATCATCTACAGAGTCTACAACAACAGCCTCAAGATACTGGCCTAGTACTGTTTCAGCAGCAATCTCCCACCCAGACTCAACCTGAAGATTCTGAGCTAAACGCAGGTTATTACTGAGATTTTTTGACTCCATCCATGACACAGCATCCTCATTATCACTGCCTAAAGCTGCGCTCTGCTTAGCTTCAAGGGAGAGTTTTCTGGACTCAAAAGTCCTTAGCTCTCTTCGAGTCTCTTCCAACTTTTGGTTATGTTGGCGCTGCTGCTGCCGACTTTCATTAATTTTTTCAACGGAGAGGCTCACTTCTTCTTCAAGCTTTTCTGCCTGTTCTTCAGCGATACTAAGCTCCTGAGCAGCTTTCATTAGCTCAGACTCCATCGGACCAGACTGCTGCTGACCGATCTCATCTTTAATTTCTTCTAGACGTTTTTGATGACGAGAAAGATGTGACTCTAAATGTTGGATTCGCGTTTTTTCAACTTCTGTCTTTTGAGCATTAGCGCTGGCTTGCTGATTAAAAATATCCCAATCCTGCTGCCATAATCGCATATCTTCTTCAAGATCATTAAGCTGTTGCTGCTGTTCTTCAACCTGTTCAGAGTTCATTTCAAGATCAGGCTCTGCTTGAAGTAACTCAGTCATAAGCTCCTCAAGCTTAGACTCATCAAATTTAAGTTGATCTCTAAGTTTATCTAAAGAGGCTTCAACCTGAGTCTTATCTTCCAGTAGCTGTGACTTTTGCTGACGTGCATGCTCAATGGCCTGTTCGAGCCGAGCAATATCTGCAGCTATACCATAAAAACGTCCCTGAACTTCGTTATGTGCGTCTGTCAGTTCAATATGAAGCTCTCGAGACTTCTCAATTTCGGCATCAGAATGACGCTGGTCAGCGACCTTAGCCTCAACTTCTGTTTCCATTTTATGAATAGCCTCATCCAACGACTCAATCTTTTCGTCGTATTGATGCCAACGAATAGCCGCCAGTTGAGCTTTAAGTTCCCTCTCCTGGGCTTTATATTCTTTGTAACGTTCAGCAGAAGTAGCCTGACGCTTTAAATGAGAAAGCTGCTTCCCTAACTCTTCTCTTAAATCGTTAAGGCGGTCAAGATTGTCTCGCGTATGACGAATACGATTTTCTGTTTCTCTACGACGCTCTTTATATTTAGAGATACCGGCAGCTTCTTCGAGGAAAATTCTTAGCTCGTGAGGTTTCGATTCAATGAGTTTCGAAATCATGCCCTGCTCGATAATGGCATAACTTCTTGGTCCGAGACCTGTTCCAAGAAATATATCGGTGATGTCTTTACGACGACAACGAGTCCCATTTAAAAAATAGGAAGACTGAGCCTCACGATTAACCACACGACGAACGGATATCTCATTATAATTAGCGTATTCACCCTGAACAGTACCATCGGAATTATCAAACACCAGCTCAATACTAGCTTGACCAACTGGCTTTCGCCCTGTTGAACCATTGAAGATGACGTCAGTCATGGCATCACCACGGAGGTTTTTAGCAGATGACTCCCCCATCACCCAGCGCACCGCGTCAATCAGGTTAGACTTACCACAACCGTTGGGTCCAACAACCGAAGTTAGATTACTCGGAAAGGAAACCGTGGTTGGATCAACAAATGATTTAAATCCCGCTAATTTTATTTGTTTTAATCGCATTTATCTTTTACGTCTTATTCTCTTAGGAATGAGTTTGTAAGGCTCTGTTACATTTCTTAGGGTTACAATCTAAAGCGTTTAAGTGTAAATTATTTTTCATCATTTAGCACACAGTAAGTGTAAAAAAACATTGTATGGCTCAAAATAGTTTTGAAGGTGCTCATTATTTAGCCAACGGCTTCCGTATGCTTCTACAAAAAGGGATTAAACGGTACGTTTTTATTCCTTTAGGTATTAATTTAGTTTTTCTAACTATCGCATTGATTTACCTTATAAATCAAATTTCTTATTGGGCAGCCTGGGTTGAAAACACAGTAACAAGCTGGGGGGCCTGGGAGTGGCTAGGAACAGCCTTAGCCTGGCTTATTTGGCCAATTGTCATTGTGGGTGCAGTACTTTTCATTTTTTTCTTTTTCTCCATGTTAGCAAATTGGATTGCGGCTCCGTTTAATGGCCTTCTTGCTGAAGCTGTCGAGCGTAAACTTCATGCTGAAGAGGGACATACCGATAAGCCAATTGAAGATCAAGGCTTCAAAGACCTGATTAAAGATACACCCCGACTTCTAAAGAGGGAATGGATAAAACTCAAATATTACATACCCCGAGCAATATTGTGTTTATTAGTACTGTTCGTCCCTATAATTGGTGCAATTGCATTCCCGATTATCTGGTTTGTTTTTAACGCCTGGATGATGTCGGTCCAATACGTCGATTACCCTATGGATAACCACAAGATTGCTTTTGACGACATGCTTAAAACACTGCAAACCAGTCGCAGTGGAACTTTGGGTTTTGGTAGCCTGGTCATGTTATGTACTATGATCCCCATACTGAATCTGCTGGTCATGCCCGCCGCTGTCTGTGGTGCTACACAGTTATGGTACGAAAACTATCGCCAAAAACATTTACCAGACAATTAGTAGCAAGCCGTGGGCTCAGTAAAGCAGTGAGCCTACTACCACCTCTACAATCATTTCACTCAAGGCTCAAATATCAGCAATCCTGACTCCATACCGGCAACAAAGACGCCTTTCAGGCTGCTGTGAATTTTAGCGGCGCTCGCCGGGACAGGATGATCATCAATTTCCTTAGGCAAACTTGGCTGCGAAACATCAATTACTCTAATGTGATCTGAGTCGACGAGATAAGCCTTATTATTAACCACACTAACATTGTTTGCGCGTTTTTTAGTTTCGAATCGCCCCACCAGCCGGAGCTCGGAAGGAATCGAAATATCTAGAATAGTCATACCAGTATAACCACCCGCAACATAGACCCGAGAGCCCTCTACGGCCACTCCTCTAACTTCAAATTTCTTGTTATCCAGTTTGTACTGTGAATAAACAATAGGCCTTTTAGGATTAGAAACATTGATCTCTAAAAGACCAGCCTCACCTGCGGCTAAATATGCGAAATCACCGGCCACATAAACTTCATAGGCATAACCGCCTTCTACTGGTACTGATGATACCTCTTTTGGACTAGAGGGATCCGACAGATCCAATATACGCAGCCCCCCCTCTCCATCGGCAATGTAGACCATGTTCTGAAGAACGAATATGTCTTCCGCATAGCCGGGAGTATCTAGTTCAGCAACTAGTTTTGGCGCCTTAGGGTTTGAGATGTCTATGAGTTTATACCCCGCCCAGTCATCGGCTACATGAGCAAAAGGTCCTGCCACATCAACATCAAGTGCTCGATAGGTTTTGAGCTCAGATAAATCAACAGGATTAGCATGATTAGATACATCGACGATCTTTAAACCCCGATAGCCATTTGCTACAAAAGCTAACTGACCCTGCGTATCCACCCCTCTGACACGTCCGGCAGCTGAGAAATGCTTGATCACAGAGGGATCGTTTGGGTCACGAACATCCAATATTTCCAAACCTTGATCGCCATGAGCCAGGTATGCAATTTGGTTATCAATGGTTACTGATTCTGAACAGGTAGAGTCCCACCAGGAACCCATTTTCTTAGGCTTTTCCGGGTTAGATACATCTATTACGATTAAACCAGCGTCATTGGCTACTCCAGCAACATAAACCATATTACCTTCCAGGCGAACCCTTTCAGCACCGTAGATTAATGGCTGAACGGCTATTTTTACTGGCTTTTCTCGAACGGTTACATCAAAAATATGCAAGCCTGGCTCTTCATCGTCCATATTAACAACGTATGCATATTCACCGTTAGAGTCTATACCCGCGGCACTACCCGATATCTCATGAGAAGATAATAACTTTGGATTGCTTAAGTCTGCCAAATCTACAATTTGTAAACCATGATCCTGACCTGCGGCAATAAAGCCGGTGTTTTTGGCAACAACGATGTCTAGCACATAACCACCAGATTTATAGGTGTTCACCAAAATAGGCTTTTCGGCATTAGAAACATTAATAATATGAATACCGGTCCACCCTGCAGCGATATAAATATTATTATCATGAAAATGAATGGATTTGATTTCACTATTCAGGCGAACTTTTCCACTTAGCTTTGGGTTAGCAGGATTCCTGACGTTAATCACCCGCATCCAACCTGAACCATCTGCTATGTAGAGGTAATCTCCTTCTATCAACATATCTCTGACTACTCCGTCAGTGCTAATAGAAGCCACTTCCTGCCATGCCGTTGCATTACCGCTGGAATCTTTTTCAACCTCTACAACACGAACAGTACCGGACGAACCAAAGTACATGTAATGACCAGAGACGGCACTGGCGAATACCGGGCCTTGATTCCAGCGTCCGGACATTGCCAGGTCAATACTGGAAGGGCCACTACTTGCAACAGGAGTTTCAGAAGCTTTTGAAAAAGCTATGTTTGGAGAAAAGCATATTAAGAAGCCACATAGAAACAAAATAAAAAGTATGCTTAATTTGCCCCTTTGAAGTAACACAAATATATCCCTCATTTGCAAACCACCTTAATTACTCAGAAATGATTCATGCCTAACGATTTATCTATAGCACTATTATTTAAGTAAGTCTACGAGAAAAAGCCCAGCAAAAGCTGGGCCCTTCCTTCTTCACGCGAGGGACTTACTCAGTTCCATCTGGGTCGATCAAGATACACGCTGATCCACCCTCGAAGCTACCACCACCAGTGGTTTGAATAAACACACTTAAGCTATCAAACACATCTAGGTCGTTATTAGTGGCGAATGTAATTTTACAGACACTTTTTACAGGAGTGTCAGCTAAAATACATTCATTATTTGGTGAGGAACCTACAGGTACACCACCGTGAGCTCCATTAGGGTCGTCATGGTAGAGCATCGCTATACCGGAGTTAGGGTTATTGCCCTGTGCAGCTTTAACAACCAGGGTTAGTACCTCAGCTCCTTCGGCAAACGGACTGATAACACCTACACTATCGTGCTCTCCTGCCTGTTGACCTAAGCCCATGAATTTACCTTGGCTACCAATAGTTTGGTCAGTACTGAAGCACATTAGGTTGGATCCGATTCCATCTGCCCCTGGGTCACCTTTTTCACCCTGAGGACCGACTTTACCTTGAGGACCCTGGGCACCTGTGTCACCGGTATCACCTTTCTTACCTTGAGGACCTTGCAGACCTTGAGGACCTACTTTACCTTGAGGACCCTGGGCACCAGTTTCCCCTTGAGGACCGGCTTTACCCTGAGGACCTTGGTCACCCTGGTCACCTTTAGGACCGATCTTACCTTGAGGACCTTGAGCACCAGTATCACCAGTTTCCCCTTGAGGACCGACTTTACCTTGAGGACCCTGGGCACCTGTTTCACCCTGAGGACCGGCTTTACCTTGAGGACCCTGGGCACCTGTTTCACCCTGAGGACCTACTTTACCTTGAGGACCTTGAGCACCAGTATCACCAGTGTCACCTTTCTTACCTTGAGGACCTTGAGCACCTGTGTCACCAGTATCACCTTTAGGACCTACTTTACCTTGAGGACCTTGGGCACCGGTTTCACCCTGAGGACCTACTTTACCTTGAGGACCTTGGGCACCAGTATCACCAGTGTCACCTTTTTTACCTTGAGGACCCTGGGCACCTGTGTCACCAGTATCACCTTTAGGACCTACTTTACCTTGAGGACCCTGGGCACCAGTTTCACCCTGAGGACCTACTTTACCTTGAGGACCTTGAGCACCAGTATCACCAGTGTCACCTTTCTTACCTTGAGGACCCTGGGCACCTGTTTCACCAGTATCCCCTTGAGGACCTACTTTACCTTGAGGACCTTGGGCACCGGTTTCACCCTGAGGACCTACTTTACCTTGAGGACCTTGGGCACCAGTATCACCAGTATCACCTTTTTTACCCTGAGGACCTTGGGCACCTGTGTCACCAGTTTCCCCTTGAGGACCTACTTTACCTTGAGGGCCTTGAGCACCAGCTTCACCTTGAGGACCTACTTTACCCTGAGGACCTTGAGCACCAGCTTCACCTTGAGGACCTACTTTACCTTGAGGACCCTGGTCACCCTGCTCACCTTGTTTACCTTGTGGGCCTTGAGGACCTTCAGGACCTTGTGGACCTACTCCACCAAGAGTCAGATCATATAAGTCAATTTCTTCAATTTGAGATGAATCATCGCCCACATAATCAACTAACTCAAAACTACCGAATATATCTCCTAAAAGAAGGGGTTGTGAGCATGAAGTGTGAATAACAAATCCCTGATGAAGGTTAGCTTCATCCAGGTTAATTGCAAGTTCATTAGCTGATGGTTGATTAGCAGTAAAAGTCACCAATTCACCAGGGTATATCTGGCTTGGGAATGACCATTTACTAGCTTGATTGGATAGGCTAACGTTAGTTGCCCCAACCGCTCCAGTCATATCGCCAGAACAGAATACATTTTGAGCATTTACTCCTGAGCAATCTGAAGGTATGTATTCAAAGGTCAATGAACTTGGTTTTGTTCCACAAATATTTGTTCCTTCAGTTACGATTTTTAATAAATAATCTCCTGATGGAACTGCTGGAGCACCATTATTTACATAAGGAAGATCCACAACCACACAATCAAAATCAGTTGGATCTAATGGTGGTGCTGGATTGAACTCCATATCAGAGCAGGGGCTCTGATCTGCACTGATCACTAATGGATCAGGATACGTACCGAAGAAAATACTTGGATCATCAAACCCGGTCCCCCAGATGACTAGATTTGTGGGTTCTGCTGCAGGATAAGGTTGAACCTCATGAATTTTGGGGCCTGCAATACTTAACTGTGAACTTAGGAGCAGCCCTAGCACTGCCCCAGTTTTCGCAGTTAATCCTAGATAACGTTTCATTGGGAAAATCCCTCCGCTGAATACCTTTATTGAACATGTTTTTTGCGCGACTTTAGCCATTACGACGAAGCTGAAGTTGGCAATCCTTTACCCATTACGCTGTAATGCACAAAAGCATTAGTTAGTAATTCAGCATTCAATATATTAAGAGTTTTATCACCTGTCTATTGTCCAGAAATTAGACAAAAAGGGACCCAGTCATAGGCCTAAGTCACTGGATTTAAAGGGATTGAAAAGATCTTTTTACACACGTCGAGATGTGTCAAAGATAGGGTTTGAGAATTATTGAATCCTCGATAGAGGAATGCATAAATGAAGAAAAACAATAACGATCAATACCTTGCTAGTTCTCAAAATAAAAGAAAACCGCATCACAAATTTACAAGTGATGAACTTTTTTACAACATGTTGTGTCGTATATCTATACAATTCCTTGGTCTAACCAGTGACAAATTTTGGCTGAAATTTTACAATTCAGCTGAAAAAAAATGAAAAAAAATGAAAAAAACCTATTGTGGCGATATGAAAGTAAGCATTAATGAAAAATACTCAAAAGCGAACACGGTTTAAGGAATACTCAGTTACGTCGCTTTATAATCTTTGGGTAATAACAATAAGGACCGTTAATTGATGAAGAAAATCATCATAGTAGATGACAGCAAGTTTTTCTGCGCCCTCATAGAGAAGCAAATAATCGACAACACCCCTTTTGGTGTCGTGACCTGTAACAGCCTGGATGAAGCAAGAATTATTTTGTCAAGAATTGACAAGAACACGATTCATGCCTGCTTAGTCAGTTATCGTCTGAGAGAATCTAACGATGGTGAGTCGGTCGACTTATTCAGAAAGCACAAAGTGCCTACGATGGTGCTTATCAGTGATATTACGGCAAAGTTACGTACGCATTTTTGGCGCCTAAAGATTATTGATTACTTTATTAAGAATGATAAGCATGTGGCTCACGAAATAGTCGAGACTATCAAACGACTGGATAGGAATCCTAATAATAAAATTGTTATTGTTGATGACTCAAAAACATCTGCAAAGGTACTCGAGTCCTTGCTACAGGTACACCAATACCAGCTGATTCACTTTACTAGCCCAAAGGATGCATTTGATTACGTCAAGTACCACCAAGATGTCAAAATGGTTATCACAGACTTTCATATGCCGGGTATGGATGGATGTGAACTTACAAGGAAATTACGTCGTATATACAGTAAACAGGAACTGGCCATATTAGGCGTATCAGGCGCAGGTCAGAGTCTTATGGCTGCAACGTTTCTTAAACATGGAGCGGATGACTTTATTATCAAACAATCCTTTTTGGCTGAGGAGTTTTACCTGAGAGTTAACTCTTATATGGATCGACTAAACACTTACCAAGAACTTGCCACAGCGGCTAGTAACGATTACTTAACCGGCATCCCTAACCGTAGACACTTCTTCGACGTTACCGATACTATGCATGACTCAATGGTACGCCAGAATGCTGCGGTTACCTGCGCTATGATCGATATAGATAAATTTAAAGATGTTAATGACTCCTATGGGCATACAGTGGGTGATGCGGTACTGAGAGAAGTCGCTAAAATTTTAAAAAAATCGGTACGTAAGTCAGATATCGTTGCCCGATTTGGAGGTGAAGAGTTCTGCATGTATATGACAGGCATGCCGGCTGAGCATGCGAATATGTACTTTGAAAAGCTTCGCCAGAAAATTTCAGAAACAATTATAAGAGCAGAAGACTACACATTACAGGTGACGGTAAGCATTGGCATTAATTCAACACTCGAGAGAGATTTAGGAAGCATGATAGAGGAAGCGGACAGGCGACTTTACCAGGCTAAAGAGTCTGGCCGTAACCGAGTGATCACTGGTCGAGTCGCTCAGAGCGCTAACTAAATATATTCTTTATTGAGACGGTCCAGAAACTTTTGCAGTCGTTTATGAGAAATAGGAAAACGAGTTTTCTGCCCTTGAGCAAATAGAGAAATCCTGAACTCCTGCAACATCCAACCATACTCATCTACCTCAAACTGTGGAATCTTATTATCCTTTTCCAACTCAAGCATTTCATCTTGCCATGGTTTAAACGTTTGCTGTAATTGCACATCTTTGAGAGGGTTGTGTTGTATTCTTTCAATTCTCAGCTCAATTGCCTTGAGGTAACGTGCATAGTCACGAATGTGGTCAACACCAAATCGATAGCAAAATCCAGGCTGGAATAGATAGTCCAGTTGAACCTTAATGTCATCATATGCTGCCTTAAAGTTTTTTCCCATGGCCTTGATATTACTTAGACAGCTATTTCTTGCTTTCAAAGTACCAACTAACTGATCAAGAACTTTATTGGCCTCTGGTACCAGCATTTTTTCGACTTGTTTAAGGCATTCATTAAATGCATCTTCATCATAAGGAACATTGTCAGAAACATAACTCTTAATCACGGACATCATTACATCATTTATCAGGTCTTCAGCTGAATACAGCGAAGCACAGGCGAGCATGAGCTGCTGACGATTATGATATTTTTTCTGCAAATAACCAAAAGTCTTTTGCTCAGCCAGAGCGATTAACCTGCATACACCCTTGATATGAATTTTTTCTGCCTGTTTCTTGTTAACTACCGGTACAATACGGACTTTATTAACCGCATCTTCCAAAGCGTTAAATACAGGAAAATCAACGCCCGCCTCTTCCATACTGGACTCTCTTGTATATTCGGTAGGCCAGTCGGTATAAGTCACATTCTCTAATTTCGCTTTTTTCCTTTGTTTGGTCTTAGCTACTTTTTTGGGTTTCTCTTCCAGGGTACGAGTACTATAAAGTAAACTCCCTTCATCATTTACTACTTCGAAACGCATTAAAAAATGTTCAGGTAAATTTAACTCAGACCATGCCTCCATTGGCAAAATTACACCCGTCATTGTAAACAGGTGATGCGTTATAATATCAATCAGTCGCCCCTTACTTGTTAATACCTTCTCATAACAAGCTTTGGCAAACTGAGGAATCGGAACAAAATTCTTGCGGAAGCGCTTAGGCAAGGAACGAATTAAAAATTCGATTTTCTCCTCTAACAAACCTGGTACCAGGCGCTCAAAATCTGCATCAGTAAATTGACTTGTTAGACTTTGCGGAAGTTTTACTGTTACCCCGTCTTTTTCATGTCCTGGTTCAAAGTGATATTTAAGCTTAAGCTCAACACCTTTAACCTCTATTGATTCAGGATAAAGCCCCTTATCTTCCTGCTCTTCAGGTAATAATACCTTGGGGGTTATGCTGAGCATCTTGTTATTCTTCTGTGGATCTTTTTTAAGCCATTTATTTAACGTTTTGACGTTAATGATTGACTTCGGTAATTGAAGCTCAAACCAATTTACAATGTCGTGCTCATCCGCCCATAAATCCGCCTGCCTGGCTTTTGCGATCTCTTGCTCGACTTGCTTTTTGACCTCAACATTATGCTGATGAAAAGGTTGTTTTGAATCAAGCTCCTGACGCACAAGGGCGTGACGAATAAATAACTCTCGACATAAGTCAGGTTCAACTGAACTATAATTAACGGTTCTATTACTTACAATTTTCAAACCCAATAATGTTTGCTGCATATTAGCAACAACAGCGCCCCGGTTCTTGCTCCAGTGAGCATCATAATAATGAGTTTTGATCAAATGACTGGCGATATGCTCCAACCAATTTGGTTCTATTGCTGCGGTCATTCGCGCATAAGGTTGTGTAGTTTCTACAATTTCAAAAGTGACCAGCCAGGGTGGCTGCTTTTTAAAGTTTATTGACTGAGGGTGTATCATAAACTTACTTTGGCGTGTACCAAGGTACCCCTTTTCAATATCCTTTTGCCCGATAAAACTGAGTAAACCTGTCAACAAAACTTGATGCAGTTGCTGGTAAAACACAGGGTCTTCCTGATCAAATTCAGCGGTTTTCCATTCCTTTGGGTTTTTATGTTTCCCAGTCTGATTTTGCATCAGACTTTTCAGCTGACGATAAGTACTTTTCCATTCTCGGTAAGCATTAAAATTGATCAGCTCTTCTTTACAGTAGCGTCTAAAAGCACTGTTACTAAGATCCGACTGTTGCTCATGCAGGTAATTCCATAGGTTAATAATAGCGATAAAGTCAGACGTTTTATGCTTATATTTAGAATGTTTCTGCTGTGCCTTCTCTTTCTTATCAAAGGGCCATTCTCGTGGGTCTTTGACGGACAAAAAAGCTGCTAGAACTAAGGCATAGTTTAAGTATTTTTTTTCTTCTCCGGCTAATAGTATTCTGGCCAGACGTGGTTCAATGGGAAGGCGAGCCATCTTCTTGCCAATAGGTGTCAGCTTTTTATTACTCTCCAGCGCCTGTAGCTCATTTAATAGGGTCAGACCGTCACTGACCTGTCGCTCTTCGGGCGGGTTGATAAAAGGGAAATCCTGGACATCACCTAACTTGAGCTGCTTCATTTGTAATATGACAGCAGCTAAGTTCGTTCTCAAAATTTCAGCGTCAGTAAACTCTTTACGTTCATCAAAGTCTTCTTCGCTGTAAAGCCTTATACAAACACCTTCCGCAACACGTCCGCACCGTCCCTTCCTCTGATTGGCGCTAGCTTGTGATATTTTTTCTATGGGTAGTCGCTGGATTTTACTGCGCACAGAGTACCGGCTAATTCTCGCTAAACCCGGATCAATGACGTAACGAATACCGGGGACTGTGATGGAAGTTTCTGCAACATTGGTTGCCAGGACGATTCGACGTTTGCCTCCTGAAGGCTTAAATATTTTTTCCTGTTCCGAAATTGAAAGCCGAGCATATAAAGGAAGCACCTCACACTGCTGATACGACTCCTTGCGGAGTAATTTAGCTGTATCACGGATATCAGCTTCCCCGGGTAAAAAGATCAGTATATCTCCAGGCCCGTATGCCATTATTTCTTGTACGGCATGCCCAATTTGATCTGTCTGGGGTAACGGATTTTCCTCATCATTTGGACGATACCAGACATCAACGGGATAAGTTCGTCCACTAATTTCAAGTACAGGCGCGGGTTCACCTTTTTGACCAAAGTGCCTGGCAAAGCTTTCAACGTCTATTGTTGCAGATGTAATAATTAGTTTCAGATCGGGACGCTTATTAAGTAAACGTTTGAGGTAGCCCAATAAGAAATCAATATTTAAACTACGTTCATGGGCCTCGTCGATGATGATTGCTTCATATTGCAACAATAAAGGGTCATGAATAATTTCATTCAATAAAACTCCATCAGTCATAACCTTAACCGGAGTGACGGAATTGGTTTGGTCATTAAATCGAATATTAAAGCCAACCACATGCCCTATATCAGTTTTAAGTTCCTCGGCTATTCTTCTAGACACACTGGTAGCAGCGACTCGTCTTGGTTGTGTATGACCAATTCGCCCTCTTCTGCCTAAACCCAGTTCCAGACATATTTTTGGAATTTGAGTTGTTTTGCCGGATCCAGTTTCCCCGGCAATTACAACAACTTGATTATCCCTTATAAGTTGTGCAACTTTCTGACGTGACTGTGAAACTGGAAGAGAATCATCGAACTCGATGACAGAAGGGATTGCATTACTCCTGCCCTGAACTATGTTGGATGAGGTTTGCAAAATCCGTTCCAGCTTGTCTTCAAGCTTAGACGCAGGCTGGCCTTGCTTCTGTCTTTTAGCAATTGCCTGCTTGAGTTTCTTTATAGTATCAATGTCGCTTAATAGACAGTCCTCGAGACTAGTTCCCGAGGTAATATTATCAGTCATACAGTATGTTACGTTTTCAGAGGTTACAGTGTATCAGGCAAATCCCAAAATGGATGAGAAGCTCTAATCTCACCTAAATAATTTGCTACTGGCCGGTAAAAGTCTTTATCTTCCCAGTAACCTGTATGGCATGCAGGATTCCATGAAGTTGCTGCGCTTCCCACATTAATTTCATAATCCTCAGTAACCGCATGCTCATAGTCGTCACTTATGTTTTTCATCGGATATGCCACGATATCATCTTTATCGTAAAAGTTAAGCCACTTAACACGCTGCTTCAATTCTGGATTTAACTTCTTTCCAACTGTATCTATTGGTGACGGTAGCCGCTCAGTCAAACAATCGTATATGGCTAAGGGACTACCAAAGGTAATAAAGCCTGCCATAGTATCAAAGCGTTCAATGTTTGTTAGTTTCTGTGCACCACCCTCCGTAGAATCTGAACTTCTCAGATCTTGGATGTAATGCGACATAATGACTGACCCGAAGGAGTGTGCCAGTAAGACGACTGGTGTCTCATCTGGATCGACGTGCCTGTGAGCGGCTAACTTTTTCATACTCTCTGCGATTCTTCGATGTATTGCCTGATATAAATCGGAATTGTTGTGATAAGCCAACCCAAGATTCATGAAGTTAATAAAGAGCTGACGGACGGTACCGTAAGTTAACTCATTTCTATAGTCCAGACGGTTAAGAAGGTCATCATTTATATCCTGTATCAGATCACCCCAATAGATTTCATGGAATAGCAAATCATCTTCCATTCGATTCTTTTTGTCGCCTTTTAAGTATTGCTCAACAACTCTATGTTTAAACTCGGTCGAATAATGTTTATCTTCCGAGGCAATGCCGTGAATGATGGCGACCGCTAAGCGCTTCATGCTACTTCCCCAATTTTCAGCCGTAAAACTGTCACATACTCTTACAATCTTAGTTTAACATCAAGTATTTAAGTGTTGATCTCAAACATAAAGCATTATAAATTCACTTCAACTGGTACGAGCAGTTGTGTTAGACTGTTATTAATTCATTATTAAAGAGGTTGCTATGCTCACAATAATTTTACTGTTGGCACTGATGATTACGCTTTATCACAGAGCCAGCCTGAAAATAACTAGCTTGGTTCTGGCAGCTATTCTTGTGGCCTGGAGTCTGGTAGAAGGTATTCCTTATGTACACGGGATAGTTTTCCTTGCCATTTTCCTTCCTCTGAATATTACTGTTGTGCGCCGCACAATTTCAGCCAAGCTATTGGATGTGTTCAAAGGCATCATGCCTAAAATTTCGGCTACTGAACAGGAAGCATTAGATGCTGGTACTGTTTGGTGGGAGGCTGAAGTTTTTGGCGGAAAACCGGACTGGAAACGACTGCATAGCTTTGAAAAAGCAACGCTTTCAAAAGAAGAGCAAGAGTTTATCGATGGTCCTCTGGAAGAACTATGCAGCATGATCAACGATTGGCAGATTACTCACATCGATCGTGATCTACCACCTGAAGTTTGGAACTACATTAAAGAGAAAGGGTTTTTCAGCTTTATCATTCCTAAGGAATATGGTGGTCTTGGCTTCTCTTCCTATGCCCAGTCTCGTGTACTGACTAAAATTAACTCTCTCAGTGCAACCGCGGGCAGTATTGTTTCAGTGCCTAATTCATTAGGCCCTGCCGAACTGTTAATGCACTATGGTACACAAGAACAGCGTGACCACTATCTGCCGCGTTTAGCAAAAGGTGAAGAGGTACCCTGCTTTGCCCTTACGGCAGTAGAAGCTGGTTCCGACGCAGGTGGTATCCCGGATAAGGGTGTTATTTGCAAAGGTCAGTGGAACGGTGAAGAAGTTCTGGGCATGAAACTTACCTGGGACAAGCGTTATATCACTTTAGCTCCAGTAGCTTCGATTCTGGGCCTCGCTTTTAAGCTGTATGACCCAGAAGGTTTACTAGGCGATAAAGAGGACTTAGGCATTACTTGTGCACTAATCCCAACGGATACTGACGGTGTTAACATTGGTCGTCGCCACTACCCATTAAGTACGCCATTCCAAAATGGCCCTACTTCGGGTAAGGACGTATTTGTTCCTTTAGATTACATCATCGGTGGTCCAAAGAACGCCGGTCAAGGCTGGAGAATGCTGGTCGACTGCTTATCTGCAGGTCGAGCAATCTCTCTACCGTCAAGTGCAAATGGTGGCGCAAAAATGGCTGCTTATACGACGGGTGCCTATGCTCGAATCCGCCGACAGTTCAACGTACCGGTGGGTTACATGGAAGGCGTCATGGAAGCTCTAGCTCGTATAGCGGGTAAAGCTTATATGGTCGACTCGATGTTAACCTTTACAGCTTCGGGTATTGATAGCGGTGAAAAGCCATCTGTTGCTTCAGCCATCGTCAAATGCCATAGCACCAACCTGGCTCGCGAAACAGCCTGCGACGGTATGGATGTGCATGGTGGTAAAGCGGTCATGATGGGTCCGAAAAACTATATGGCTCGAGCCTATCAAGGAGCTCCAATCTCAATCACTGTTGAAGGAGCTAACATTCTTACGCGTAGCTTAATTATTTACGGACAAGGTTCGATCCGTTGCCACCCTTATGTTCTAAAAGAAATTCAGGCAACACAGAACGAAAACCGTAAAGAAGCTATTAAAGATTTCGACAAAGCTCTGTTCAGTCATTTAGGCTTTGCCATGAGCAATAAGATTCGAACTTTCTGGTTAGGGTTAACTGGCAGTCGACTAGTCAAGAAGCCTCAGTCAGACTTTACTGGTCGCTACTACCAACGTATTACTCGCTTCTCAAGCGCCCTTGCCTTCTTGTCAGACGTAACAATGGGCGTGCTTGGTGGTGAATTAAAGCGACGTGAAATGATATCAGGTCGCCTTGGTGACATGCTGAGTAATCTTTATATTGCTTCAGCCGTTTTGAAAATGTTCCATGATAAGGGTCGCCCCGAGCATGACAAAGAAATTGTTCAGTGGGCTCTTGAACATTGTCTATATGAAACGCAGATGGCTGCAGATGGTGCACTGAAAAACTTCCCGGTTAGCTGGATGGGTAAAGTACTTCGATTAGTGGTATTCCCATTAGGTTTGCCACTGTCGCCGCCATCAGACAAGTTGAGTCGTAAATTAGCGCGTCAACTACAAGAACCAACAGCGATGCGTGAAGAGCTGACTCTAGGAATTTTCAAGTCAGAATCCGAAGCCAGCAACCTTTATAAGGTTGATAGAGCTCTTCGCCTTCAGCTTGAAATGGAGCCCATTGTTAAAAAGTTCTCAGAAGCTTTGGGTAAACGTGCTGCAAACCATCAGGTTGTACCGTTTGCTAAGGAAGCACTGGATGCGGGACATATCACTCAGGATGAATACCAGCTGGTGATTGATGCGGAAGAAGCTCGACTGGATATCGTCAATGTCGACGACTTCGCTCCAGAAGAGATGAAGCATCACCTCTCTGAGAACTAATATAATAGCTTCACCCTAGTGTTCGATTTAATGCCGTTTACTGAAAAGTAAACGGCATTTTTTTGTTCCTTAAGTTTCGCAAGTCTCCATATAAAACCACTATCACGCCAAGTCATTTTGGATGGCTGAAATTAGAAACTCATTCGATAGAAACTCTATTCATTCATATTGTAAAAGAATGTTTGAATTACACAAAAAAGTTAATCCATCCCGACATGGTCTGTGCCGCTTTCCACAAGAAACTGAATATTGGTACTCCAAGAATACTTAAAGCAATAAGCGCCAGGAAAAACATGGTGCCATATTTAGCATTAAACTGAGTGTACTGATATTTATATTTTCTGGGTAATAACCACTCCATAACGTAGTGTCCGTCTAATGGTCCTATGGGCAGTAGGTTAAACAGCATTAGAAGAATGTTAATCATGGCCAGGAAGCTCAGCGAGGTTTGCGCCACCTGAGATTGCAGAGATGTGATATCGAGATACCAGGCCGCTGCCTGTAAATTTACTGCTATCAGTGCTATCAGGAAGTTCATTAACGGTCCAGCCGCCGCAACGGCCGCACTACCCCAGGTAGTTTTCAGTTTTCTGTGTGTCACAGGAACGGGCTTTGCATAGCCAAATCCAATCAAAATCACCGCAAGCAAGCCCACTGGGTCGATATGGTTAATGGGGTTCAGGTTAAGCCGACCCATTTTTGCTGCGGTGTCATCACCCAAAAGTTTGGCCGAATAGGCATGACCGAACTCATGTAAAGTCAGAGAAAAAATGATCACGAACAGTACAATAGCAAATATAGCGTAATGACCATTAGTTAATAGTGGCAACATATAAAGGTTCTCATTAATCAGTAGCTGGCTTTATTTTGAGGACTGTTTGTCCATTTTACAAGGACTTGCAAGTTTGCATTATGTGGCGAAAGTCTGTACAAAAGTAGTTTCAAAACTGGAGGACACTTATGAAAAAAGTACTTATCAGCGTACTACTGTCAGCATTTTTACTGCCAGTAGCTGATGCACAAACTGAGCAAGAGATTAATGCTGCTGCAGACGCTCTTGAGCAGAAAGTCATAGACTGGCGTCGTCACATACACCAGAATCCTGAATTAAGTAACCGAGAGTACGAGACCAGTAAATACATTGAGCGACACCTAAACTCGCTAGGGCTTGAGGTTAAAACCGGGATTGCTCATACAGGTGTAGTGGCCGTTTTAAAAGGCGGTAAACCGGGACCAGTTGTCGCATTAAGAGCTGATATGGACGCACTACCAGTTAAAGAACGTGTTGACTTACCTTTTGCTTCTAAAGCTGTGGGTGAGTACCTGGGAAAAGAAGTCCCAGTAATGCATGCCTGCGGTCACGATACACATGTAGCTATGCTAATGGGCGTCGCAGAGCTTCTGACTGGTATGAAAGATGAGTTGCCAGGTACAGTTAAGTTTATATTCCAGCCCGCAGAAGAAGGCGCACCTCCCGGTGAGGAAGGCGGTGCCGAACTGATGGTTAAAGAAGGTGTATTAAAGAACCCTGATGTTGATGTTATTTTCGGGCTGCATATCTCAGCTGGCACCGATGTCGGCGATATCAACATACGTAAGAAAGGCATCATGGCTGGCTCGGATGATTTCAAAATCACAATTAAGGGCAAGCAGGCACACGGCTCTACCCCATGGGACTCTATTGACCCGGTGGTTACTGCCAGCCAGATTATTAACAGCCTGCAAACCATTGTCAGTCGCCATATGCCAATAACCCGTCAGGCGTCCGTGGTTACGGTTGGCACAATAGAGGCTGGCGTCAGATCAAATATTATTCCTGAAACAGCCGAAATGACTGGCACCATTAGAACCTTGAGTACTGAAGATCGAGAGAGAATACTAGGTCTGGTTAAAAAGAAAGCGACTCTGGTTGGTGAGTCAATGGGAGCTGAAGTCGATGTTAAAGTACCCTACTCGTCTTCCTACCCTGTAACCTATAACAATCCGGAGTTAACCGATCAGATGATGCCAACTTTAATGGAAGTTGCTGGTGAGGATAACGTCAATATCATTCCACCGATAACCGGAGCTGAAGACTTCTCATTCTATGCCAGAGAAATTCCAGGTGTATTCTTCTTTATTGGCGGCAAACCCAAAGGCTTGCCCGCTTCAGAAGCAGCGCCTCACCATACGCCTGACTTTTACATTGATGAGTCAGGTATGAAGCTGGGGGTTAAAGCTTTATCTCGTCTGGCTATTGACTACTTGAACGCAAACTCCAAATAACTCTCTGCATCCAGCGGTGATAGAAGCTTTTTATCTCCGCTGGTAACCGCTATACTTCCCGCCTGAATAGTCTCGTAAGTAATTGGGAATCCAAATATGGAAAAAAAGAAAGTCTACATAGCGTACACAGGTGGCACCATTGGCATGAAACCCAGTGATAAGGGCTTTGTACCTCAAAAAGGCTTTCTTAAAGATACGCTCAAAAGTTTTCCTGAGTTCAATCATCCGGATATGCCAGAGATAACGGTTCATGATTATGAAGAGCCTATTGATTCAGCCAACATGTCACCCAAAGACTGGCATCACATCGCTGATGATATCGAAAAAAACTATCAGGATTATGATGGTTTCGTCATCCTACATGGTACTGACACCATGGCTTACACAGCCTCTGCATTGTCATTCATGTTAGAAGGTCTACAGAAGCCTGTTATTTTTACTGGCTCTCAAATACCGCTGACTCAGCTGAGAACTGACGCCCGGGATAACTTGATTAATTCGGTCTATCTGGCTGCTAACTACCCAATTCCTGAAGTCAGTTTGTTTTTCCATGATCACCTGCATAGAGGTAATCGTACGCTTAAAACGGATGCTGACGGTTTTGCAGCCTTTAGCTCCCCTAATATGCCACCTCTTGCCAGTATTGGAAGCACTATCAAGGTTCGTGAGCATCTGATTTGGCAACGCAAGCATAAAGAATTGACTGTTCGTCATTTTAATTCGCCCAAAATAGCCATACTGACTTTGTTTCCGGGTATTTCAGAGGAGCTGGTTCGAGATTACCTCAATCAAGACATTGATGGAGTGGTACTGCAAAGTTATGGTGCAGGAAACGCGCCTGTTAATAACAAACCGCTGATGAATGCCATCCGGCAAGCAACCAGCCAGGGTAAAGTTATTGTCAACTGTACTCAGTGCTTAAAAGGCTCAGTCAATATGAGTACCTATGAGACAGGTAAAATACTGATGGATGCAGGCGTAACTTCTGGTTTTGACATGACGACTGAGGCCGCACTGGCTAAACTTTACTATCTGTTTAGTCGAGGTCTGGATGTCGAGAGTATTCGAAAAAATATGGTGGTCAGCTTGAGAGGAGAACTAACCAATTAAAACTTAAGCAATCAGCTGCGCGATTCATTGTGATAAACAAAATGCTAGTCTTTGCTTTTATTTGGAATAATCAAATCAGGGTCCACAGTAATACCCATGTTTTGTTTCTTGTCTTTTTCACCTCTGCCTGGGTATTCCTGTCTTATCTTCTTTCCTGTTACCAGCTCGCCATCCTTTGTAATAGTAAAGGGCTCATCTACGGACTGATTTAATTTAGCCTGATAAAGCATGATAGCCTGTATACACGTTTCTTTCTGTTCTTCAGATAATGGAGTACCATCAGGCCACTTACCAGTTTCAACAGCACTGGTGAACCGCTCAATCATATCTGGAGTCAGGTTTTCTACAAATTGTGAGTAGCCCATACAAAAGACCTCAAGCTGAAATTGGGGGCAATTATGCAAAATTTTGAACCAATTATCCAGCAAATGATTATGTCTTGTCGTACACAGCTGAGTTAATGACAAGCACCGGATCAGCGACCTGAATAAGCACCAATATTTTGTTGTTTAGCATCATTTTTGTGATATAGTTAACAATTATTATTGTGATAGTTCACAATATTGGGGTCCCACTAGAGAGATTGGAAATACAATGGCGCTAATAAAAGCCAAAATACCAGCTGATTGTATCGATATCGGTATGTTTGTCGTTGAACTCGACAGACCATGGACCGACGTGCCTCTTGCATTCCAGAAATTTGAAGTCTCCTCCGAACACGAACTCAAAGTATTACGGGAATACTGTAAATACGTATACATTGAAATTGATGCTTTTCTCTGGGAAAAGAAGAAGCAGGAGCTGAATAAGCAAGCTGGTGGCCCGACTCTTCCTGAAAATACTCCAATTCATCACGAATTACCGCGTGCAGCCAGTACTTTTGAGTCAGCAAGGGAACTTGCCATTGAGTTATTTGAATCTGCAAAGCTTGGCTTAAAAGTCGATATTAAGGTTTGTAAGCAAGTTGTTAATAGTTGCATTACCAGTATTCTTTCAAACGCAAACGCCCTTTTCTGGTTGACACGAATAAAAGACAGAAATCAGTTCACAGCCGAACATGGATTGCGCGTCTCCATTCTCTCTATTGCTTTCGGTAAATACCTCGGTATGAAACGGGAAGACTTGGAACTCCTAGGCTTATGCGGACTACTACATGACCTGGGTCAAAGCCAGATCCCTCAGGATATCGTGGATAAAAAAGGGCCTTTGAATGAGGCTGAATATCGTGTCATGCAAAAGCATAGCATGCTAGGCTACGAACTTATCATGCACGATAAGGACATAGACCCAGAGGTAAAGGACGTCATCAAAAATCACCATGTTCACTTTAATGGTAAGGGCTATCCTAAAGACTCTCTGCATCTGCCTCTTAGCCAAAACTGCCGTATCGTTAGCATTATTGACGTATACGACATAGTCACCAGTGAAACACCTTATAAATTGAGTCGCTCGCCTCGTGAGGCACTGACAATTTTATTCGAACAGCGAGATAAACAGTTTGATGGAAAACTCGTGGGTAAGTTTATTCAGATGATGGGTATTTATCCTCCGGGTAGCTTGGTAAGAATGTCGAATGGAGAAGTTGGGATCGTAATCTCTACTGACAGCAAGCATAAGCTTCAGCCTAAAGTCGAACTGGTACAAAATAAGAAAGGCGCTCTTAAGCGTTCGATCATCATAGATCTTAAAAAGTCACCCAAAGATCACCTTGGTGAGGAATACAAAATCTCCGCCTCACTTCCAGATGGAGCATTGGGATTTGATATGCGTCAATACATACAGTCAACTCATAACTGCTAGTCCGAACTTCGACACATAATCACTGTAAAATTATAGCTTTTACTGGACAGCAAGCTCCATGTCTATCATCATACTACCCATTGAATTATATAGTCGTATGCAAAACGAGCACTTCATAAAGGACTATCAAAGCCCAACATTATGCTAACACTTGATCTTGCCCTGATTTTATCCGGTATCCTGGCCCTTGGCATTGGTGCCCAATGGCTCGGATGGTACCTCAAACAACCTTCGATTCTTTTTTTGTTACTGATTGGTATCATCATTGGCCCTATCCTGGGACTGTTTAATCCAGATGAAGCTCTTGGGGATCTACTGTTCCCGTTTATCTCCCTTGGTGTAGCAGTAATTTTATTTGAAGGCTCTTTAACCCTCGAGTTCCATGAAGTGAAAAGTCATGGCCGGGTGGTACAGATGCTGGTGTCAGTAGGCGTGCTGATAACTATCATTATTGTGTCTGTGGCAGCTTATTTCCTGTTCGACATGGATCCTAAGATTGCAATCCTATTTGGTGCCCTTGTATGTGTTACTGGTCCCACAGTCATTGTTCCAATACTGAGAAGTCTCAGACCGAATAAAAACATCAGTAACATTCTCCGCTGGGAAGGTATAATTATTGACCCGATTGGTGCCATTGCCGTCGTACTGGTCTATGAATATATTATTTCAGGGGGATCAGGTGATCACGCACTATTAGTCTTTGGAAAAATACTATTAGTAAGTATTTTAATTGGACTAATTGGAGCCTATATCCTTGCACAGTTGTTCAAAAGACACTTGATACCAGAATATTTACGTAATGTCTTCGCTCTTGCTTACGTACTCCTGCTGTTTTCAATATCGAATCACATTGAACACGAGTCAGGCCTACTGACAGTAACCATTCTTGGTGTTGCACTAGCTAACTGGCCAAAGTTTGAAAAAGAAGATTTGCTGGATTTCAAAGAGTCATTGTCATTGCTATTAATTTCTGTACTCTTTATCGTCCTCGCTGCCCGCCTTAATCTAGATAGCCTGATGTCCATTGGGATTCCCAGCCTAATTTTATTGGCCGTAGTTATGTTTGTTGCCCGCCCTATTTCCGTCTGGACTTCAAGCATTGGTTCAAGGTTAAAGTTTAATGAAAAATTGATGATTAGCTGGATAGGACCTAGAGGTATTGTTGCGGCAGCCATTTCATCACTATTTGCCATAAAGTTGGCTGAATACAACCTTGCCGGTACTGAGTATCTGGTACCTTTGGTCTTCGTCGTAATAATCGGTACTGTATTAATTCAGAGCCTGACAGCAAAACCAATTGGTAATCTGTTAAAAGTACGGGAAACTTCTGATAACGGCGTGCTGATTATCGGTAGCAACCCAGTTGCTTTAAAGGTTGCTCAGTCGTTAAAAGATTCAGGTTTTGATGTCATCATGGCACACAACAACTACACCAACATTTCTCGTGCACGTATGGAAGGAATCAAAACCTATTTCGGTAACCCGGTTTCAGACCATGCCGACAGGCATCTGGATCTTGTCGGTTTTGGTCATTTATTTGCCATGAGCATGGACCGTGAGCTGAATACTCTATGTGAAATTAATTATCGTCACGCCTTTGGAAAGAAAAATATCTATCGCCTAAGGTATAACGATGACAAATTCAAAAACGAGCGTCAGGACCGAAATGAGTATTGGCAGTCACCATGGCTATTTGGTGAAAGTATTAACTATGGCAAACTGGCAAGCATGATTGCCAATAATGCAAAAATTAAAATCACCAACATTACTGATAACTACAGCTATGAACAGTACCGTGCAGATAATAAAAACTATGTGGCACTGTATATGATTGATAAAAGTGGTTCACTGAAGATTTTCTGCTCTGAAACTGGTGAAAACATTCCTCGCGGAACCAAAATTATATCCTTGGTAATTGAGCCTGAAGATAAGAAGAAAGTGCCTAACGAAAAACCAAGTAAAACTGGTCAGAAAAAACTCAAGGCATTGGCGGAAAAAGAAAAGAAAATTGATGATTAGTCATTAATATCTGATGCTCAACCAGGCCATGACAAAAACACTACTGGTTGAGCATATATGAGTTAACGGTAAAAGCTTAATAGCCGTCTGCAAATAATACCGTCTGAACACCTTGCACTGTCCAATCTCCATGACTGCCATTTGCTAAAGGCATTCTAGAGTAAAGCCTGTTACCATTTTTATCGCGTTCTGAATTAAGAACTTTTACCATTTCCTGAACCAGATTGCTTGCAGCGATCTGGGTTTTCCAAGAGCGATAACCCTCAGGCCAGCCAAGGGTATACTGCCTCGGACGAGTGCCACCATAGCCTGGAACCGTTCCAATATCAGGAAACCTTTTATCGAGAGATTCAACACCTGCTTCTGCTAATAAAAAATCAAGTCTTGAAATGATTGAGCTTGCAACTCTGCTACACCACCAAACCATTGGCAAACGTCCCTCTTCTCCATCAAGGTAAGACGTAGCAGCTGATGCCAGGAAAGACCAACCGCTATTCATTTTAGCGCTGGAGTCAAAGTCTTCAGCCAGTGCGGTTTGAATGACCTTGTGAACATTATCCAAAGTCACCCCTTTTTGAGGAGTGCCACTCACATCAAATAGTTCGATAGCTGTCTTTACTGCCATTTCTCCCCACTCCTTATCCCAGGAACCACCAGCATCGACCGTTTTAGCTAATTCAGTAGCACGATAATATAGTGGATCAATCATCGCCTGATATAATGTGTAACCAATTCTGGGTTTAGGCCAGAAAAAAGCTGATAACCGGTTATCCCAACCAGCCACGGCATCACCAGATGGCTGCTTCAGATAGTATGCTTGATAAGGTGCGTCATCAATCCACTGAACAAGCGCTCGTATAAACTCTTCATCGCTAGCATCTGCGTCAGGAACATATGGTGGATAAGTATCTTCACCAATCAACTCAATTCCCTGATCATCTAACACCACTGGATCACTTGAAGGAGCCTCAATATCCGCCTGAACCCTGGCCTCAGCATAATTCATAAAATCATCCTGAACCACAAAGGCCAGACTGTCCCAGTATTTTACAGCTTTATCACTTAAGCAAACCGCATCAATAGACGTTTCATCGTTTTCACTGAGACTCGTTAACTCAAGCCATTCGGAGTAAGTTTCTACAAACTCAAGGCTAACCTGGCTAGAGTTTCGATAAGCCCAGGGAACCATCATTCTGGCAAGAACCTCAACTGAAAATCTTTGTTTCCGCCGAATGAGAGCACTGAGGGTATCTGAGCTCTCCCCTAACGGCATCTTTGCATACTTCCATTGAGTGGGATGATCAGAAAAACGTTTAAACCATACCTTCCATCCGGCGATGAACATGGTTGGTGTCACTGAAAAGCCTTCCGCTTGCTTAAAAGAAATGTTCATAAAAACCTATTTAATTGCTTTTACGATTGATTACAATACCTTATCCAGAATCCAGGCTCTGTGCAAATTGTTGTTCAAATACTATTAACCTAGAGCTAAGATCGATATAATTCGCCAGCGATTCGACCAAAAGAGACTGTGCCAAAAGCCAAAGTCATGCTATTAGAACTCCCCCAGATTAAACAAAAATCGAATTTTATAAACCACTGGCAAGGATTGTCAGGCTCCAGTCGTGCACTTGCTTTGGCGGAACAGGCAAGACAATTTGATAAACCTTTGATTGTCATCTGTAATGATGCCCCACAAGTATGGCACTTGCAGCAGGAAATAGAGTTCTTTTTAGGCAAAAGTCATTCGGACGAACATACAGAAATACCGGTATTCAGTTTTCCTGACTGGGAGACACTGCCTTACGATAACTTCAGTCCACACCAGGACATCGTTTCGCAACGACTCCTGACACTATATCAGCTCCCGCGCTTGAAGCAGGGTATTGTTCTCATCAGCATGAGTACTTTATTACTGCGTCTACCTCCTCGTCAGTACATAGAACAGAACAGCTTAATCATGCACACAGGGCAAAACCTTGATATGCATGAAGTCAGAGCTTTGTTCGAGCAACATGGCTATCACTCCGTTAACCAGGTCTACTCACACGGAGAATTTGCTGTCAGAGGATCGATTCTTGATGTATTTCCCATGGGGTGTGATAAACCATTAAGAATCGATTTTTTCGACGACGAGATCGATACAATTCGATATTTTGATCCCGAAAGTCAGTTATCAGATGAAACGATTAATAAGTTCGAGCTGTTGCCGGCCAAAGAATTTCCGCTCGACAAAACTGGCATAGAAACATTCAGGCAAAACTTCCGTAGTACTTTTGACGTTGATCTGCAACGTGTCTGGCTATACCAAGAAGTTAGTAATGGTAATGCTCCGGCGGGGATTGAGTATTATTTACCACTATTTTTTGAGGGAGTCAGTACATTGTTTGACTACCTTCCGGATGGCAGTCTACTGTGCTCCCTGGGCCGACACGATTCAGCCATCGAAGACTACTGGTCGGAAATAACTGAGCGTTACGAGCAGAGACGCCATGATATCGAACGGCCCATACTCCCACCTTCAGAGCTATATCTGAATGAAGATGAGTTAAACAGCTTACTCAAGGAAACGTTCAGAATCCGTCTTGAGCCATCTTCACCAGCTGACTCGAATATTACGCAACCGATCCCTCAAATGCCAATAGAACACAAGGCATCGGATCCAGCCCATCATCTGCGTAACTTCCTGTCACACTGGAAAGGTAAAGTTCTAATTGCTACGGAGTCCCCGGGGCGTCGCGAAGCTTTAAAAGATTTATTGGAACGCCATGATATTGCAGCGAGTACAAGTGCCAGCTGGCAAGAAACCATTAAAAACATTACTCCTAAAGCTCTGGAGATTGGTGTAGCACCGCTGACCCAAGGTTTTGCTATTGGCAACCTCGCCGTCATTACTGAAATGGAGCTGTTTGGCGAACAAGCCATCCAGCGCCGCACAACAAATAAAGACAATAAAGCATCTATTCAGGCTGAAGACGTCATACGCAATCTGGCTGAACTTAAGGAAGGCGATCCTGTAGTTCACGTCGAGCAAGGAATTGGACGCTACCGAGGACTTGAAAAACTAACCAGTGGCGATCTTGAAGCTGAATACCTGATGATTGAATACTCAGGAGGAGATAAGCTTTACATACCTGTACAGTCGCTGCACCTCATCAGTCGATATTCTGGAACAAACCCAGAGCTTGCCCCCTGGCATAAACTCGGTAACGAACAGTGGGATAAGGCAAAAGCTAAAGCTGCGGAACGAGCACGAGATGTTGCGGCTGAACTGCTGGATGTATACGCCAGACGGGAAGCAAAAGAAGGCCACGCTTATCAGCTGGACGAGTCAGAGTATAATCGCTTCTGCAGTGAATTCCGATTTGATGAGACTCCCGATCAGGTAACCGCTATAAACTCAGTTATAAGAGATATGTGCGCACCACAGCCAATGGATAGACTTATTTGTGGCGATGTTGGCTTTGGAAAAACCGAGGTTGCATTAAGAGCTGCATTTATTGCTGCAAACAGTGGGAAACAGGTTGCCATGCTGGTACCTACCACCCTTCTCGCACAACAGCATTTTGAGACCTTGAGTGATCGATTCGCCGACTGGCCAATTAAGGTAGCTGCTTTATCTCGCTTTGCCACAGCAAAAGAGAATAAAGCAACCTTAGAAGGACTCAAAAACGGGACCATAGATATTGTGGTTGGTACGCATAAAATCATTCAGCAGGATGTAAAGTTTAAACGTCTTGGCTTATTGATAATTGATGAAGAACATCGTTTTGGAGTTCGCCAGAAAGAGCAACTTAAGAAATATCGCACCGAAGTTGATATCTTGACTCTAACCGCTACACCGATACCTCGGACCTTGAATATGTCGATGTCAGGTATGCGTGACCTATCTATTATTGCCACTCCTCCGGCAAAGCGGCTTTCAGTAAAAACATTCGTGCGCGAATATAACAAACCTCTTATTCGAGAAGCTGTCCTCCGAGAAATTTTGCGGGGTGGTCAGGTTTACTTCTTGCACAATAGTGTCGAAAGTATTGAACGAACCGCTAAGGAGCTTCAGGAGCTACTGCCTGAAGCGAGAGTCAATTCAGCCCACGGCCAGATGAGAGAGCGCGAACTGGAACAGGTAATGCGTGACTTTTATCACCAACGCTTTAATCTGCTTGTATGTACGACCATTGTAGAAACGGGTATAGATAACCCTAATGCCAATACCATGATCATTAATCGTGCGGATAAATTTGGCTTAGCCCAACTTCATCAGCTACGAGGCCGGGTAGGACGTTCCCATCACCAGGCTTACGCTTACCTGCTGACACCAGCAGAACGTAAAATTACCCGTGACGCAGAAAAGCGACTCGATGCTATCGCTTCTCTCGAAGATTTAGGTGCGGGCTTTACACTCGCCACACATGATTTAGAAATTCGTGGTGCCGGAGAGTTACTTGGTGAAGAGCAATCAGGCCAGATGCAGGCAGTTGGATTCAGTCTATTCATGGATATGCTTGAGCAGGCAATCAAAGATATAAAAGACGGCAAAGAACCTAGCTTGCAACAAACCTTAAGCCAAAAAACGGAAGTGGAGCTCGGAGTTTCAGCCATTATTCCCGATGACTACATTGGTGATGTGGCCACACGACTTTCACTGTATAAACGAATTGCCAGTGCTAAGACGAAAGATGAGCTCGACGCGCTTCAAATAGAGTTCATTGATCGTTTTGGAATATTACCTATAGAGCTTAAGAATTTGTTCGCCATCAACGAACTCATTCTCGAAGCTCAGCCTTTAGGAATCGGTAAAATAGATCTGGTTCACTCAGGTGTCAGAATCCGGTTTAATCAAGACAGTCCGGTCGATCCGACGAAGTTAATCAAGATGATTCAAATGAACCCTGCTTTATACCGCTTTGAAGATAGCGTTGTTCTTAAAATTTTAACCGATGAAGAAGAGTTAAAGCCATTACTCAAAGCAATCCGACTGGTTTTTGAAAAAATACAGTAACTAATTAGCTCTGGGTTTCTATCAAAATCATGGTAAACTCAATGCTTATTCACGGATTAACGCCACTGAATTTATTATAAATATCAAAGACATTACAGTATGTTAAAAACTTTAATTAGCTTTGCAATATTATTTGTGACTACTTCGGCTCAAGCCCAGAGTATTTTCGATATCGAAATTGTATTCTTCAAGAGAATTAATGAATTGCACCTGCAAGGTCAGGAAACTGCTATCCCTTTAGAAGCAGAAGCAGAATACTTCCTCGGTAATGATATTATTGAGCTACCTCCAGAATACACTGTCTTAGAGCGGAGCCAGCAAAAGATGGAAGGTGTTTACCGTAGGCTAAAACTTACTAGCGATATGCGCCCCCTTCTCCATATTGGCTGGCGCCAGCCACTTTATGATAAAGATGAGACCCCATGGCTTGGTTTTAAAATCGAAGATGAGCCTGGGCAAGAAGGTTTACAAGAATTCCAGGGGCTAATTCGCTTTAGCCGTAATCAGGGCTTACTCATCGAGAGCCAGGTCATTGGCTACCGTCAGGATGAAACGCCGGCCGAAATACAGCCTGATAGCTCAGAAGAAGTAACCAGTGAGAAGAATCAGAACGAACCAGAACTGGACCTACCCTTCACTACTGCGGAAGAAAAACCTACGGTGGACAGTCAAACCTTCCAAGAAAATCTGCAAATTCCAGATGAGCTTCAGGGTTATTTTGAAATGTCTGAAACCCTGAAAGTTAAATTGGATAAACTCTATTATATTGATCACCCAACAATGGGAATACTGATTAAAGTCACCCCTTATCAAGCCAGCCTTGAAGAACAAAGAGCTATAAATTAATCTCTTTACACTCAGAGGATAAAAAGGAGCCTTTATGAGTAATGTAATTGTACTGGGTGCAGGAATGGTGGGTAACGTCATCGCTCGGGATATTTCCGAAAAATATGATGTCACTGTAGCTGATATAGATACCCAAACGTTAAAATTACTAAAAAAGCGCCAGCCATCAATTAATACCCAAGAGCTTAATGTCCTGGATGGAGAGGCATTAAAAAGAATCGTTGAACCGTTTGATATTGTCATATGCGCAGTTCCGGGCAACCTCGGCTTTAAGACATTAAAGAATGTTATAGAAGCTGGAAAAAATGTGGTCGATATATCGTTTGCTCCAGAAAACTGTCTTGAGTTAGATCATCTTGCAAAAAAGCATAATGTAACTGCAGTAATAGATAGTGGCGTTGCGCCGGGCATGGACAACCTACTGTTGGGATTCTTAAATACTAAAATGGAAGTCACCGATTTTGAATGCTTTGTTGGAGGACTTCCCAAAATTCGCAGTAAACCTTTTGAATACAAGGCACCCTTCTCTCCTCTTGACGTCATTGCTGAATATGTAAGGCCTGTACATTACTTTGAAAATGGTCGTGAGTTAGTTAAAGAACCTCTAACAGACCGAGAATTAATAGAGTTCGAGCAAATTGGTACTCTCGAAGCATTTAATACTGACGGGCTAAGAAGTCTTATTTATACCATGAGTCACATTCCCAACATGAAAGAGAAAACGCTAAGATATCCGGGCCATGTAGAGGCCATTAGAGCGTTAAAGCAAAGCGGTTTCTTTGACTCTGATCCTGTGATGGTCAACGGTATGGAGATTAGCCCAATAGAGTTCACCTCCAAAGTATTAATTAACGAGTGGAAACTCAAACGTAAGGAAGAAGAGTTTACTATCATGAGAATTCGTATTCGAGGAGTTGAAAATGGAAAGCGTAAAGAGTACGTCTACGACCTATATGATGAATACGACAAAATAAAACAAGAAACCTCTATGGCAAGAACGACTGGCTTTGCAGCTAACGCCATCGCAGGGCTGATATTGAAAGACAAATTTGATAAGGTCGGTGTGTATGCACCTGAACATGTTGGTGGTCATACGGACTGTTGTAAAACAGTTATTGACTATATGGAAGAACGTAAAGTTCGATACCGACTTGAAGTCAATAACCTTGATTAGAAAAGCACAAGCTGAAGGAGCATGATGAAAGCCCTGACTGAAGATCAAATTGTAGAAATAAAAGGCCACTTTGACTTTTTTGACAGTGATGGGAATGGCCGAATTGACCTTGATGAATTTACTGAATTGCTAGTGGTTTTATCGCCTGAATCAAACCCAGATCAAGCTCAGGAAGGCTTTGCCTTAATTGATACCGATAGAAGCGGATACATTGAGTTTGATGAGTTTCTTTCATGGTGGAAAACCTGCTGGTGGGAGTATTGAAGAATACTCCTCACTAAAAACACGAACTAATTCAATAATAAACACCCAACACTACAAACCCATTATTCTGACTATATCACCCAACCTATTAATATTTCTTATCACAAAACAAGTTCTTATAGAGAATACTTGAAAGACTTGTCCGACCACCCTCAATATTGTTCATTCTTTAATCAACACACCTAAAATTTTCTGGCTAAAAACGGCCTCTAGTGGTAAGGTTGCTGCGCAAAATTGAGATACAGAAAGTGTTAATTCTTAACACATTCACTGAATTTAATGACTTTAGGGGTTCATATGGAATTCTTGGAAGAGTTAGGTATCAAAGCTGTCAACCAATCGGCAAGTTGGGGTGAGGGCTACACCGAAACTCAAGACGCAGGCTCGATCGATTCGATTAACCCTGCAACAGGCGAACTAATAGCAAAAGTAAATGTAACTTCAGAAGAAGATTACGATAAAGTACTTCAGATGGCTGAAGAATCTTTTGCAGAATGGCGCATGGTTCCAGCCCCAGTTCGTGGAGAACTAGTCCGCCAAATGGCAGACGCCTTACGTGACCATAAAGATGCACTGGGAAGCCTAGTCAGCGCCGAAATGGGCAAAATCAAGGCTGAGGGTGATGGTGAAGTCCAAGAAATGATTGATATGGCTGACTTTGCTGTGGGTCAGTCAAGAATGCTATATGGTAAAACAATGCACTCTGAGCGCCCTGAACATCGCATGTATGAACAGTGGCACCCTCTTGGCGTTACCGGCGTAATTTCAGCTTTTAACTTTCCGGTAGCCGTTTGGTCATGGAATGCATTCGTTGCTGCAGTGTGCGGCAATACTATTGTATGGAAACCATCTCCAAAAACACCCTTAACAGGTATTGCGGTACAAAATATCTGTAACAAGGTTCTAGAAAGAAATGGTTACAAAGGAATTTTTAACCTATTTATTGATAGCGAAGAAAACAAGCTATCTAAAAAGTTTATAGAAGATAGTCGCGTAAAGAAGATGTCTTTCACTGGCTCAAGTGAAGTGGGACGTATGGTAGGAATGAAAGTTGCCGAACGTATGGGCAAATCACTACTGGAACTGTCGGGCAATAACGCTTTAATCATTGATGAAACAGCAGACCTTGAATTAGCAGTTCCAGCGGTAGTTTTCGGTGCAGTAGGTACAGCTGGTCAACGATGCACGTCAACGAGACGTTTGATTGTCCACAAGGATATTGCAGATAACGTTATTCCGACCATAGTAAACGCCTATAAGCAAGTAAAAGTTGGCAACCCACTAGATTCAGATACATTGATGGGGCCGCTTATCGATGAACAGGCCGTTAAGAATTTTGAGAATACTATAGCCGAAGCTAAAAAAGCTGGAGGTGAAGTTCTAACAGGTGGTAAGCGTATAGAAGGAAAAGGCCACTTTGTTGAACCTACTGTTATTCGTGCAGAAAACCATTGGGATATAGTACAAACAGAAACATTTGCTCCCATTCTGTATGTAATGACTTTCGAAACGATTGATGAGGCTTTAGCTTTACAAAACCAATCAAAAGCTGGTTTGTCATCTGCGATCTTTACACAAAGCGTAAAGAATGCAGAAAGGTTCTTGTCAGCTATTGGCTCGGATTGCGGTATAGCTAATGTCAATATCGGTACTTCCGGTGCGGAAATTGGCGGTGCATTTGGCGGCGAAAAAGAAACTGGCGGTGGTCGAGAAGCTGGTTCTGATGCTTGGAAAGCATACATGCGTCGTCAGACTAATACTATTTTCTGGGGTGAAACCCCAGTCCTAGCTCAAGGTATTAAATTCGACCTGGGCTAAATTCTTTTGATAGCCACTTGTTATGTGGCTTTTGTTTTATCCTTATTTATAGGAGTTTTATATGGCGGTTTTTAACCTTCGTGCCTATGACGATCATGAACAAATCGTGTTTTGTCGTGATGTCGACTCGGGTCTAAAAGCAATTATTTGTGTCCACGATACTAACCTTGGCCCTGCTGTGGGTGGTTGTCGTATGTGGGATTATAATTCTGATGAAGGCGCATTGATTGATGCACTTCGTCTGTCTCGCGGCATGACTTATAAAAATGCTATGGCTGGCCTGAAAATGGGTGGCGGTAAATCTGTAATCATTGGTAACTCTAAGACCATGAAATCAGAAGAGCTATTCCGTGCCTTCGGTCGCTTTGTAGATAAACTCAGCGGTAAATATATTACTGCAGAAGACGTTGGTATTAACCCGCAAGATATGGCTATCGTCAACAAAGAGACTAATCATGTACTTGGTCTTGAAGGCAAGTCAGGTGACCCATCTCCAGTAACAGCCTATGGTGTATTTACTGGTCTTAAAGCAGCAGTTCATCACCGTTTAGGCCGTGATGATTTGGATGGCTTGAAAGTATCGGTTCAAGGCCTTGGCCACGTAGGTTACTACCTCTGCCGCCACCTTCACGAGCAAGGTGCTCAGTTGGTAGTGACAGATATCAACAAAGAAAGTGTTGATCGTGTTGTAGACGAGTTTGGCGCGAAAGCTGTTGATACTGATGAAATTTATCATCAGGAAGTTGACGTTTATGCGCCTTGTGCTTTGGGAGCGACCATAAATGATAATACAATTCCAAAGCTGAAGGCTTCAGTCGTTGCTGGTGCTGCTAATAACCAGCTTGCCGAAGATCGTCATGGTCAAATTCTAATGGAAAAAGGTATTTTATACGCACCGGACTACGTGATTAACGCTGGTGGTATTATTAACGTATCTTTTGAAGAGAATTATGATCAGGCAGCCGCACTGAAAAAAGTAGATGAAATCTACGGTACTCTTTCTGAGGTGTTTGATGCCTCGAAATCTTCTGGCCGTCCAACCAACGTCATTGCTGATGAAATTGCTCGTCAGCGTGTAGCAGAAGCTAAAAAGAATAGACAGCACTAGTATTTTCAGACATAAAAAAAGCGGGCTTAATGCTCGCTTTTTTTATGCCTGCAGTTCCGAGAGTATTCCTTTTACTGCAGGGTTTTGTCTTAAAACAGGTGAGTTCTTTAGAGATACGAGAAGATAAATATAACCTGAGTATGAGCGTCCCAGGTTAACTTTCTGCTTTAAAATAGCCAATACTTTATTAAATTCATGCTGCTGATCATAAGCAACATAAATTTCAGCCAGCGCAAGACATATAGCCATTGCTAATCTAACCTGGCAGTCATCCAAGTCTATACTGGCCACCTTATCTTCACTAAAAAACTTTTCAAGAAAACTTTTAAAGACCGAAGGCTCCATCGAAACTAGCATTTCTTTCACTTCTTCTTCTTTACCTTGAATCAGTAAAATCTTTGCTATTTCTATCATCACTTCCTGCCTGAAAATATCGCTTTCATCAGCAATTTTATAGAACTCTTCAATGGCCTCTTCATATTTGCCTGAATAATAATACGTATGGGCCAGGTTGTTTCTGAACACTAGTGACTCAGGCCTTAACTCGACAAGCTTCTTCATAATGCTAAGAGCTTTGACCGTTTCACCTTGAATTAAATAACTACCCGCAAGCCGTCCCAGGATCAGCGGATGATCGGGTGCGTAGACCATCACTTTCTCGAATGAGTTTCTCTGAAACTCTAAGCCAATGTCATTAAGGTGATACAAACTATCAGCGAATCTAATATTCGCTACGGGGTGATAGGGATCAATGTCTAGCGCTTGCTCGGCAAAATCTTTAGATTTAGTTAAGAGTTCATCATCGACATCCTCACCTGATAGCCCTCTCAAGAAATATACTGAAGATAAACCAGCCAAAGCATCGGCATAGTTAGGCTCTATCTTGAGTGCCTCTGAGTATTTCTGCTCTGCGGTCAGAATGTTATCATCACCACGTTTATCGAGATAGTATTCACCCACTTTATAAAGCTCTATGGCAGTTTGATTGATAGCAACTTCTTTAGTTACAAAATGCTCAGTTTTAAAATGCTCCACCAATAAGTGAGCAATATAAAAAGGCAGCAAATCCGCAGTCTCGAGTGCATCATGGAAACTTTTTGTTAAAACCACCTGAAAGCCGTCTGTTTCAATGAGCTGTACTGTTAATCGAATATCACCACCGCTCCCTTTATTAAAAACTCCAGTCACTATATGTGATGCCTTCAATTCATCAGCAAGTATCAACTGATCACCATCGAGCTTTTCATAGTATTCACTGGCAGCATTACTGGAAATAACCTGTAACTGAGTATGTTCGGAGACTAAACTAACGATTCCATCTGAAATGAATTCAAAATTAGAGTAGTCTACCTCTGAGTCAGCCTGACTCTTGAAGGGTAAAACAGCGATACTATTCTGAACTAAGGGAGGAACTGGCTTTGTTTTACGCTCGGGACCGTATAGCCACACCATTATCGCGAAAACTATGGACACCACAAGGCTGACGCTTAGAACAGCAAGTCGAAAACGTTTATTTTGATCAGTCGCTGGGTACTTTAGTTGACCAGGATTGAAAGAGTAACCTCTTTTGGGGAATGTTTTGATAATACTGTGGCCATCATCTTTAAGCACTTTCCTTATCTCGACAATGCATTGTGTCAGGCAGTCATCAGAAATAACTGTACTGGGCCATACGTCTTGGATTATTGAATCTTTGGTTAATACCTTATTGGGATTGGAAAGGAAAACTTTTAGAACTTTAAATGTTTTTGGACGTAAAGCTATACTTTGGCCATCATATTTGAGGGTATAAGTAGAGTCATCTAGAGCAATATAATCCTCACCGATAGGCTCAGTTTTATGCTCTCTATTCCTGTCCATTTGCAACCCCAGCTCTTTATCCAGCAACTTGCTGATTATAACCATATTAGTGTTTTTATTTCGTGTGGACGCCCACGAATTAATGCAAAAATGACTAGGTTTTGGCACGATTTAACTTCAAACTGTCAACTTTATCGACAGTTTGTGGTACTTAAAATGTTTGGGAGTAAGCACACCAGAACAGCTGTGCGTTGTGAAATACTATGTCTTTAATCGACGGCGTATTGGAAAAACATTCTGTAGGTGGCGGACCAGATGGGATACTCTACTTTCATTAAAAAACACGTATACTGATCTCGTTGGCAACCAGACATGCTGAAAAGGTTATCTACCAGCTCATTTGCTAACGGATAATCCAGTTTCTCATTAAAATCATCATAAGGCTCTGATAAACGAAGATCAGCTTCGTCATGGAAACGGTCATACCAAAGTAAGTCTGAGCTTGAGATACCAGCAATATCAGAACCACCAGCATACACGCCAGCATTGGCAACGCTGCGCATCGCAAATGTTTTCTCTAAAAAGCAGGCAATATACTGAATTCTTGTTGGGTAACGTGTCTGTAAACCGACGCAACTGACCTTTTTCCCACCATGAAAAGGACTTTGTTGCAGTTTAGGGTAATGCTGAATAGCACCAAAATTCAGGTTGGATCTCCCCAGCTTAGTTGGAATAACCATCACGTCTCCATCCAACTCAAACTTATCTAAATTTTCAGTAATTGAAGAGCTGGTAAATTCTTTGATCACTGAAAAGAGAGGAAGGTTACTACCTTTTACCTGCTCCTGTGAAACTATATCAGGCTCACCTGACAAGATTTTGTTTTCAACAGGTGCTATCGGCATCATAAGTGGACGCGAATGCTCTGAGGTTTCACATGAGTCATAATAAGTTAGCGTAAACTGTTGAATATAATTTGAATCTTGCTCACTTTCCTTGAGTATGAAAGCAGCGAAAGAGCTCTCCATCGTTTCGCCAGTTATCTTCTTAACCGACTCAAATAGCGCAGCACGATTATCTCTTTTAGAATTGGTGGTTTCTTTTACCGAAGAGGACTCACGGATGAGTTTTTTTAAAGCTGAGTGACTTCGAGAAAAATCATAAATCAAATTTTCGAAACGTTGGACAACACTTCTTGCTTCTTCCAGTAAGCTCTCATTACTACCTTTGCTCTCAGCAAGCTTAATAAACCCTTTGATCCCAGCGGGACCCGGTAGAGAATCTATAACTTCCAGCCCAGTATCGGCTTTATTAATGGTTTCAACCATTCTTTGGCAAGTTGATTTATTAGCCCCTAGCCATTTCGACATGCCAGTTATGGTTTTAGCATGGTTCGGAAAAGCATCCACAAGATTGGATAACCCTATTTTAATACGCTCCCCCTCGCGTCCAATCAGTGATAATTCTTTACGAGATAATGTCTTACTCACGGCTCTCTCCACTACTGCGACATATGCAAACTCAAGTTATTATCAAACAACCCTTGTTTTGCCTCATTATTATTTATCTAGATTGTAGCATTTTGTACAAAATGTAAATATTCCAGATAATCACATAACCGGCACAGATACTATCTCACTGATTTAATTGATAAATTATTGTTATATTTTCTATATCTAAATAGTCCATCAAGTCCAAAAAGCTAACATTAACTTAACAATCTCTCAAAAACGAGTAAATATATCTCAAAGTTTCAGCTGTTAGCAGCACTTCTGTTTCCCCATGAAATATGTTCTCAACTTCAGTGGTAACGGCCTTTAAAAGGAAAAAAATATCCCTGTATGTTTTTTATACATATTTTCAACGAAAAGTGTTGCATTTTCAGCAAAAAAGCGTATAAAGCACAGTCTAAATTGTGCTGGTTAATAAGTCTCGGTCAACTCAATTAAAGCACTTGAGACAATGTCGATAACCCGTTGAACTATAACGAAAATTAGCCTGCTCAGTAGGTCTGGGAAGTTTCTGTCGTTACGCCCCCAGAAAATACATGTACAAGCTTGTTTATGGCTTCCCCATGAGAGGAGATTAAAGAAGTGTATAAAGACTTCGACTATAACCAAGAGATTGATCCTACTGGCGCAACAGAAACTCAGTGGCCTTCTTTTAAAAACGTCAATGAGAACGATGAGCGAAACGATCATTTCATCCAAAGAGACGGCAAGCAGTTTGCTGGTACACACCTTATTATTGATTTGTGGGGTGCTTCCAAACTTGATGACTTACAAGTAATGGAGCAAGCTTTCCGCGAAGCTGTAATTGAATGTGGTGCTACCCTGCTCCATATTCACATGCATCACTTTACGCCTAACGGTGGTATTTCTGGTGTTGCTGTACTAGCAGAATCACACATCAGTGTTCATACCTGGCCTGAACGTGACTATGCGGCATTTGACGTATTTATGTGTGGCGACGCAGAACCACATAAAGCTACGGAAATTCTTCGTAAAGCGTTCTTACCATCAGAAGTGTCGGTGAAAGAAATTTTACGTGGCGAAGTGCACAATTAATAAATAAGAACCAAAGTACCTTATGAGCAAACGTTTTATCGAAACTTTGTATAAAAGCTATGGGCAGAGCTTCATTGTTGATGAAATTCTGTTTGAGAGCAAAACAGAGCACCAGCATCTGATTATATTTAATAACGATCAGTTTGGGCGTGTTATGGCGTTGGATGGTGTTATACAGACTACCGAAAAAGATGAGTTCATCTACCATGAGATGCTAACCCACGTTCCACTTTTTGCGCACGGGGAGGCTAATCGAGTGCTCATCATAGGTGGTGGTGATGGCGGCATATTGCGTGAGGTATTACGTCACCCTGAAGTACAACATGTGACTATGGTAGAAATTGATCAAGCCGTGGTAGACATGTGTAAAAAATACTTCCCTAAACATTCTGATGGAGCTTTTGATGATCCCAGGGTAAACCTGGTTATCGATGATGGCGTTGACTTTATCATCAATAATAAAGAAAAGTTTGATGTCATCATCTCTGACTCTACCGATCCTGAAGGACCTGGCGAAGTGTTGTTCAGTTCCCGCTTCTACCAAGGTTGTAAAAACAGTCTCACTGACGGCGGTATTTTAGCCACTCAGAATGGCGTTAGCTTTATGCAGATAGAGGAAGTTCAGACAACTTATAATCGTTTCGAAGGATTATTTAAGGATCGCTGGTTTTATGCAGCCCCCGTACCAACTTATGTCGGCGGCATTATGACACTTGCCTGGGGTACCGATGATATTAGCTTGAGACAAAAGTCCGTCGAGCAAATTCGTGAGCGATTTAGCCAGGCTAATATGAAGACACGGTACTACACACCGGAGCTTCATGTAGCCAGTTTTGCTCTGCCCCAATACGTCATCGATGCCCTCAATTGAAGGTGCGATTAGAAAGATTGCAAAAAGGCGGGCTAAGGCACCGCCTTTTTTGTACCTGGTGGATTAGTTAATCCAACTGTTTTATTAACGCTGTAGCGTCTATACTTTAGAGCATGGCGATGGAGAGATAGCAATAAATGACTGCTAATACAAATACAAGCTGGTCAGTTGATCAGGCGAAAGCCTATTATAATCTGCCCTATTGGAGCGATGGTTTTTTTGATCTTAATCAGCAAGGCGATCTGACCGTTTCACCTGATAAAACGAAACCCGAGCTCCAGTTCACTTTGTCATCTATTTGTCAGGAGTTAAAAGCGCGGGGCTTCCAGATGCCAGCTCTTTTACGATTTGGAGACATTATTCACCATCGTGTAAATAGTCTTTGCCAGGCTTTCAATAAAGCTATTGATGAGTTTGACTACAACGGCTACTACACCATCTGCTATCCGATTAAAGTCAATCAACAGCGACGAGTAGTTGAAGAAATAGTTAAAAGTCAGGCCAAGATTGATAAGCAACAAAAACAAATTGGTTTAGAGGCTGGTAGCAAGCCCGAATTAATGGCAGTTCTGGCAATGTCAGAAAATACCAATTCAACTATTGTTTGTAACGGCTATAAAGACCGGGAATATCTTCGCGCAGCATTAATTGGTAGCAAGCTGGGTCATACCGTTTATATCGTTATTGAGAAACTGTCGGAGCTTCATCTACTTCTAGAAGAATCCAAAGTAATGGGGATTAAACCTACCATAGGTGTGCGTGCGAGACTGGCTTCTAAAGGTGAATCAAAATGGCAAACCTCTGGTGGCGATCACTCTAAATTTGGCTTATCGGCCAGCCAAATTCTTCGACTGGTAGAGACGCTTATTGATAATGATCAACTGGATATTTTCCAGCTACTGCATTTTCACCTAGGTTCGCAAATCACTTCTATTCATGACATCCGGAACGCTCTAAAAGAATGTGCTCGTTTTTTTGCTGAGCTACAGCAGTTAGGCGCACCGATTAAAACTGTAGATGTTGGCGGCGGCCTTGGTGTCGACTATGAAGGTACAAGAAGTCAAAGCCACTGCTCAATGAACTACTCGCTTGAAGAGTATGCTCATAATGTAGTAGCTGCATTTCATGAGGTGTCCATCTCGCAAAATTTACCTCATCCAAATATCATTACAGAGTCTGGACGAGCACTAACAGCTCATCACGCTGTACTGGTCGCGAACGTTATCGATGCAGAATCACCTGTACAACACGATATCAGCAAACCCCAGGATGAATGTGCCACTGTACTGCACAACCTTTGGGTAACCTATCAGGATAGCCTACAGGGGGATAACGCCCGACTTATACAAGCACATCATGATGCAGGCTACTACCTAAATGAAGCCCAAGGTATGTTCAGCCATCAAGTTCTTAGCCTTTCTGAAAGAGCTATCGCTGAGCGCCTACACCGCCTGGTGTTAATGGCTATAAAGCAACGATTACAGCCTGAAACACAAGAGCAGGAAAATATATTGGCTCAATTAAATGAACAGTTAGCCAGTAAATACTTTGTAAACTTTTCGATTTTTCAGTCTTTACCCGATGCCTGGGCTATCGATCAAATATTCCCAGTTATGCCTTTACAGGGCTTAGACAAAGAACCGACTGAGAGCGCCATCATTCAGGACATAACCTGTGATAGTGATGGAGTATTGGATCAATATGTCAATAACTTTGGAATCACCTCAACAATCCAGCTTCCACAATATACGCATGGAGAAGAATATTTACTTGGATTCTTTCTTGTAGGTGCCTACCAAGAAATCCTTGGCGATATGCATAACCTGTTCGGGGACACCCATACCATAGATTTAAGAGTTACAGAGCAAGGTGAACTGGATATCTATGGGACAGATTATGGTTCAGGGGTTGATGAGTTACTTGATTATGTAGATTTCGATGCTAAATCACTGCTGGAGTCCTATCGTCGCCAACTGAAAGCGAGTAACCTGGAGCTCACGCAGCAGCGCCAATATCTGGCAGAGCTACGGGAAGGAATCTATGGCTACAGCTATCTTGAGGACTAGTTATGGCATCTCAAGAAAATAGGCGCTGGCCCGCTGAGTGGGAGCCTCATAAGGCGACCTGGATGGCATGGCCCTGTCGTCAGTCAATCTGGATAAATGGCCTTGAAACAGCTCAGCGGGCTTTTGCTGAAGTAGCCAATACTATTTCGGAATCCGAGCCCGTTTGTATGTTGATTAGGAAGGAGCATTTACGCTTTGCTAAAAAGATTCTAAGCGAAAACGTAGAAGTATTTGAATATCCGCTGGATGATAGCTGGGCAAGAGATTTTTCTCCGATATGGATATCACATGAAGAGAAAGCAAAAGCCCTAAGGTTTATGTTTAACGCCTGGGGCGAAAAATTTTATCCTTATGCTAATGATGCAGGAGTTGCTGATTTTATCATTGATAAAGTTGGGGACCCTTTCTCGGAACAGAACTTTGTTTTAGAAGGTGGCGCGATACATGGTAATGGCGCAGGAACCTTGATGACAACTGAAGAGTGCTTGCTGAACCCTAACCGGAACCCTGCGATAAGCAAGCAGGCACTAGAAAACAGATTACTTGAAGTGTTCGGTGCCGAAAAAATGATATGGTTACCACAGGGATTATATGGAGATGAGGATACTGATGGTCATGTCGACAATATTGCCTGCTTTATCGATGAACATAGAGTACTAAGCCAGAGGGTTAATCACTCTGATAGTGAAAATGCTGACATTTATAACAACAACAGTGGCGTCATAAAGGATCATGGTTTTGAACTTATTGAAATCCATGAGCCAGAACCGCGCTACTATAACGGTAAGCGTTTACCTTTATCTTATATTAATTTTTATGTGGCTAATGAGCAGATCATCATACCCAGCTTTGGGTGTTCGCAAGATGACGAAGCAAGAAGCTTGATTCAGGAATTATTTCCAAAACGCACTGTCTCTCAAGTCAATGCGAATGAAATAATTATCGGTGGTGGTGGCATACACTGCATCACCATGCAACAACCGGCAATATAATTGCCTAATAAAGAGTTAACATCATGAGAAACGTTACTTTTTCAGCTACTCAATTTGCTGTTACAGATAACTTCGATGAAAATATATCGATTGCAGAAAGCCTAGTCCAGGAGGCCGCTGAACGTGGTGCGCAAGTTATTTTGCTCCAGGAGTTATTTGCAGGATACTATTGGTGTAAGGATCAGGATCCAAAATACTTTGATTGGGCAGAATCTTATAATACTAGCCGTGTTTTACAGCATTTTAAGACCGTAGCCAAACGCCTCGGGGTGGTCCTACCCATCAGTTACTTTGAACGCTCAGATAATGCCTACTTCAACTCTTTGGCTATGATTGATGCTGACGGTTCAATTCTGGATAATTATCGTAAGATGCATATCCCAGATGGTCCCGGATATCAGGAAAAGTTTTATTTTAGTCCTGGTGATACCGGCTTTAAAGTGTGGGATACCAGGTTTGGACGCTTTGGCGCGGCAATTTGCTGGGATCAATGGTTTCCCGAAGCGGCTCGCATTATGACTTTGAAGGGTGCCGAAGCTCTCTTCTACCCCACCGCTATTGGTACCGAGCCCCAGGATCCAACATGGGATTCAAGTGGGCACTGGCAAAGAGTTATGCAGGGTCATAGTGGCGCCAATATGGTTCCGGTTATCGCATCTAACCGAATAGGAACAGAGCAAGGTCAAAGCTGCGAGCTTACCTTCTACGGTTCCTCTTTTATAACCAATCATTTTGGCGATAAAGTCGTAGAAATGGATAAGTCCAGCAAAGGCGTGATTATCCACCAATTTGATCTGGATGCTCAGGCAAAAGACAGAGCCTCGTGGGGACTGTTTAGAGACCGAAGACCGGAGTATTACGGTAGAATAACCCAGTTATAATCACTAACTATTATAAGGGCAGTAAACTGCCCTTATTTATTGGGTTGCCACAGCTCAATCTTGTTTCCTTCAGGGTCCATAAACCAACCGAAAATCCCGAACTCATCCTCAGTTTTGTTACCAACTGTTTGACCTCCATTTCTAACCACCTGAGTGAGGCATTCATCGACATTATCCACAATAAAGTTAATCATGAACTCTTTGCTTGAAGGCTGAAAATAATCCGTATTGTCAGTAAATGGACTCCAGACAGTGTAGGCATTCTTAGGTGCATTGGCTTGCATGAAATGAGTTCCACCATAACTTGGATCTATTTCAAGGCCTAGGGTGTCACGATACCATGCCGCTAGAGACTTTCGGTTTTTAGATTTAAAAAACACCCCGCCCAGACCAATAACTTTACCCATAACACATCCTATTAGTCCTTATTGAGTGACGTATCCTGTAATATCCTGATTAACACCATTAATAACATTGGTATAGCCAAGTTTCTCTAAAGCCACTTTCGCTTTACCTGCTCGGTTTCCACTTCTACAATAGACTACAATCTGATCAGATTTGTCTAATTTTAACGAATCAATATTTTCAGTTAACGTCGCCAGAGGAAGTAAGGTTGCATCTGCATAGTGACCCTGCTGATATTCAGCCTTTGTGCGAACGTCAATAACCGTGGCATCAGAAAGATCACCTTCTTTGTATACAATGAAATGTGCTTCATAGCTGGCAGGATCAATTTTTATATTAGCTGCCGGGCTTGGTTTCAAATAAGCGAGGAGAAATTGAGTATCTCCAACCACCAGTTTACTTTCTGGTATGTCGGTAACACCAATTAATAATGCCTGTTGAATTGGTTTATTCTTCACAGTGTAATTAACTAAGACTTTTGCCGCCCCAGCTTGGTTGCACTGGGTGCCTTTTGGACAACGATAATCCTCAGCAACACGTTCGAATTGAAAATCAATATCGTTTACTAATACATGTTCCCCGGCACTCAATGTAAAATCACGGGGTAAGTTATCAGAGACAGTTTCTACTTTTTGTTCTCGGCATGAGAAAACTAGAGGCAGAACTACTAATAACGAGACGAATAGTTTTAAAAATTTCATAAGCTTCTATCCTTAAACAATCAATATGACCATTGTTATAGCATAAGAAGCTAAAAGCAAGAAGTGGCGTCCCCACCTGGACTCGAACCAGGAGCTTAGGCTTAGGAGGCCCATGATTTATCCTGTTAATCGATGGGGACGTTGACAGAGACTGCACTATTATAAGAACTATATTAAAAAGTTAAATTGTTTCCTCCAAAATTTTTCCGATTGTTGATTGCACAAGGTTTAGCTTACGATTTTCTTATCGAGCAGTTAAACCCACGAAACGTAGTGATGAAGCTAAATATGCAAACTATCCACTTTCTTATCGTGAACATGAAGGGTGCGTTCATAACCGCTATTTCATTAGTGATTTATTGAAGGATACTCGAATTTTCATGCAAAACACCTTGCTTGAAGTGTGTTTTCTAGAAAAAAAGCCGCTGTATGCGGCTTTTTATTCTGACGAGTCCTTATGACATTACTTTTTCAGATTGCTGTTGAGAAACTCAAGCATTTTAGTATATGCCTCAATACGGTTATCTTCATCTGCAAAACCATGCCCTTCATTTGGCTTAACCAAAGACTCATAAGCAATATTACTTTCTTCCAGCTTCTCTGTTAGAACTTCATAATGCTCAATTGGTGTTCTTCTATCACCAGTACCATGAATCAACAACAAATTAGCTTTAATCTTGTCAACAAAGTTCACAGGGGAGCGTTCATAAGCAAATTCAGCATTATCATAGCCCCATGCTTCATTTAGAAACTCTCTACCGCTTTCTCGCTCATAAATATCAGAGTATTTAAATACCTCAATGTCATAAGCTCCAGCGTAACCTATAGCGCACTGGTACAAATCAGGTTCCTTCACCACACCCATCAGTGCAGCGTATGCTCCGTAGCTAGCGCCAGCGATACAGACTCGATCTTTATCAGCTATTCCCTTATCAATAGCCCACAGAGTAGCATCAGTTAAGTCATCCTGCATTTCACGACCCATTTGCTGATAGTAAGGGAACTCGAAGTTACGCCCTCTTCCACCAGAGCCGCGATAGTTAACCTGTAACACTGCATAGCCATTGTAGGCATAAAACTGTGCTTCAGAATCATAGTACCAGCGATCGTAGACACCATAAGGCCCTCCATGAACCAGAACTACCATCGGTAAGTTTTTTTCTTTCCCTTTTGGCAGTGTTAGGTATCCCCTAATTTCTAAACCATCTCTCGCCTTGAATGATACTGGGTGTCTTAAACCTAATTGGTCAGCGTCGATCCAAGGGAAGCTTTTCATTTCGAAAGACAATTTATTCGTCTTAGCATCAAATAAATAAAATGAACCAGCATCTTGATCGTTAGATACTCGCACTATTGCAAAACGGTTATCTCGTGTAGGTCGGCTAATATCAACGACTTTATCGGGAAAGGCACTTTCTAAAGTTGACTGAATCGCATATACCTTAGAATCCTTATCAAAGAATGTTGACTCAGGATAATTTGGTTGGCGCTCTACTCCTACGATTTTTGGTGAGTTGTAACTGAACTCATAAATATAATCTTCGACACTGGCATCACCTTTTAAAATATGAAGTGGAGCTTTCTCTTTTGTTTTTAAATCAATAGAGTAAATCCCTGCCTTTCCCTCTTCTACATCAGAGAAAACCATCAGCTTACTGTCATTATCGTAGACCTGAAGGGGGCTTATCATCCCATCTTCACGTTCAAACTCAGCGAATTTCTCCCAGCTCCCTTCTGAATTTTTTAAATAGAGTAGAATTAAATCCTGATTATCTTCGTCAACACCAATACTGACATAAGCTTTGTTGTCACCTCCTATAAGTATACTGCCACCCTTGACTGCGCCAGTATCAATTTTTCTATAGCGGCTTGAGTAAACATCAAACTCATAAAGTCCTGGATATCCTCTTTCATACATGACGGTCAGAACAGTATCTTCGTCACTGTCCAAAGTATCTACAACTCTAAAGCCCTTCGGAAGAGAGGTAGAAGCACCAGCCTTATTCCTTGGAGGCCAAATTTGGTACTTATCAGAACCATCAACATCTCCACCAAAGTAATAACCTGTTTGAGCAGGAAGGTCTAAGGGGCCCACTTTCTTATTACGGCCTACAACTAACCGTTTATCAGACACCCAGTAAAAAGTACCTGCTTCATAATCTTGAGGAAAGAAAAATCGTTGCTTAATCTCTTTTGTCTTTCGATCCAGGATATAAACTTCTCTTTTACCTGAAACTTCCCCCCTAACAGCCAAGTATCTTCCATCTGGCGATAATTTTAAGCTATCGGCTTGTCTATACTTAAAAAAGTCCTCTACAGTTATTTCAGCATTCGAAACAATTGGAAAAAGTAATAAAACCAGTAGTAAGCTTTTTAACTTTGTCATTTATTCATCCATTAATGTAACTATTTGTATGATTATTATAAGTATTCAAAAAAGCCCTGCTGAGCAGGGCTTTTCTTTTATCGACTAAAATCGATAGGTTGCTTCTAAATAAACCTCTCGGCCAATACCAGCACCACCATATACAAAGTTGTTGTACCATGGGAATGCGTTAGGACCAATGGTTCTATCTCTAGGAGCTCCATTGTCGAACAAGTCACGTATTGTAAGGCGAGTACGGAAGTCCGAAGACCAGTTATAACTAGTGGTCAAATTATAACGGAAATGCGGAGGAACTCGATCACTCAGGGTACCGTCCTGCACTAATGGATGACCAGGGTCATAAACCGTTGTCGAGCCTTCTCGTAACATAGTTAATGCCATACCAAAGTCATTATAAGTATATTTGGCTGTTGCATTAATTTTCGTGCGAGGCTCCCAACCACCAAGGATTGGATCATCTCTCAACTCAATTCCGTCAAACTTATGACTCAGTAGGTGTGAGTAGTTAATTTGGAAGTCAAAGCGACCATAATCAATATCAAACCCGTACAATAGACGCGCATCAACAGTTTCCACTGACTCTTCAGAAATATTTCGCGGTGTAACGTTAAATGAATTAATTTCATCAACACCTGTATCTTCATTAAAGACACGAGTAATCAAGTTAGACACCTGATCACAGTTAATGTCTGATAAGTCTTGAGATGGTCTAGAACCAGTTATTGTAACTCCGTCAGTTAAACACTCAAACTCACGGAACAATAAAGAACTAGTAGATAGCTGAGATACTCTATCCTCCAGTGTTACTTTCTGCCAGTCGACTTGGAAAGTTAAGTCGTCAGTAACATCATAGACGAAACCGACCCAACGCGTATCACCTGTCTCATCTTTAAGGGGCTCATTACCAACTTCGCCAGGGCCTAATCGACGAGCAAAGATTTGAGTACCAACACAGTCGTCCACTGCATCAAATGTGTCTGGAGAGCCCAACCCTTGCCAGCAAGAATACAAATCCGTAACGGTTGTATAGAAACCTGTACGGCTGTATACCTGAACTAAGTCCGGTGCACGGAAAGATTCTGAATACCCACCACGGAATAAGACGCTGTCAGTTGGACGCCATTCATACTTAATCGAAGGTGTCACACGAGTACCAATTGACGATGAATCCTTGTCATATTTATCAGCTCGAGCCGCAACATTTAAATCAAATGTTTCATGTAGTGGAACATTCATTTCCATACCAACGGCAACTCGGTCTCTATCACCTTCACCATCATAGCCTGTTAAACCTAACCAGCCTGAACCAGAAGTGTAAGGGAACACTGGCGGCTGAGTAATTAACTCATCAGGTTTAAATTTAAGTTCTTGTTTTTCATACTCAAGTATAGCGGCGTATGATACAGGCCCAGCAGCCATATCCCATAGGTCACCTCTTAATATGAACTGGGTGCCAGTTGAGGATGTTTCATTGCCGTAGGTTTGAACCCCTAGTGCACTGTTAACCAAATCTCGGTTAGAGTCATCTATCTGTGCGAACAAGTTATCAAACAAGCCAAATGAGCCGTTACCAAAAAATACTGGTGTTGAGCCTACATAGGTAAAGAAGTCACCAAAGAATACATCAATAGCTTCTTGTGCTTTAAAGCGTACACGGCTACTTTCTAATTCATACTGACTACGGTATACAGAAGCTTCCCATTCATGTTCACCAATGTAGCCACGGGCACCGAATGAAACATTAAATGAATCATCTTCATAGAATGAATCTAGCGAACGCTGCAAGTCCTCTTCATAGAAGCTTCGAAGCACAGTATAGTATTCAGAACCATTATAAATTCGATCTTGAATAAAAATGCTGTAACGGTCTACCGTCGACTCACTGGAGTTATATAGAAGTTCACCAAATAACTCCGTTTCACCTACGTTATAAGTTCCGTTCGCAAATACAGAAAGCTGTTCACGTTCGTTACGGAAATTAGTTAGCGCAATATTATCACGGCCACACAAGTAACCTAGAGATTCTGAATACAAGAAACGCTGTGAGCCAAAGTTTTCACACTGATCACCCGGATCAACTAACTGGCCTGCAAACCTATCAAGGACGTACGTGTCAAAGTTTAGTGTTGATGGCTCGATGTCTTGGTATGGGTAATCATCATTTGAATCGTACTTATCATAGTCACCGGCACTAATTGGATCCGTTTGACGATAAGATATACCTATTGTGAAATTACCATTTCCAGAAACTGCACCTGTGGTCAAGTCAATACGGTAATCATCACCTTCAGCTTCTACAGGGCGACCATAAACAACGTTTAGAGTTGTTTCATCAACATCATTTTTCAGGACGATGTTAATAACACCTGCCACAGCATCTGAACCATAAATAGATGAACCACCACCACTTAGAACCTCAATGCGTTCAATTGCAGCCTGTGGAATTGCACCAAAATTCACCGCAGAGCTGGAGCCTTGATACGCTGCTGGGTAGTTCGCAACACGTCTACCATTGATCAAGGTTAACGAGTTACCCACACCAAAACCACGAATATTTAATGTACGAATATCAGGCGTAAAACCATTGGAAAACTCTGGACCTTCAATCTGAATACCGTTGTTGATGGTTAGATCGTTTAGAGCGTCGTAAACTGTAGTGTGTCCCTGCTCCTTCATGTCATCACTAGTAATTATTAATACAGGTGACGCACCTTCAACATTATTTCTTTTCAGACGCGAGCCTACAACTGTAATTACCTCTACTCCCGCCTGCTCTTCCTGTTGCTCCTCATCATCTCCCTCTTCAGCAGCGTAAGCTGTTGTTGAAAAGGCCACTGAAGCTGTGGCAAAAAGAGCAAGTTTTACCGCCTTAGCGATAATATTTTGCTTTGTCATTGTTTTTAATCTCCCCTATTACTTTCATTCACCGATAGAACCGTTCGGCCAAATTATAATAATGGAACAATTCACATTTGAGAAGAATTTTATCCGTTTTGTACAATTTGTTACACTCCAAGGGATCTATTCCTAATGAAACTTGAGGGATGGCTTGCAAAGCTAGCTGACCAATTTTAGACAATATGCTAACCTGTAACTGTTTCAATAATACACCTCTTAATAGAACCAATTATCATGAGCAAAGTTTCCATACTAAAGCCCCAGGGTAGTTACTCCGATATCCCTCTATACTCAGGCAGAGTATCCGCTGGCTTTCCTGGTGTTGTTGATGAGCACATGGAAGAAACGTTAAGTCTTGATCAGCTATTAATTAAAAATGCGGCCACAACGTTTTTCGCTCGCGTTGAAGGCGACTCAATGATTGGTGCAGGTATATTCCAAGGTGATATTCTAGTAGTGGATCGGTCCGTCAGCGCGAAGGATGGTGATATAGTGGTCGCCTTACTGGATAACGAGTTTACAGTAAAACGGCTCAAAAAGTCTGACACATTGACTTTGCAAGCTGAAAATCCTGACTACCCCAATATTCAGATCACTGGCGAGCATGAGCTAATGATCTGGGGTGTGGTTACTGGCTTAGCTCGGAGCTTACGATGAGTGAAAGCACCTATGCACTTTGTGATGTTAACAGCTTTTATGTAGCCTGCGAGCGATTATTCCGTCCAGATTTACAGAATAAACCGGTTATTGTACTGAGTAATAATGATGGCTGTGCGATCGCTATGTGCGATCGCTCAAAATCGTTAGGCATAAAAATGGGGGCCCCTTACTTCCAAATACAGTCCCTGGTTAAAAAGCATCGCATCGAGTGTTTTTCATCAAATTACGGTTTATACGGCGATATCTCGCAACGCTTCAACTGGGTTCTAAACCAGTTTGCAGACAAGGTTTCCCCCTACTCCGTGGATGAGTCATTTCTTAAGCTTGATGGCTTTAATAACGATCTGACCGAATACTGCAGAACCTTAAAGGATACCGTGAATGAGTGGCTGTCCCTCCCCATCTGCATAGGTCTGGGTCCAACGAAAACTCTGGCCAAAGTCGCCAATCACTATGCCAAAAAGCATAAAGTATCTACCCACGGCGTCGTTGACTTAAGCAACACACGACACCGGGAGTGGGCCCTGAGACGAATGCGGGTTGATCAGGTCTGGGGTATAGGACGACGGCTCTCACAAAAACTTCGCCTCCATGGTATTAATAGCGCGTGGGAGCTGCATAATGCTGAATATAAGACTCTACAGCGCATGTTCTCGGTTAATATGGAGCGAACTATCTTAGAGCTAAGGGGCCAGCCCTGCCTTGCTTTTGATGAGCTGCCACAACCAAAGCAATCAATCCTTAACTCACGCTCTTTTGGCAACACCATTACCGAGTATAAAGATTTAAAAGAAGCCCTCGCCTACCATGCAACAAGATGCTGTGAAAAGTTACGTCTACAGTCCTCCCTGGCGTCCAGCATTCAACTATTCCTGTATACCCGCGATGGTCAGCACTTAAGTAAAACGCTAACCTTTACCGAGCCAAACGACGATACAAGCCTTTTCCTGAAAGCTATTGAACTGGGATTACAGGGTATCTACAGAAAAGGATGCCACTATAAAAAGGCCGGTGTGACGCTATTAGGTTTAGTTCCAAGCAAAGGGTACCAGTCCGATATTTTTAATAAAGCTCCTCAACGCCCAGAACTCATGAGCAGTCTGGACTCAATTAATGCTAAATATGGGCAGGATACTATTAAGTTTGGCAGCCTGGGCTTCGCAAAGCGCTGGGCTATGCGATGCAACTCCAGATCCCCACGCTATACCAGTCGATGGAGCGATGTCATACAGGTGAAGTAGCCTAAAGAACTATCTACTTTTGCCGCTCAGCTGCAGGAAATGCCTGCAGTAACTTATCAAGATCCAAAGTAATCGGTTTAAGCTGACACCGATGAACAATATCTGTTAACGACATATTGGTTAACTCTTCAACCGGTATGGGTCGCTGCTCATACTGTTCAATAGAATGGTAATAATCCTGAAACTTAAAACCTCCCCCAGTCAACTCATTTGAAAATTTTACCCACTGGTTAGGAATACCGTAGCTGTCTGAGGCGATAAGACCGTGAAGCGAGGATGAAATAACATTTTTACACTCTAAAAGATCATCAATAAAAGCTTCTGAGCTTTTTGAAATATCCAGTATTTTAGCACCCTCACTGGCTAACTTTTTTAGCAATGGATGATCTTTATCTCGGTAGTGAGGGACAACGCCAAGGGTGTATTGTTTTTCTATATTGGGAAAATAAAACCGAGGCATTAATAAGGCAGGGTCACCATAAACTTCAGGTGCGTCAATTTTTTTCTTCCTCAACAGCTTTCTTGTCAGGGGGCCACGTACTGCACATACCTTTAAAGGCTTACACTTTATATTACCCTTCTTAGATATAAACCCAGATCCCCAGACAATACTATTACTATTGGCCTGACGTAGAATGCTACCCACACCCAGGATATGCTGACGCCCTGAGTCTACTTTAATATCTTTCCCTGATATTCTTTCAAGCAAATATTTATTGATACTGTCTCCCCAGTTAGGGGTTTTTTCAAAATAATTGCAATACAGCTGCTCACCCTCAATATGGGGCAATTCTGAAGGCTTATTTTGGGCAGGCCCAAGAATTTTACGGAAAAAGGTCATGAATAAACTCTGTGTAACGGACTCACCTATAGATTATGGGGAGCTAGCTAAGAAAATCAATTTGGATATACAAAAATGAGACTTAGTGTTTTATTCCCAGGGAGAACTCGAGGCAAATAAAACCGAGTTTTATGGAATAAAGTTCCCTTTGTCAGAGCTCGGGATAATTAATCCAACCATTACCTATTATATTGAAAATAACATCTAACCAATATTTCAGATTACAGAGATGTGCAAAGCCCTTAAAGTCATTTCAACTTTTATAGTAAACTGTAACAAATTCTAATTACGATACCTTATGACCAACCAAGTTTTTTTATTGGGAGAGTCTCCTAAATTTCCTGATGCAGATCTTGCACAAGAGGAACCTAACGGTTTATTGGCCATAGGAGGCGATCTATCGCTACCAAGATTAGTTGAAGCCTATCGTCATGGTATTTTCCCCTGGTACTCTGAAGGCGAGCCAATACTCTGGTGGTCTCCAGATCCACGCTGTGTTTTCTTTCTTGAGAATATTCATATCTCTCGTTCTATGAGGAGAGAACTTAAAAAGTCTCCTTATCACATCACCTTAAATAAAGTCTTCAATGAAGTGGTCGAGGGTTGCGCCGCACCGAGGGCTAAGCAGCCTGAAACGTGGATTCTGCCTGAAATGAAGCAAGCCTATATCGACCTGCACCAGCAGGGCTTCGCCCACTCCATAGAGGTATGGAGTAATGAACAGCTGGTAGGCGGTTTGTACGGTGTCAGCATAGGTCGCTTTTTCTTTGGCGAATCTATGTTTAGTCAAGCAGCTAATGCCTCTAAATTCGCATTAGTATATTTGGGGCATTACCTCAAAAGTCAGGGCTTTCTCATGCTGGATAGCCAGGTTGGTAACCCGCACCTATATAGTATGGGAGCTGTTGATCTACCTAGAGTGGAGTTTTTAGATCTCCTGGACAAGCATATCAACTGGGTTCAGCCTACTGGTATGTGGAACCCCAGGGACTTAACCGACTGGCGCTAAGGTAGTAGCAAATATATTTCAACAGTAGTACTCTAACAGCATGAGTAACAAGGAAAAAACCACACAACACATACGGCTTTTTAAAGGGCCGGAGCATGCTTGTGGCTACTTGGATAATAAGATTGCCGTATCGGTTTTTGCTGACCCCAGTCTCCTACTCAGCAGTGAACTTTATTCAGAGTTAAGTCGCCAAGGATTTAGACGTAGTGGCGAACACGTTTATCGCCCCCATTGCCCTGGCTGCTCCGCATGTTGGGCATATCGTGTACTAACAGAGCATTTTAAACCGAGTAAAAGTCAACGCAGAGTATTACGTAACAATCGACACTTGAGTGTTAGCATGGCGCCTCCCGAGTTTAAGGAAGAAGATTACCAGCTGTATGAGGACTACATAAAAATTCGGCACCGTGATGGCGATATGTTTCCACCCTCAAAAAGACAGTATACTGACTTTTTGTTTTCAGACTGGTGCGATACCATTCTTCTTAAAGTTAGAGATGAGGAGAAACTTGTTGCGGTTATTTGCCTTGACGTTCTCGATGATGGACTATCAGCGGTTTATTCCTTTTTTGATACCAGCTCACAGTACTCAAGCCTGGGTGTTTTCATCATACTAAAAAGTATAGAATATTGTCAGCGAATGTACCTTCCTTACTGTTACCTCGGGTACTACGTCAAAGGGTGTCAAAAAATGAATTATAAAGTAAAATATAAACCAGCAGAGGTATTTAGGAACAAACGCTGGTTAAGCTTAGATTAACTAAAAAGTGTTAAAATACTTTGCGATTATGGGCCAAATAGTGCATCATACGCCCATTTTTTAAGCATATTGTAAATTAATTGCACAGGAGAGATTGGCCGGATGGCGAAAGAAGACGTAATTGAATTAGAAGGTAAAGTATTAGAAACCCTTCCAAATACTATGTTCCGAGTTGAACTAGAAAATGGTCATATTGTTACAGCCCATATTTCGGGAAAAATGCGTAAAAATTATATTCGTATTTTAACAGGCGATAAAGTAACAGTAGAGATCAGCCCATACGATCTAAGCAAAGGTAGAATTACCTTCCGTGCGCGTTAATTAGATTTTAACGCAGGCTAGCAGCCTGGCGTTAGAATAAAAAAAGGTGTTGCTTAAGAGCAACACCTTTTTTTATTTGTATAAGGAATGGCCTACTACTCTGTCCCTTGTTTTTGAGTTATTTTTTTACGTAATGGCTCAACGTGGATGTCCAGATTTCCATCTTTAAGGTCAATATACACATCGCCCCCATCCACAAGTTCTCCAAACAATATCTCATTAGCCAGAGGTTTTCTTACCTTATCGCTAATCAGTCTAGCCATAGGACGTGCGCCCATATTGACATCATAGCCATTCTCCGCAAACCACTCACGAGCGTCGTCATCCACATGTAAATTTACCTGTTTTGCATCCAGCTGTCCCTGAACCTCGGTCAGGAACTTATCGACGATAGATAAAATGACTTTTTTCGGTAGTGAGTTGAACCATACAATGGCATCCAGTCTGTTACGGAACTCAGGCGAGAATGTTTTGTTAATCGCCTCCTCATTATTCCGCGACATATCTTGTTCTTTAAAACCAATAGACTGTCTTATAAGATCCTGAGCGCCAGCATTACTGGTCATCACAAGAACAACATTACGGAAATCGGCCTTGCGGCCATTATTATCAGTCAAAGTGCCGTGGTCCATAACCTGTAGCAAGATATTAAAGACATCAGGATGAGCTTTTTCAATTTCATCGAGCAGAACAACAGCATGTGGGTTCTTATTAACGGCTTCTGTCAGAAGACCGCCCTTATCATATCCTACGTACCCGGGAGGCGCGCCAATCAAACGCGACACAGTATGTCGCTCCATATACTCAGACATATCAAAGCGGATTAATTCAACCCCCATTAGCTTGGCAAGTTGGCGAGTAACCTCCGTTTTACCCACCCCAGTAGGGCCAGCAAACAGAAAAGAGCCAACGGGACGATTCTCTTGTCCAAGACCTGCACGGGATAATTTAATCGCTTCAGATAATGTATCAATAGCCTTATCCTGGCCGAAAACAACCATCTTCAGGTTTCTATCCAGATTACGTAATAGTTTCTTGTCAGAAGACGATACTGTTTTTTCAGGGATTCTAGCTATTTTAGAAATAACCTGTTCAATATCGGTGGTGTCGATAACTTTTTTACGATTTTCATCAGGCTGTATACGCTGGCGGGCGCCAGCTTCATCAATCACATCAATAGCCTTGTCAGGTAACTGACGATCATTGATGTATTTTGCAGAGAGCTCAGCAGCTGACTTCAGTGCTGACGGCGTGTACTTAACCTGATGATGTTTCTCATATCGTTCTTTTAAACCTTCCAAAATAGACACAGTTTCCGAAATGCTGGGTTCGTTAACATCTACTTTCTGAAAACGTCTGGCCAAAGCATGGTCCTTTTCAAAAATACCGCGGTACTCCTGGAAAGTCGTAGAACCGATACAGCGCAAGTCACCGTTAGCTAAGACGGGTTTGATAAGGTTAGATGCATCCATAGTGCCACCTGAGGCTGCACCTGCTCCAATAATCGTATGAATTTCATCAATAAAAAGGATGGCGTGACGCTCTTTTTTCAGCTGTGCTAAAACTGCTTTTAATCTTTTTTCAAAGTCACCACGATATTTCGTACCAGCGAGTAGAACACCTAAATCCAGAGAATATACTACTGCATCAGAAATAACTTCGGGTACATCTTCATCCACGATTCGTTTGGCCAGCCCTTCTGCAATAGCCGTTTTACCGACACCGGCATCACCGACAAGCAAGGGGTTATTTTTTCGACGACGGCATAGAATCTGAACCACTCTCTCGACCTCATGCTTTCGACCAATCAAAGGGTCAATTTTGCCCTCTTCGGCTAATTGATTGAGATTTATAGCATACTGATCAAGTGGTTTTGCTTCAGCAGACTCTTCTGGTTGAACATCATCTTCTATTTCTGATGTATCAAACTCTTCTTCATCAGCCACACCGTGTGAAATAAAGTTCACAACGTCGAGTCGGGAAACGTCTTGTTTGGAAAGCAGATAGACGGCCTGTGACTCTGGTTCACTGAACATTGCAACAAGAACGTTGGCTCCGCTTACGGATTCTTTTCCAGATGACTGGACATGAAATACCGCACGTTGTAATACACGCTGAAAACCGATAGTAGGCTGAATTTCATACTCATCGTTGTCTTCAGAGAACTGTGGTGTGGTCTTACCCACAAAGTTCTCCAGCTCGTCACGAAGTTTGGAAAGATCGACCGAACAGGCCTTTAACACCTCTACTGCATCTTTATTATCCAATAGCGCCAGCATTAAGTGCTCAATGGTGATGAACTCATGACGATACTCTCTAGCTCGGTGAAAAGCCTTATTCAGAGAGCGCTCTAATTCTTTATCAAGCATGATAACCTCTTCTTGCCAGGTCAGCTCAATCGCCGACCATATTTAAGCTATTCCTCTTCTGGCTCCATTACACATAGTAAAGGATGCTCATTAGAGCGCGAAAACTCATTGACCTGGACGACCTTAGTTTCCGCAATATCAGGGGTATAAATACCGCAAACTCCCTGACCTTCATTATGAACCTGAAGCATTACTCGCGTAGCCTGATCCTGATCCATAGAAAAAAACTTCCGTAATACTTCCACTACAAAATCCATGGGAGTGTAATCATCGTTTAAAATCATGACCTTATACATAGGGGGCTTTTTTAGCTTCGGCTTTGCCTCAGCTACCGCTAACCCATGGTCTTTTTCTTCATTAAACTTACGCTCGTTACTCATAATGTATCAATACTGGCATTGTTACCTCTATTATGTCTATTAATGAGGGCATTTGGAAGGAGTTCAAGCTTGTTAACTGATAAAGTTTACCTATAATACGCCCTGCTTTTAAAATGGAAAATATGGATATAAATATGAAAAAAACATTATTGTTAATTACATTAGGTCTTGCGGCCAATAGTCACGCAGAAGTGAAAACCAATGGTATTTTGGGTGGTGGACTAGCCTTTGGTGGCGATACGATGATTGAAGATATTCGTTTTGATGATGGCTCATCTGATGACGTTGATGCTGGAGAAGGTTTCTGGGTTGATATTGGTGTTCGTTTAGACTTTGAAACTTGGGCATTGAAAGGGACAACTGGTTACAAGACAGGCGGAACCTTCGCAGCTAATGGTGATGCAACTTTTAATAGATTCCCGCTAACTTTTGTAGCAGCCTATAACGTTAATGGTCACTACTTTGGTGGTGGTTTTACTCACGAAATGAACCCGGAACTTGATATCGACCTGCCGTATATCAGTGGTACAGCAGACTTTGACGATACGACTGGTTTAGTTCTGGAGTATGAAAATAACTACGATAGATGGGGCTGGGGTGTACGCTATACTGACATTAGTTATCAGCACAGTGACTCTACTCTTAAGTTCGATGGAAATAATATTGCGGCTTTTGCTCACTTCTACTTTTAGTTCTAGATAAGTATAAGCAAAAGCGGAATCCCGCTTTTGCTTTTTTACTTCCCAAATACACTTTTTGGAGTCAATAGCCAGGCCAACTGTCCTTTATCACTATCAATTTCAGACCAATCCTTAATCTTAAAATCAAGTCGGGCAATACTGGCAGTAGGAAATTTAACATTCGCTCCCATGCAAAGCTCGGAAACCAAGCTGGAACATAGCGGCTCGTGAGTTACAAGCATAAGACGCTTAGCGTCCACCTGAAGGGTCTGTATTACCTCTATAGTCTCCTCAACACCAGCTAAATAAAGCGATCGCGTTGTCTTAATTGAACTATCCCATCCGCCAGACACTACTGCTAGATTAACGGTGTCAGAACAACGTTTAGCGCTTGACGATACTATATAGTCTGGTATCTGACCAATCTTTGACAGGTGAGCACCAATATTTTTAGCCGCTTCAATTCCTCTATCAGCCAGGGGCCGCTCATAATCTGTTGTGTATTTTGTTTTCCAGTCAGACTTACCATGCCTAAAGATATAGAGTTTTTTGCTCCCCATTATTGTGCCTCAGGGTTTATGAAAACTATATTGATAATAAGGGCGCCCGAATACGACTTTATGACACAAAAAATACAATTTTATGACGTGTTAAAAGTTGTTACATCATTGCCCTAACTTAATTATTTACAGGATTGTTCTATTGTCTACAATATCAGCGAATAAAAATACAATGATACTTAGGATATTAAATGAAAAAGGTTGAACATATATTTGAAGCAGGAATTTTTAGCAGTCGCTGGATCCTGGCTCCATTTTTTGTCGGGTTGATACTATCAATAGCAGTACTTTTTGGTGGTTTTGCAAAAGAATTGTGGCATTTAATTAGTCACTTCGGTGGCTTAACCGAAACAGATACCATCTTAGGGATCTTAGCTTTAGTCGATATGACTTTACTGGCCAATCTATTGATAATTATTATTTTCAGTGGCTATGAGAGTTTTGTTTCAAAGCTTGACGTCGCGGAGCATGAAGACAAACCTGGCTGGATGGGTAAAGTAGGCTTTTCTACGCTAAAGGTTAAGCTAATCAGCTCTATTGTCGCTATTTCTGGTATCGACTTATTGAGAACTTATATGCAACTCGACAATGACGGGACTATTAGTCTGGAGATTGTAAAATGGAAACTGTTAATTCACGGTGTGTTTGTTATATCCGGTCTACTTTTTGCGGTTATGGATTATCTTACCTCAAAGAGTGGTCATAACCATTAGCAAAAAAAAGCCCCTTTTGGGGCTTTTTCAAATCAAACTTCGTCTACTATTGTTGCGTCAGGAGCATTTCTGGTAACAGAAGATATTCCGTTATTTCTGCCGCTTTCCGATCTATACATCTGGCTTTTCCCCACTTGCTGGCCATTAGAAGCATTTAGTACAAAATAAAACCGGCCATCTTTTGCCTTTTTCTTTTCAAAGCGGTCACTATCCTGCGAATTTCTACGAACTGAATTTATACCATTTTCACAGGCCGATCGTGACGAGTAGCCCTGACTTTGTAGAATCACTTCACCATTACCAGCCTTTAACACAAAATAGCTTTTTCCGTCATTACCTTTTGAGATCACATATTTTCCAGCCATCCTGCTTTCCTCGTCTTGTTAAGTTAGCTGCCTTTGCCAGCACTGTAGAAGCAATATCACTGATTTACCTGTAAAATTCAAGTGACCAGAATGCTGTGTCAAAGCGCTTCTCTTTCCAAGATAATGAAGGTTATTACGGTTCTGACGACTTTATCTGCCGAAATTGAAGCCAACAAGGCATAAAACCCCCTCCTACTTATGGCGTTTACCGTCCCAGCCCCCTTTACTCAGTATCTTCTGGCCCATTTCAGTTGGTGCTTCTTCCAGCTCAGTAGCCATAGAGTCATTCCACCGGTTAAGAAAACCATAAAGGCAGATAGCGCCTAATATTTCTACGATTTGATCCTCTGTCCAGTGCTGTCTCATTTTATCCATCAAGTCCTGATCAACATCATTCGGCACAGAACCTGCTGCCAACGCATAATCCAGTGCCACTCGCTCTGCATCTGTATATAGGTTGCTGGTTTTATAATCCCAAATCTGTTCAAGTTTCTCATCACTGATGCCATGAATTTTCGCTGCAACCAAAGAGTGTGCCTCGCAATACTGGCAGCCAGCAGCGCGACTGGCAAAATGCGCCAGAAGACGTTTAAACCCAAGATCAACATCTCCATCTGGCGACATGACCGCTTTAGTTAATACACCAAACCCTTTTACAATATCGGGACGACGCTGCATCGTCAGTAAACTATTAGGAACAAACCCCAGTATATCTTCAAAAATTGCAAAATCTTTTTCTAGCTCCGGATGTAGATCTTTTGGAAGCGGTTTCATGAATGCCATTATTCTGTCCTTTTTAGTTAAAGTAATATACATAAGCTCGCTAGTAGAGTGAGCTTCAGAAAAAAAAGGCTTTCCGAAGAAAGCCTTTGAGTTAATTACTTGTTGATTACTTCATCAAGAGTACCCTGCGCTAACGGATGATATCCTGGACGAGCAATATCATAGACCCGTTTTGCAAACTGGGCTCCCTCTTCGGTTTCCATAAGCTGCTTGTATAAAGGTACTATCAGCTTACGACGGCCTATAGACACAAGGTATGTTTCCAATCTTGGCATAATTGCATCGTATCCGGTCTTCAATGATAGTAATAACCAAGCATGAGCAATCTCATTATTAGTAGAGTCAGTTAAATTAAACTCGCTATCCAGCTGCTTCATACGCTCTTGAGTAAGATCTTCAGGAAGGTTATTTAAGAAGTGAAGCCACTCATGCACGGTCCAGTCTGCTGAACCAAGACTATCTAACTTGGCCTCACCTGCAAGCCAGGACTTTGTCTCAGAGTCAATGGTCGTAAAGGCATCAGACGTAGGGTTAGGCATCATATCTGGAAGCATCGGTTCATGTAGCCAGACTTTAACTTGATCCATAGAAACGATACCTGGGTGCTTATCAAGCAAGTTCTTCTTTAAATAAGATTCGAACTCTTGAGTAGTTAAACTCTGAAAAGCATGGTTATTAAAATAATCTACTAAAAATTGATCAAAAACTTCGCGACCAAATTTCTTTTCAAGATAAACCAAAAACATCTGCCCTTTAACGTACGGTACGCCAGAAAAAGCATCATCCGGGTCATTTCCATCCAAGTTAACATTTAAAACTGTGTAACGCTCAGGTAACTCCTGAACTTCATTACGCAGATCCTGTACAGCAAGAGCTTTTTCCATCATGGCACGGTCTTCACCATATAACTCCTCCATAATGCGATTTTCAACGTAACTGGTGAATCCTTCATTAAGCCAGAAATCTCTCCATGTAGCATTTGTCACCAAGTTGCCTGACCATGAGTGAGCCAATTCATGTGCAATCAAGTTAACCAGGCTTTTATCACCAGCGATTACTGTTGGAGTAATAAATGATAACCGAGGGTTTTCCATGCCACCATATGGAAAGCTTGGTGGAAGAATTAATAAATCGTAGCGTCCCCAGCGATATGGACCGAACATGTCTTCAGTGACGCGGACCATTTCTTCTGTATCTTCAAACTCCGCTACAGAGGCATCAACCAGACTAGGCTCTGCATATACACCTGTACGATCACTCATAGCCTTAAACTCAAGGTTACCAACGCCCAGGGCAATCAAGTAAGGAGGTATAGGCTGCGGCATTTCAAAGTAGTAGTCACCGTCAAGCTCTGTATCAGGCTCATTGAAAGCGCTCATTACAGCCAATAATTCTTTTGGGGTTTTCAAGTTGGCGTTGTAAGTTACACGCACTGATGGAGAGTCTTGAATAGGAATGAAACTACGAGCATGTATTGCCTGAGCCTGGCTGTATACAAAAGGATGCTTCTTACCAGCTGTTTGCTCAGGAGTTAACCACTGCAGACCGCTCGCTTGAGGCTGAGTCTGATAATAAACGCGTGCTTTCGTAGTTTCATCATCTAAAGCTACGGTTAATTCTGAACCAAGAACGGGATCTTTTTCAGCTAGTTCAAAGGTTGTATCCTTCCACTCTCCACTAGACCAGATTTGTGCTTTCTCAATGGTAATATCGCGCGTATCCAGGTCGAGTTCGGTTACGTTATCTTTTAATCGTTCAAAACTAAGGTCAACATAACCTTGAAGGGACTTGGCTTCGAAGTTAACCGTTAAATTCAAATCCAAGTGATGAAGATCGACTTCATCAAGGTTACCATAAGAATGTTCGTCAATATCAGACGTTTCAGCTTTTCCTGTTCCGGGTTTCTCTGACTTGACTTCAGTAGTCACCTCTTGAACATCCGAAACTTCAGCAGTCTCAGTTCTTTCTTCAGACTCCTGCTGACATGCGGTCAGACCGAGAACCGCAGCCATCATTAAATACTTATAACTTGTCTTCATTAGACTTCTCTTTTATCTTAGAAGACGGACATTTAACCAATAATAAAATTTGAAGTAAAGCTCCTGAAGGAACTGACAGCCTCAACGACCCTAATTTGTATAAATTATATACATAATTTGTGATTTACATTAAAAACAACAAGTTATAAAGTAAACTTCAAAAGTCTATTGGTTAAAGTGTCAAGTTTTTTTACGCGTAGCACCAACTCATGCACATTTTTTGTCAATTGTTGGTGCTAGTATTAAAAGCTAGAGGTGCTTACACCGATAGCGATATGACATACATAAAGCCCATGGAGTATGCCAATGCCATCATCAGGTAGCGGTAAATATGATCGGGGATATATCATTCCTATAGGTGGATGCAAGCACCAGATAACGAATGAGATTGCCGAACAGATAAGAGGTATCTGTCTGACAGCTGAAGCGTCGGCCGCCGTATTGAGTGTTAGCGAAGACAATATTGAACATAGTCTGCAAAATACTTTAATAGAAAACGGATTTAGTTCTTGCTCGGAAATAAAGGTTGGTACCAGGCAAGAAGCAAGCGATGAAAGTATCGTAAGCCAGCTTAATAACCAAGATCTTATAATTATTATTGGTGAGCGGCCGTTACAGATTTCGACTATTATTGGGGGAACAGCAATAGCCAAGCAGTTAAGAAAGTTAAATGCTGATGGTGTTCATGTTGCGGGAAGCTATGGAGCAGCTGCGCTGCTTAGCGAGCACATGATTGCTGGCGGTGAAGACTCAATCACACCCAGGCATGGAGGAGTAACAATGGCTCCAGGGCTTGGTTTAACAAATCGTTTTATGCTGGATTATCACTTTGAGCAACCCGGTAGACTAGGACGGCTATTAACAGCTCTATCCTATAATCCCTTTACAATAGGGATTGGTATTGACGAAGGGTCTGCCTTGTTCATAAGTCCCAGGGAGGAACTGCAAGTTTACGGGGAAGGTTCTGCAACCCTCATAGATCCCAGCAACTTGCAATATTCATCAATGGGAACAGCAGGAAGCGGTGACTATATCTCGTTATTTGGATTGCAGATGCATATTTTGGCACCAGGAAGCCGTTTTAAAGCCGCAGAACAAGACTCATTTAATGAGCACTGGGCTTAATTTATTGACATTTACTAACTTATTATTCATCAGGTGGCATTAATGACAAAAAGTAATTTAAAAAATCTTGGTATCATCACAGTAGGAACATTATTTCTATGGGCCTGTACTTCAGCACCAAAAAAAGAAGCAAAAACTCCGGCTGCTCCGGCCGAGAAGGCTAAAACATACACCCAGGCTAACATTGGCGGTGACAACTATATGAAAGTTCCTTCCGACTGGACATTAAAAGAAAACTTCATGCCAAAGGGCTATGTTAGCTATACCATTAAAAATGATGATGTACATATGGTTGTTTCGGGCTATAAGGCGAAGCGATCAAGCTTTAGTATTGATAAAAGCAAAAAAGATCTGGCAAGCGTAACAATTCTGTATAGAACTGGTTCAAAACTAAAACGTAAAACATACAAACAAATTACTGATAATTATAAAGTGGGTGGCTACACGCACCATACCTGTAGCAGTAATACAAAATGTTACCAGGTCTTCCCTCTTTCAAACTGGCGTTCAGTAATTGCCGCAGATTTCTTCGCAGGCGGTATGAAATACACAATCACTGCTGGTGTTGATAACCTGGATGGAGTTCACGCTGAGGATGTTGTCCAAGCAATTAAAAGTGTTCAGGACAAAGCGGGTATGAAGCTTACCCAAAAATAGGTTTTTACCGTCTTGTAAAAAAGCCTGCATTGAGCAGGCTTTTTTAATGCATGATGATTAAAGTCTTAACTTTGTGCCTCACGTTCAGCAACAAAATTCAAAGCCCTGTCAATTCGTTGAAGAGCTCTTTCTTTGCCTACCCACTGAAGAGTAATTCCAAGGTCAGGCGACATTCCTGAACCCGTTACAGCTACTCTTAGAGGCATACCGACTTTGCCCATACCAATCTCAAGTTCATCTGCCGTAGCACTGACCAGCTTATGCAAGTTATCAGCAGACCAGTCATTTTGTTCAGTCAGTTTTTGCTTTATTGTTTCCAATGGTTCTTTGGCAACAGGACGTAAATGTTTTTTGGCTGCCTTTGCATCAAACTCATCAAATTCTTGATAGAAATAACTCACGGCGCCAACCAGTTCTTTCAGAGTCTTAACGCGATCAGCCATTACAGGTATCAGCTCTTTTATATCAGGCCCCTTACTAGTGTCTATACCTGCTTGTTCAATATGCCATTCTAGATGGGATACAACTTCTTCTACAGGAAGAGTTTTCATGTAATGCTGATTAAGCCAGTTTAATTTTTCGGTGTTAAATGCTGAAGGCGCTCGGTTTACATCCTTAAGATCAAATAGCTCAACCATCTCTTCTTTAGAAAAAACTTCCTGATCACCATGAGACCAGCCAAGTCTTACCAGATAATTCAACATTGCCTGTGGCAGATAACCCTGGTCTCGATATTGCATGACGCTTACTGCACCATGACGTTTAGACAAACGCTTACCATCATCACCTAGGATCATAGGAACGTGTGCGTACAATGGTACTTCTGCTCCGAGAGCTTTTATCATATTTATTTGTCTAGGAGTATTATTAACATGATCATCACCTCGGATTACGTGGCTGATATTCATGTCTGAGTCATCAACTACAACAGTAAAGTTATAGGTTGGAGTACCGTCGGTTCGCGCAATAATTAAGTCATCAAGTTCACTATTACTGACCGCGATTTCGCCCTTGATCAAATCATTGAAAACGACTTTCCCTTCCTTTGGATTCTTGAAACGGATTACATGCGGCTTAGTAGTATCTTGTTCTGCTTCTGATAAGTCACGGCAATGACCGTCATAACCGATATTCTGTTTGTTAGCCTGTTGCTCTTCTCGTAATGCATCTAAGCGCTCCTTTGAGCAGTAACAGCGGTAAGCATGACCAGATTCTAATAAATGATCAATTTGCTCTTTGTATCTATCGAAACGATCAGTCTGGTAATAAGGTCCCTCATCGTGCTGAAGACCTAACCAGTTCATACCATCAAAAATAGCCTGAACAGACTCTTCCGTAGAGCGCTCCCTATCCGTATCTTCGATACGCAATATAAATTTCCCCTGATGCTTTTTAGCATAGAGCCAACAATAAAGCGCTGTTCGAGCGCCACCAACATGTAAGTACCCTGTAGGACTTGGAGCAAATCGAGTTTTAACGGTCATAATGTAAATGAGTTATCAAAGTTGGCGCTATTCTACCAAGGGTCAGGCTTTTTCAAAACCTATTTGAAGTAAACGTCTAATAATTAGGCAAGTTCTACATCTATTTCGTTGATTTTAAACTTTTTATAACTTTTTATTAAAAAACAGTTGACCTTCGGCCCTCCCCCTCTTAGAATGCGCCCCGTTCTTGAGGAACACTTTGGAATGTGGGTGGTTAGCTCAGTTGGGAGAGCATCGCCCTTACAAGGCGAGGGTCACTGGTTCGAGCCCAGTACCACCCACCACTTTCCATACCCTTTTAGATTGAAATGTATTCTAGGCCTCTGACTAAGTCAGGGGCTTTTTTTTGTCTGAATGCTTTATCAGCCAAAAGATTAAGTGACAACTCATTTCTTTTCTTTAAAAGCTCTGGCAAAATATGCCTCAGCCTTTTGAAATCAAAGACAAATGGAGCTCTTTGTGCAATCTTCACTAGACGCTTTAAAAAGCATCCTTGACGCTGACTGCTTACTCACAGATAACGACTCACTGCAACAATATGGTAAAGACTGGACCAATAACTACTCCATTTCACCATTAGCCATTGCGTTCCCTAAAACGACCGATCAGGTCGCTGAGATTGTTCGCTGGGCCAATAAAAATCAGGTAGCTCTAGTCCCCTCTGGAGGACGAACGGGCCTGAGTGGCGGTGCTGTGGCCAGTAACCATGAGCTCGTAGTTGCATTTGACAAAATGAATCAGATAGAAAACTTTGAGCAATCCACCCAGCAGGTCACCTGCCAGGCCGGAGTAATAACAGAACAATTACAGCAGTTTGCCATGGATAATGACCTGTACTATCCAGTGGATTTTGCCTCCAGCGGCTCTAGCCAGATCGGTGGTAACATCGCTACCAATGCAGGCGGCATTAAGGTTATCCGTTATGGTTTAACCAGAGACTGGGTTATGGGGCTTACTGTAGTTACCGGTAAAGGTGATATCTTAAACCTTAATTCTGGCCTGATTAAAAACGCAACGGGTTTTGATCTACGCCATCTTTTCATAGGCAGCGAAGGAATCCTCGGTTTTATCACTGAGGCAACCATTAAACTGACACGCCAGCCTACAAGTTTGACGGTTTTACTGTTGGCTATTCCAGAGCTTGAAAAAGTAAAAACCCTGCTTAATCTTTTCCAAAAGGATATTGAGCTGACGGCATTTGAGTTTTTCTCTGACAAGGCGATGGAAAAAGTAATGAAGCATCATAACTTACCAAGACCGGTAGAAAGTGAAGCCCCTTTCTATTGTTTGTTGGAGTTCGATGCAACTTCAGAAGAAATTATCGAAAGAGCCCTGTCATGTTTTGAATCAGGGCTGGAGGATGAAGCAATCCTTAATGGCGTTATGAGTCAAAGCCAGCAGCAAGCTGATGAGCTATGGAAATACAGGGAATATATTTCAGAAACAATATCCTCTCGCAAACCCTATAAAAACGATATCGCGGTAACTCCTGATAAAGTATCCGACTTTCTTCATAAGGTAGATTCGATTGTGTCCGAACACTACCCAGCATTTGAAGTGATTTGGTTTGGCCATATTGGAGATGGAAACTTACACCTCAATATCTTAGCTCCCGAGGATATGGAGTATAAAGACTTTATATCCGCATGTGAAAAAGTTAACCCTCTTATATTCTCCGAACTTCAGAAAATGGGAGGCAGTATTTCGGCCGAGCATGGCGTTGGTCTGTTGAAAAAACCCTATCTTTCTTATAGCCGATCGGAACAGGAAATTGCCTATATGCAGGGTATCAAGTTAGCGTTTGATCCTAACAATATCATGAATCCGGGTAAGGTATTTTGATGCTACTGCTGCTCAGTCTTATCGCGTTATTGATAGGCCCTTTGATGCTCAAGGTAATTGGCCAGAATAGGCGTATGGATGACTTTTTATTCCCGTTCGTCCTGGTGTCAGTTGGGTCGTTGCTTATTTTCGACGTTTTGCCAGTGTTATGGAGTAACATCGGTTTTGCTCTGTTCCCACTGCTTCTACTCGGCTTCTTCGGCCCAGCATTAGCCGAAATAACCTTTAGACGCTTTGCTCACAAGACACATAGTATTGCGTTAATTCTAGGGATTACCGGACTGATGACACATTCGGCAATAGACGGGGCAGCTGTGGTCACTGTGGAGGGAAATGAGATGCTTCCCTATGCAGTTATCTTACATCGTCTGGTTGTTGGACTGAGCTTATGGTGGATTGTAAACCCTCTATGGGGTTCACGACGTTCTGCAATCGTTTTTGGCTTTATGCTTATCGCTACAACAGCGGGTTTTTATATCGGAGAAAAACAACTATTTGGACTTCACAACATTTTTATTGATTACTTCCAGGCAATCGTAAGCGGAACACTTTTACATGTCATTATTCATCGTCCTCATAGCCACGAGCACGGTGAGGGAGAAACTCATGTACATAAACATGAAGAAGCCGCGGAGCAACAATTTATAAGCTCTATTCATCACAAAGGATATTTTATCACCGGACTTTCAGTAGCAGTTCTATTGGTTCTTGTTCTTCACCAGCTTCATCATTAGCCGGTAGTGTCCCAATTAATTTTGTTGGACTTAGGTATTGACGATACATAATCCAGCTGTCCACTGTTCAACAGACTGCTTAAATCGGTTGTTATTTTTGCCCTAATTTCCTGTGGATGAGAAAATTGATTGGTGAAGATGCCAAGCCAGGCATTCCGACTATTACTTTTTGCTACCGACAAAGCACGCCCAATCACATAAATGAGCTGATCCCAGGTTATGACTTCATTAGGATCCTGGAGGAATGGAAAACGCCCGAAACCAACACTACAGGTAACATCAATACTCGCACCATTACCCAGGTCAAACTTTCTAGAGGCAATAATAGAGCGGATTTTTTCAGCCAAAATCATTTGCTCACGCTTTTCAATACCTCGGCTAAGAATTAGCAGCGTAGCGCCCTGCCATCTTACCAGTGTGTCTGTACCATAGCTGATTGTTCTTAGGCACTCTGCAGCCTGCTTTAACACCTCGTTGCCACATAAATGTCCATACTCTTTATTAATCATCGCAAGGTTATCAATATCAACAGCAAAAACACCAAGATATACTCCTGCAATACCATCGTTCTCTACCCAGGTGTTACCAATAATTTCTAACTCTTTCCCAATATGCTGTTTTAAGTAATGTTTAGTTTTGAAACCTGTAAGCTGATCGTTAACCTTAAGTTGCTCAAGTTGATTTTCCAAACGCTCAGACTGATACCGTTGCTCAGATAATGAGTACTGCAAATCTTCTACTTGATAAAGCAAAGCCTTTTTTTCACTCAGTAATAACTGTGACTGAGCTTTTCGTTCTTTTAACTTCCTTTCCTGACGATCAATTCTTTTTGAAAAGTAACTTGAAAGATAAACAGCCACTCCAATAACGACAAAAGTTAACATCATCAAATATAGAAGAAACCCATGCGCGCTTGACCAGAAGGACTTTTCAACAGCTAATAATAACGCAGTTTCTTTGTCGCCCCAGCGACCACTTTTTTGACGTATTTGCGCTCTGATGAGCAGCCTCTCATTTTGTATATCATGAAGATTAATGATGGGGCCATTTGACATGATCCAGTCATCAGAGAAAGCATCAATTTTGTAACGGTACTCTGACTCGTTAATGAAATCAAAGGATGACAGTCGAATTGATACCAGCCCCTCATCACTGACATCAGCGAAATAGGTGTCGCCTTCTTTAGTTAATCCACTGACCAAGCCCTCATGCTTAACAGAAACAACCTTTAATTCTTTCTCTTCTTTCTGAATGCTGATTTCATCTGGATTAAACATAGTGATTCCATTAATACCTCCGAAATATAAATTTCCATCATCATCGGCAAAATCTGCGTTAGTAAAAAATTCGTTATATTGAAGGCCATCCTTATAAGTGAAATTTGCAGGAGTCCCTTTATCCGGATGAAATTTAACTAGACCATTAGCTGTGGAGATCCATAAAAAGCCTGAATTATCTGCCAAAATTGAACAGATAAAGTCATCGACAAATCCATCATGCTGAGTAATACGCTGAAAATAAACCTCGCCTTTAGAATCGTATCTTACTCGGTTTAGACCTGAAACAGTTCCCACCCAGAGTACACCAAGAAGATCCTCGTAGATTACTGTGATATCTGAACTGGATAATGTTTGTGTATCCTCAGGATGACTTTCAAATAATTTAACTTCGCTGTTAATAGGATTAAACCTTACAAGCCCTTTTGATCCCCCTAACCAAAGGTAACCCTGTAAGTCTTCATAAATCGTATATACCCCGTAGCGCGTATCCATAACTACGTCAGGAACAGTATCAGTATAATCAATAAATTTTAGCTTGGAGGTTTGTATATCATTATTATTCGTGTACTCAACTTCAATTTTATAAAAGCCCTCTGCTCCACCTAACCAAATATCACCATTCCTTGCCTCGATAATGCTCGACATATCAGTCAACGTAATCGGTTTACCGTTAGTATCATAAACTTCTTTTAGTAAACTGAAGCCATCTTCTCCAAAAGGACTAAAAAATAATCCGGCTGATGCGATGATCCAAAAGTTTCGGTAACGATCCTCAAGCATTCCAGCAACATAATCCGTTTTAACAAGCTGGTCTCCGACTTTCAGTCCAGCATAGTGCTCTAAGGTAGAAAAATCAGAACTATACTTATAGAGTCCAGACGAGTCCGTACCAACCCAAAGATCGCCCTTATGGTTTTTTAATAAACTGGTTGTGTAGTTGTCCCGTTTAAACTGCATTACTTCACGCTTTTGCAGTAGGTGAAGAAATTGCTGTTCTGACTGCCAGTAATTCACGCCAGATAAGGTGCCCAGCCAGAATAATCCATCTGATGACTTCCATATATCCATGCTGTAATCATTGTTTATAGAATAATGATCGGTAAAGTCTGAAAAGTATTCGACCGTTACCTTTTTCTCTTCATTACTCCAATACTTTAAACCTGAACCAGTAGCAAGCCAGTAGCCATTCTTATGACTGGCCAGATTTAATACTTTAGTTGGGCTGTCAGTACGTCCGTCAAAAATTGGAAAGTGTACAAGCTCTTGCTGCTCTATTGAGTATGTTGCAAACCCCTTAGCTCCAGTAATAAAAAAATGGTTTGGTTCATCCCTGTCAGAAATTAATAACTCAAGTTCGAGGTCACTTGATAAGCACCTGGTCTGTTTACCAAGACCTGATAGAGAAATGGCAATAAGGCAGCTATCCTCTACAAAGTAAAAACGGTCTTCGATGACTAAAGAATTTTTAATGGTGTGCTCATCAACCAAAGACTGAAGCTCATCAATACGAGAAATATCTCCATTATTTACATCAATTTTGGCTATAAATAGATTTGTAACAACTAGCAGGGTGTTGTCTGGCATGAGAGCTATGGACTCTACTTCGAGCTCTACATCCTTACCACCATCTGCTAACAGCTTTAATTCAGACATCCAGTGTGTAACACTCAAGTCATTAACATCTACGCTATCAATACCTTGCGCAGTCAACGCCCACATCGTATCCATAGAGTCATAAATTAACTTTTCAATCGATGGCGAGGCCAAGGATGAGGCATCATTGGGAATGTGTTTTATTTGGTCGAATAAAACACCATCGTAACGGTTTAAACCGTCCTGAGTAGCAAACCACATGTAACCAAAGCGATCTTCAGTAATACTGTTAACGGTGCTTTGGCTCAGGCCATCCTCAATGGTCAATGAGTGGAATCGGATTCTTTCAGAAACTTTTGTTGCGGCTTCAGCAGAAAAATTAAAAAGAAATGAAACGCTTAATAATAGCGTAACAAAAAATAATGACTGAATACGGAAGAACACAGTCATATCATTGTGATTGTCTTTTATCCTCAATTTGTATTTCACTAGCTAACTCTGGCCTTATTCCTGCTTTATCTTTATAAAAGTCCTTGATTTTGGCCATATCCGACCGGATATCTCCAGTCGGTTGTATATACTGACCAACACCTATAGTTTTCGTTTTGGTATCCAAGTAGGTAAAGACAATTGGTACCCCAGCTTGAACAGCGATATGGTAAAAACCACTTTTCCAATGTTGAGTCTTACTGCGAGTCCCCTCTGGAGCTAACGCAAGCTGTATACTTTCCCTGTTTTTAATTTCAGCAACAACCTGCTGTACTACATCATTTTTGCTTGAACGCACCACAGGTATACCACCAACCCAGCGGAAAAACCAGCCAAGCGGCGGTTTAAAAAGGGTATGCTTTCCCAAGAAAGCTACATCCATTTTGAAGCAGAAGCGCGTCATAAGCATAAGCACGAAGTCCCAATTCGATGTATGCGGAGCAAATATAATAACGCACTTGTTAAAGGCAGGAAGATCGCCTTCGATCCTCCATCCTAGTAACTTCAATATAGCTCGCATAATAAAACGCATAAACTGGTACTCTTCAATTCAACTTATTGGTTGTGCAAATCCATAACCATAGCTGAGTTTTCTACTTCACTTGATTCTTTTGATGACTTAGCCATGTCATTACGAAGTTTCTCAAGATCGTTCAAATACTGTTCATCAATATCGCCAGTGACATATTCGCCTGTAAACACAGATAAATCAAATTGCTTGATGTTTGGGTTACCTTCTTGCACTGCATCAACCATTGCATCAACTTCCTGATAGATGATGCGATCAGCTCCGATGATTTGTCCGATCTCTTCCTCTGTCCTACCGTGGGCTATCAATTCTTTAGCTGCCGGCATATCAATGCCATAGACGTTAGGGAATCGAACAGGTGGCGCAGCTGAGGCAAAGTATACTTTTTTGGCGCCAGCCTCGCGTGCCATTTCGATAATTTGCTCCGAAGTAGTGCCCCGCACAATCGAGTCATCTACCAATAGGACATTTTTTCCACCAAATTCAAGGTCAATAGCATTCAACTTCTGACGAACACTTTTCTTTCTCATTTGCTGGCCCGGCATAATAAATGTGCGTCCAATGTAACGATTTTTAATAAAGCCATGACGCATTTTCACATTAAGCTCGTTAGCTAGCTGCATCGCTGATGTGGTTGAAGTATCAGGAATCGGAATAACCACATCGATATCATGATCAGGCCAGTCACGGAGAATTTTCTCGGCAAGTTTTTCACCCATCCTTAAACGAGCTTTATAGACAGAAACATTATCGATCAGTGAGTCGGGACGAGCCAGGTATACATGTTCAAAAATACAAGGTGCAAATGTGTCATCGTCAATGCATTTCTGGGAGTGCAGAGTGCCATCTTCTGAAATGAAAACAGCATGACCTGGGCCTATATCATCTATTAACTCATAACCCAGAGCATCAAGCGCAACAGATTCTGACGCTACCATGTACTCAACACCATTTTCGGTCTGCCGTTTACCATAAACAGCTGGGCGAATTCCGTAAGGGTCTCTGAAACAAAGTAACCCATGACCACTGATTAATGCAACTGCAGCATAAGCACCTTTGCAACGCTTAAATACCTCTCCAACCGCTTTGAATATATCATCTGGGTCAAGATGATTTTTGTCTAAAATTTGAAGTTCATGAGCTAAAACATTAAGTAGAACTTCTGAGTCTGAATTAGTATTCAGGTGTCGACGGTCGGTAGAGTATAATTCTTTTTTCAGACTATCTGAATTGGTCAGGTTACCATTATGAGCTAAAGTAATGCCATATGGTGAGTTTACGTAAAGCGGCTGGGCTTCTGCTGAGGTGGAACTGCCAGCGGTTGGATAGCGAACGTGGCCAATACCAGAATTACCGGTTAGCCGACGCATATGTCGAGTATGGAAAACATCTCGAACCAGACCATTATCCTTACGTAAATAGAGCTTTCCCTGATCACTGGTTACAATACCCGCAGCATCTTGTCCTCTGTGCTGCAATACAGTTAATGCATCAAATAAGCTTTGATTAACGGGGGACTTACCAACGATACCAACAATACCACACATATTAATTTTGCTCGTCTTTTTCAGTTGAAGAATGAGTTTCTGAGGAATCATCCTCATTTTCGGGGATGTCTCTTTGATCCAATGCGTTCATCTTGATCAGCGCTCCAATGGCATCCGACTCAGGATCTATAAGTGGTTCTACAGTCTTTTCCTCTGACTGTTCATTATCCTTTAATTCCGGTACCACTTCTCCCAGCTTTTCATAAAACCAGGCAGCTACCATCCCCATGTGGGGAATTAAGCTGGATTGCCCCCACCATTTATCTTTAGGGACAGGGGTAAATTGTTTTAAACCAAGGACTATTAGCGCCACGATCAAAACACCGCGAAGTGCACCAAAAAACATTCCCAGGAGACGATCCATACCACTCATACCAGCAGCATCGACCATTTTACCCACCATATAATTTATTATTCCGGCTAATACTAAAGTAGCCACGAAAATAGCAGCCCAAGACACTCCTAAGCGGATACTATTTGTTTCGATATGATCAACAAGAAGTTCGGATAGAGGAACGTAGAAGAACTTAGCAAGGAAGAATGCCGCAATCCAACCGGCTAGAGACAATGCTTCTCGCACAAAGCCACGCAATAGACTGATTAGCGCTGATACGCCAATAATCGCCAAAATGACCCAATCAACCCAAATCATTAAAGAGAGTGCCTCGAGGAATTCAGTGCGCATTTTACCAGAGCATTAAGCTCAGAGGAATAACCAATAACAGCTTTATCTGTCAAATCAGACTCTAATGTTCGCCGGCATCAAACTCTATGAGCTTTACAGGCGTGCCGATAATTTTCTCAAGGCCAGGCTGTCGTTCCAGGGCAGCCTCTTTATCTGGATAAGGTCCAACAAAAACTCTTGTGAACTTACCACTTTGGCGCTGGTACGCTCTGTACCCCTGATCTCGTAGGTCAGCAATCAGGCCAGTTGCATTGTCCTTATTTGAAAATGAGCCTATTTGAATCACCCATGGTTGACCTTCAAAGTTTGTTTCGGTCGACTGTGAAGGCGCATTCTCTGTAGGCTCTTTGTCAGCTGCGCGGTTATCTTCTACGACCTGGTCACCAGAATTATCATTTGTGTCAGCGATGGAATCGTTTAGGTTGGATTCAGAGCCACCCTCTGAAGTCGGCTCTTGTTTAGAAATGCCTTCTTGCTTATTAGCTTCCGTAAGTTCTTCTTTAGACTCTTTAGTAGTAGCTTCACTTTGCTCCGTGACAGAACTTGTTTTATCGCCTTCTGTCTCAGACACAGGTTCCTCAATGGCTTTCTGAGGCTCATCCTCATCCAGGTTTATAGTAAGAGATCCAGAATCCTCTGCATTAGAAACTGAAACTTCTGGTTCACTACTTTGCAAAGTGGGGGTTGCTGGAATTTGGCTCTTGATGTCTGAGCGATACTTTTCGCTATCCAATATCATTGGTAAAAAGAATACGGCTAACGCCAATATGACACAGGCACCGACTAGGCGATGTTTAAGTTTTATATCCACGCAAAACCTTCTTTATTCCACTGATCTACAAACAAACCAACTGTTACAAAAGAGCCAAAAACAATCAATGCTTCTGACGACTTAAGGCATGAATGAGTGACACATGACTCATTAAATGCTTTTAGTGATGAATAACATTTAGCGTTATTTTGCGACATTTGTGGAAGTTTTTGCAACAGTTCCTTTGCTTTTCTCCCCCTGGGGGCAGGTAAATCTATAAAATGCCACTGATCGATGGCTGTCATGGCATTAAGACAGGAGTCAGCGTCTTTATCTTTCAACATACCACACAGGGCAACCACTCTCTCAACTCCGCTGGCCTTTAGTTCCAGTAGCTTCTGGTTTAATAGCTTTGCTGAGTCAACATTATGGGCAACATCAACAATGATATGAGGCTGCTTTGATAAAAATTGAAACCTACCTAAAAGAGTTAATGTCTCATAGGACTTATAACACGAAGCGTAAGACAGAGTTTTGTTTAGTAGCTCTTGGTAAACATAACTGAAAGCGGTTAAAGCTGCGGCTAAATTGGGCAAATACAAATCATTAAGAGGCAATTCATAAAACTCTACAGATAAAGCTTGATTACTGTAACTCCAATATTTCTTGTCGAGAACTGCCTTGTAGTCTTTATCAGCGATTATAGGAATACAGCCAATTGCTTCTATGTTCGACTCAAGAAGCTTTTCTATTGCTGAGTCAGCTATAACCAATGGTTTGTTATGCCGGGCAACGCCAGCTTTTTCACGGGCTATAGTTTTTAAGTCGTTACCCAGCCAGTCGGTATGATCTAGCCCTATTGAAGTAATCACGGCAATATCTGCATCAACTATATTGACCGCATCGAGTCTACCGCCCAAGCCAACCTCAAGAACGACTAAATCCAGTTCAAGATGATTAAAAACCCACAGCCCCACCAGTGTGGTAAATTCAAAATAAGTAAGCTCAGCGTCTCTTTTGGCAGTGTATACAGCCTTAAAGCCTTCGACTAATAACTCATCGTTACAGTTTTCCTGGTTAATCCTGATGCGCTCATTAAATTCAACAAGATGGGGGGAGGTGTAAGTGCCTACCGATAACTTGTGACTCGAAGCTAAAGCTTCAATTGCCGCCACGGTAGTACCCTTACCATTAGTACCGGCTACGGTAATTATTTTAGAGGTGGGATGTAATAAATCGAGTCTTGAGGCTACGGTTTTGACTCTGTCTAGCCCAAGCTCTATTTTATGAATAGAGTGTGCTTGCTCTAACCAAGCAAGCCACTCATTAAGATGGGTGAAATGTAGTGGGCTGTCAAAAGATGACAAGGCGGTAATCTCTATTAAGCCGCAGGTTCATCTACTTTCAACAACTTAGCGGCTAAAGAGGCAACTTTATCCCGCATGTCACGTCGATCAACTATCATATCAATCGCACCATGTTCCAACCAAAATTCACTTAAGCGGAAGCCTTCTGGTAGTTTTTCACGAATAGTCTGCTCAATGACACGCTGCCCTGCAAAGCCAATCAATGCTTTCGGCTCAGCGATATGAATATCGCCAAGCATGGCAAGACTCGCGGTAACACCACCCATTGTCGGATCTGTCAATACTGTAATATAGGGCAGGCCGCTGTCAGATAACTTAGCGAGTACAGCGCTGGTTTTAGCCATTTGCATTAAAGAAACTAAAGCCTCTTGCATTCGTGCACCGCCACTGGCAGTAAAACATACAAAAGCGGCACGTTTCTCAATAGCTCGATTTACCGAGCGCACAAATTTTTCACCAACCACTGATCCCATAGAGCCGCCCATGAAATCGAAATTAAAGGAACACGCAACGACGGGTACTCCTTTTACACTGCCTTCAAAAGCGACCAAAGCGTCATTTTCTTTGGTTTTCTTTTGAGCTGCAGAAAGGCGGTCTTTGTATTTTTTAGAATCTCGGAAGCGCAGCATATCAACTGGCTTCATATCAGCAGCAATCTCCTGCCGGGCATCCTTATCCAAAAACAAATCCAGACGCTTGCGCGCATTGATTCGGATATGGCTATTACATTTAGGGCAAACTGACTGATTACGCTCTACTTCAGCGTAATACAAAACAGCTTCACAAGCATTACACTTGCTCCAAACACCTTCTGGGATGGATTTTTTGCGTTCACCATCCGGGTTGCGCTTCGGTAATAATCGTTCTAACCAGCTCATATTCTATCTTTGTTTGATATCAACATTTAAGTCGTTGCATTGTAACAGGTTTCGCCCTAAACGGAACAGACTTCTGGTAAAACCACTTCTAGGTTTTTGGCAAAAAAACAGGTCCTATCGCCAGTCTTGGCAATTCAAACTTTTCTGGGTAATCAACATCAACCAGATATAACCCGTTGGGGCTTGCGGTTGCGGGTGCTGAGGCCCGGTTTCTTTCTTCGATTAGCTCTTTTACCCATGAGGCGGGCTTTAACCCTTTTCCAACTTCAATTAAAGTTCCAGCAATATTTCTGACCATATGATGTAAAAAGGCATTAGCTTTTATGTCTATAACAACATAGTCATGGTAGCGCTCTACAGTAAGATGGTTAATAAATCGAAATGAAGTTCGAGACTGACAACTCGAAGCCTGAAAGGAGGCAAAGTCTTGTTCGCCAGGAAAATATGTACAGGCAGCATTCATTGCTTCAACATCCAACTCTTGTCTACACCATGTCAGACCATGGTTCAATATTGCCGGGCGGGCATGTGTATTGGCGATGATATAGCGGTAACGTCGAGCAGTAGCACTAAATCTGGCGTGAAAATCATCAGGCACCTCATGGGCCCAGCGTACCGCGACGGAGTCTGGAAGTTGAGTATTAGCACCCATTGTCCATGCCTTGAGCGGTCTTTCATTACTAATGTCGAAGCTGACTACCTGACCTGTGGCATGGACCCCCGTATCAGTTCTACCAGCGCAGTTTACTTGAACGGGTTCATCGGCAATTTTACTTAGAACCTCTTCGAGCGTTTGCTGTACTGACTTAGCATGGGACTGCCTCTGCCAACCATAGTAGTAGCTGCCATCATACTCAATTCCTAAAGCGAACTTCATCGTAAAAGTTACCTTTCGTTCTTAACGTCAACTCATTACAAAAACACCGGGTCAACACCCGGTGTTTTTCAACTCTTAATTGAGAACCTACATTTGTGATAATAATTTATCAGCCTCGGCCCGCTGTGAGCTGTTGCCCTCCTGCTTAACTTCTTCGAGGATATCTCGGGCCGCTTCCTCGTCCCCAAGCTCCATGTAAGCTTTAGCAAGATCAAATTTTGTTGCAGCATCATCAGCACTCAGGCCATCACCACTGTCGTCGTTAGCAGTGTTATCTAAAACATCATTTGAAACACTATCATCTTCATGAGTAACTAATGCCTCGTCATCCTGACCAGTTGTAAACTCAATGCTGTTATCATCAGAGTTTGTCTCTGTTGAAGCAGAATCTTCTACCTGCTTCTCAAAGTCACTTAAATCAAGTTCCAGCAGCTCTTCTGAGTCGTCTACATCCTTTACCGTATCAACATCAGATGTTGCCGATTCAAGCTCCTCACTGAGATCCAGATCAGATGGTGAAGATGACTCATCATCACCAAAAATATCACCTTCGCTCGGAAGCTCGAAGTCGGTAGACTCGTCAATTCTAAACTCAGTATCATCTTCTTCTAGCAAGCTCCCCAGGCTGGCCACTTTCAGACCAAGCGCTGAGTCATGATCAAAATCAGAAGGTAGTTCTGCTTTCAGCTGATTAAACTTCTCAGTATTTTGAGAACTAGCCACAACTTCCATTAGCTTTACTCTAACTTCCTGATTATGTGGCTCAGCTGCCAGGGCATCTTCAAGCAGGCTTTCTGCCTGACGCAACTTCCCTCTGGCAATAAGAATGTCAGCCTGACTTAGTGGATCAGCCTCTTCTTCAGGAGCCTTCATTCCACGACCCTTCAAGAATGATTCAGGCTCATTCTGTCTATCCGAATTATTAGAGTCAGACATCATACCAAGCAGGCCACCATCATCCTCGACTCGACTATTACGACGATACAGTAAGCCGCCACCCGCCAATAACACAACTAAAAGACCACCACCCGCATAAAGCCAGAAATTTTCTGACTCATAAAATGCTTTCTTAGTGTTTTGCTCTAAACTATTCACGTCTTTAGGAGCAGGTTCTTCGTTACTGCTTTGCTCAGGAGTAGCAGATGCCGTCTCTGACGGTTCACCTGTTGATTCATCAGCCACTGAACTTTCGTCAACGTCTTCCGCCTTATCTGCAGCACCGGAAAGTACGGACAGAGTTTCGTCTTCAACTGCGACTCCAGACTCTGTATCAGTGCCCGTATCGCTCAAGGTAGATTCAAAATCAGAAGAGGTTTCACCCTCTGTTGAAGCCAAATCAGAATCCGCAGAGCTAGCATCAGAACTGAGCTCTTCTTCAGAGTTGCTATCTAGATCACTACCACCAGACTGCTCTGTGGAGCTTTCTTCTACGCTAGCAATACTCAAGCGGCCTGTTTGCGAGTCAGAACTTTCTACCTCTTCTGTCTCATCAACGCTTTTTCGAACATCGAGAGGTGCGTCAGCACTGACCGTCGAACTCCTTATTTTGTTAATAGCCGCAGCCTGAGAAACGTCACTGATGACACTTCTTTCAGGTACGGTCAAAATTGCGCCGGCTTTTACCCTATTGATATCATTGTTGATAAATGCCTCTGGATTATTATGAAATATAGCTAACAGAGTTTGTTGTACAGAAACACCCTGAGGGCGTACCGACTCAGCGATACTCCACAAGGTCTGCCCTCTTTCAACTGTCCAGTTATCGTCGTTGAATTCTGTTGAAGAAGCTAGTTTGCGCGTTTCTTCTGTAACCGCGGGCTCCTTCGAAGCCTTTGTTACAGGTTCTTCAGTCTTCTTTTCAACCGTTTTTTGTTCTTCAGTCGGAGTATCGAATTTTCTATCAACCTCGGTCGGCTTAAACGGTTTATTTTGCGCGACGTTACTTTGCGCCACCGGCGAAGCTACTGGGGTTTCACTGGGTTGAGGAGTTGGTGTTGTTCTGGCAAAAACTGGAGGGTCAAGTAACAAGGTATATTCACGCATCAAGCGTCCCTGTGCCCAGTTGAGCTCAACTAAGAAGTTAATGAAGGGTTCTTTTATTGGATCGCGACTCTCGACAAGAATGGCTTTACTACCATCCTCTTTCGTGATCACATCAAAAATTAGAGTATTATGATAAGCTTCGCGTCGAACGCCAAATTTACTATAGGACTCATACGAAGCGAGTTTTGCACGTAAATCCTCTTCGCTCACATTACGTGATGATAAAAGCGTAATCTCAGCTTTCAGCGGCTGATTCAATCCCGAATCGGCATCTATATCACCCAACCCCAGTGGCCAGGCAGATGGAGTGATTAGCGCAGTTGACACAGCAACTGTTGCAGCTAATTTACGAAACATAACTTTCCCCTCATTGATAAAAATCGTTGATACTCTAACTTTTTCCTAACGCTCAACTTTTTAATGTCTCAATTTTTAACCAGCGAACTTACCATAATACACCGTGAATCTTGCTAAATAGGTGTAGGCAGACATCCGTTTTGATAAACGCCTCACAAAATACAACAGAAAACAATAGAGTTGCTTCCTTGGGGCGCCTCTAATGCAGCGCCGCATTTAAGAATATACTTTAACTTTTCGCTCGTTAGGTACTAATTTTGCTACTATAAATGATTTTTTACAAGTATCTCTGCAATTTGGACGGTATTTAATGCAGCCCCCTTGCGCACATTGTCAGAAACAATCCACATCGCGAGGCCATTTTCCATCCCCACATCCTCGCGAATTCTACTGACAAATACATCATCTTTACCACTAGCATCAGTAACCGCAGTGGCGTACTCCAAGTTGTCCATATTATCAATAACAGTAACGCCTTCAGCGCGCTCCAGTAATTCTTTTGCCTGTACTGAAGCTAATGGAGCCCGAGTCTTAAGATGGACCGCTTCAGAGTGTCCATAGAAAACTGGTACTCTGACAGCTGTAGGGCTGACCTCGATACTGTCATCCTCAAAAATCTTTTTAGTTTCCCACACCATTTTCATTTCTTCTTTGGTGTAGCCATTTTCTTGAATCACATCTATGTTAGGCAATACATTAAAAGCAATTTGCTTATCATAGACTTCAATACTGGGGTCTTTTGCGTTTAGAAGCTCTGCTGTTTGTTTCGCCAATTCTTCTATGGCTTTCTGCCCTGAGCCGGAAACCGCCTGATAGGTACAGACATTAATATGTTCAATACCCACAGCATCCTGAATCGGTTTTAGAGCTACTAGTAACTGCATGGTTGAACAGTTCGGATTAGCAATAATACCTCTATTTTTATAATCAGCGATTCTATCCGGATTCACTTCTGTCACAACCAAAGGGATGTCATCTTCATAACGGAACTCAGACGTATTATCGACAACCACACACCCTGCTGCTACGGCCTTAGGTGCGTATTCTCTGGAGATAGATCCTCCAGCCGAAAAAAGTGCAACATCAGCCTGTGAAAAATCAAAGTCCTCAAGGTTCTGGACCATCACTGACTTGCCATTAAACATCAGCCTCTCACCAGCTGAGCGCTCACTGGCCAATAAATACAGATTCTCAACAGGAAACTGTCGCTCTTCTAAAATTTCACGAATTGTTACGCCAACTGCGCCTGTGGCGCCGACGATTGCTACATTTGCCTTTTCCAATGAACTGCTCCTATAAAAGACAATTAAATCAAAAATTTAACGTATAAATTATTATTTACGTTTATTCAACATAATCCAGACACGCATAACTACATAGCCCAAGAAGCCCGCTGCCATTAGATATAATGAAACTTTCTCCCAAATATCGACATTGTCTCCTGGACTGAAGAACTTCAATAGAAAGCCTGCAGCAAAAGCAATTACCGCAATGAAAGATAGCGATTGTAAGCGACGGTTTTTCCTCAATCGTTGTAAGTGAGCTGCACGCTCGAGCTGCTCTTCTGTCGTGCCTCGCAATTTAGCACCACAGTGGCTGCAAGACTCCGCTTTATTCGAAATTCTTTTACCGCACACGATACATTGAATTATAGCCATAATATTGTCTCTTAATCTTTACATTTAATCTAAGAATCTAAGGTTATAAGCCTACTTTAAAGCCTTACTGGCAATTTCATAGACATCTTTCGACAGCTCTGGCATCTGTAGTATTTCTTCAAGCTGCTCCCGCATCATCAATTGGCGCTTCTCATCAAATTTACGCCAGCGGTTAAAAGCACCGGTTAGGCGGGCTGCCGTCTGCGGGTTTACCGCGTACAGGGACTTAATTTGACGCGCTAGATACTGATATCCTCTTCCATCAGCACGATGGAACTGAGTGGGGTTGGCGCTGGTAAAGCCACCTATCAGTGAACGGACCTTATTAGGGTTCTTCAGTTCGAATGATGGATGATCCAGTAATGACTCTATTCTGTCAATGGTTTCGTCCGCCGGGTCAGTAGCCATAATCAGTAGCCATTTATTAACTACCAGGTCTTCATTTTGCCACTTCTGATAAAAATCTTCGGCAACGGCTAGCTTGTCATCATACTCCGAGTGCATGATAAGTTTTAACGCCGTACTGGCGTCAGTCATATTATTGGCATCGTCCAGCTGCTGTAATGCCAGTTGGTAAACGGCATCTTTTTCAAGAGTCATAAGGTAACTTAGGCAAGTACCGGATAGCGCCCTTTTGGAAACAGCCTCTTTACTCTGCTCAAACTCCCCAGTCTGATGATTCGTCTGATAATGAAGCAACCAGTCTAGCTCAAGCTCCTCGGCCAGGCGTTGCTTTAAATAGTGTCGAGCCTCTGTCAGATGATCTATATTTACTGAATCAACTTCTTCAATCAGGGTGTTAACGCCTGGGATAGTCAGAGCTAGAGACTTAAACTGACCATCAAGGTCCGGATCATCCAGAATATTCTTTACAGCCTTTATCACCGACTCATTGAAATTTAACGTTTTTCCAGACGCTAACTGCTCACATAAACCAAAAATCACATGACTGAAAAGCTCCTGCCCCGCCTGCCAACGATTAAACGAATCTGTATCGTGGGCGAATAAGAAAATTAATTCATTTAGGGAGTAGTTATAATCAAGTTTTACCGGTGCTGAGAAGCCGCGCAATAATGACGGGATAGTTCCCTCTGGAACATCATCAAAAATCACCGTTTGCTCGGCTTGCTTGAGGTGAACAATATCACCTTCCACAGGAGTATCTCCTTCACCTGTAAGAAGCGGCTTTAACGGGATATTAGCACCCGCAGAATCTAACAAACCAAGCTTTAGGGGAATATGAAATGGAGCTTTTGCTTTTTGTCCTGGAGTTTCAGGGCAGGTTTGCTTCAAATTCAGACTAAGTTGGCGTTTTTCTGCATCATAGTAACTTCTAATATGAACTTCTGGAGTACCAGCCTGTGAATACCAGCGTCTAAACTGTTCAAGATCATAATGATTGGCATCTTCCATTGCCCTTACAAAATCTTCGCAGGTAACGGCTTGACCATCGTGGCGTTCGAAGTAAACATCAAGCCCACGCTTAAAACCGTCACGTCCTAAAAGCGTCTGGTACATACGAATCACTTCCGCCCCTTTATTATAGACTGTGACAGTATAGAAGTTATTCATCTCTATATAGGAGTCTGGGCGGATGGGGTGCGCCATAGGCCCTGCATCTTCTGCAAACTGGTGGGAGCGTATCACCTTAACATCCTCAATGCGCTTCACACCATGATCCGTCTGATCGGCTGTAAATTCCTGGTCCCTGAACACCGTTAAGCCTTCTTTCAAGCTAAGCTGGAACCAGTCTCGGCATGTAACACGGTTTCCGGTCCAGTTATGGAAGTACTCATGACCGATAACCCCTTCAACATCAATAAAGTCCGTATCAGTTGCTGTATCCTGGCTTGCCAGAACATATTTGGTGTTAAAGATATTAAGGCCTTTATTTTCCATAGCGCCCATGTTGAAGTCACCAACTGCCACGATCATATAAATATCCAGATCGTACTCCAGCCCAAATACTTCCTCATCCCACTTCATCGCTTTTTTCAAAGAAGCCATAGCATGATGGCACTGATCAAGCTTGCCCTTATCCACATATATTTCCAGACGTACCTCACGTCCTGACATGGTCTGGAAGCTATCCGTCAATAAATCGTAATCACCCGCGCACAGTGCAAATAAGTAACTTGGTTTTTTAAAGGGGTCTTCCCAGACCGCAAAATGCTTTCCCTTCTCTAATTTACCGTAATCCACACGATTCCCGTTGGACAGTAAGTGAGGAAAATCTGACTTACTAGCTTCAATACGGACCGTAAACTGGCTCATCACGTCTGGACGGTCAGGATAAAAAGTGATCTTTCGGAACCCTTCTGCTTCGCACTGAGTACAGTATTTGCCACTGGACAAATATAATCCCTCGAGACTGGTGTTGGTCTCTGGTGAGATTTTAACTCGTGTTTTTAATTCAAACGCATCCGGAACATTGTGAATCTCCAGCCCATCTTCCACAAAACGGTACTCATCTTCGGTCAGCCCCTTTCCGTTGATTTCAATCGTTAGCAGTTCTAAATCAACCCCATCTAGACAAAGCGGTTCATTGTTCTCAGCATCGGCCTTCCGCTTAATATCCAGTATTGAGCTAACAATAGTTGCATCGGGATCTAACTCAAAGCTCAAGGACACACTATTTATATCAAATGGATAGGCTTTATAATCGCTACGATAATGGACTTGAACGTCCCGGTTAGGCGCTACATTCTCCTGCTGATTCATACTGTCGCTCATGGTATTGGTAAGGTATGGGGTAAGTTTTAATCAATAAAGTCTTGATTGTAGCAATCTTAGACCAGATTCGATATAACAGTGTCCAACAAACAACGACAAAATATTTCAGGGAAAAGAAAACATGAACATCTTAGATAGGCTCTGCTTTATCATCCTGCTATCGCCGGCAACTGCTCTGGCTTCAGATATGGGGGGCATTTTTTACCTGGTGACAATTCCCGCCAGTATTTTTCTTCTTATCGTTGCTCTAAAGGTGGCTTTTAAACAAAACAAACCGTCAGGAATGGTAACGATTATAGGTTTGGCACTGGCCACTATTTTTATGACCCTGTTTATGACTAGCCATACCTACACAAGAACGGATGCCTTCGGTATGCAGGTGGCACTCTGCATAGCTTTTATCATCCCGTTCACGGTTTGGCTGGTGAGAGATAAACACGAAGAAAATGAAGAAAGTACAGACAAAGAGCCAAACGAATAAGAGATAACCACAAGATGTGTCAATGCAATCAATTACCCAACGTATTTTTAGGAAATGACGAAAGCCACCCTTTCGATGACACTCTCGAAGAGCTCGAATGGGCACCACAACGCTGGGCCACTCTGAACCGTTGTCCTGAATGCGGTCAGCTATGGCATATTGATATCGCCAAACAGAATGACATTGGTGTCTGCGCAAAAATTCCAAGTCGGGAAGTCTGGCACCAACTCGACACCACCAACCTCAAAGTCCAACTCATGGTCCAAAACCGCGGCGGCCTCAGCGACGACACCTGCCAATGGAAACAGTGCGAAGAAAAATGTGTTAAAGGACTCGCCTTCTGTCCCAGTCATGCCTATTTTGAAATGGATATAAAGCAGTAAATCAAAAGGTTAAACAATAAATTAAGGATAATAGAAGATATGAAAATACTTGCATTACTTCTTATCGTTATCAACTTAGCCTCCTGTAGCTCCGGAAACACTAGTCCAGACTACAAAAACAAAATTATTGGTAAGTGGGTTATTAATAATACCTGGTATCCCATACTATTACGGTCAAGCCGAATATAAAGAAAGTGGAGAAATGGTGGGCTGGGGTAAAGCTGCTTTTTCGGATGGGACAATTAAAGAAACAAAATTTAATGATTCCTGGGAAATACATGGCAACAAAATAACTTTCAAACCGCTAAAGAAGTATAGAAATGAGGCGATGAATAAAGTAGTAACTGACACTATTATAGATATTAACGATAAAGAAATGATTTTACTGAACGCTGACGAAAAAAAACTAGTGAGAACACGTATGAAGCCAAAGTAGGTCGAGTTGGGCTGAGTTTACGATGCCCAACAACCCTTAAACCACAGCGATATTCTGTTGGGCTTCACATCGTTCAGCACCAACCTGCGGCAAAGGTTACGACCAGTTTCCCTTATATTGAGCTGCGCTATGAACAAAATATAGCAAGCAAAATCAGGACGATTTTGCTAAGAGTTTTCAGCACAAGGAAGTGCTGTAAACTCTGATACCCTGAGGGGCAGACCCTGCGTTAAGTATTTTGAGAGTAGAGCAGGAAGTCATGCTTGCATGACCTCAATATCGGGGTGGACTTCTCTTTGGTTACTTTCTCTTATCCATGTAAGAGAAAGTAACTCGCTGAGGAGCGAAACTATGAGTTAAAAAGCCCAAAACAAATAAAGACGTTAGATTCCCGCCTTCGCGGGAATGACAGGGACTGAAAAGTCTGAACAGCAAACATAGGATGGGTTAGACATCAGTCGTAACCCATCTTAGTTACTTTATCGACACTTCATAGAAATATAACCATCACCGTCAACATCTAAATCACCGACAGTTCTGGCATTACAGTCCTCGTCAATTCCATCTGAGTCACAGATCTCTTTATTACCCGGGCTGCGTCTGGGATCGTTATCGTCACAGTCATCGCCACCGCAGTGCATAGCCTTATAACCATCGCCATCCTTGTCTTCACAAGGCATTTTGCACTTCTTTTCTCGTTCGAAGCATAAGCCATTTTCACAAGGCGGCTTACCTGGTATGCAAGTACCATTACCAGCAGATGAGTTTACACGGTATCTTCCATCTGTACGGCACACCTCTTCACCGTTACAGAAAACACCATCAGAACAGTCAGCATTAGTATTACAGCGGTTACGGTTTCGTTCGGCTTCAACTTTCTCAAGGTAAGTGTTGTAGGCTGAAGTATTCACGCAAGCGCACAAATCAAACCTCATTTTACGATTCCATCGCTTGAGTTCAGTTTCCCTGTTACTACAACGACATCGTTCAACTTGACACCCATACCCAGATTTATCCTCGTAAGCGCTACAGAACTCTCGGGCCTCCTCTTCAGCGTCAGCATAAGCTACCGAAGGGGTAAATATAGAAGAAGCGAATATCCAAAAACCTACAAGAGAAGCTGATGATATAAACGATATTAATAATTTTTTCATGTCCCTTCTCCGTTATTTTACTCGGTCACAGTTTTCATCAATGTTATTACCAGGAATCTCCTGCGCTGAGGGATTAATGGCAGAGCTTCTATCATTACAGTCCCCCCTTCTTTGTGAATATCCATCCGGTAGGCTACAAGCATAGTAAACTTTAGATGCGTCTCCCCATAAATCTGAGTCAGCATCCAAGTAATAGGCTACAGAGACACCTTCATCAATATCACCATTACAGTTGTTATCAATACCGTCGCATATTTCTTGCGCACCTATGTTCACGGCACGCTTAGAATCATCGCAATCATAAGTGGTGGTATCAAATTCGGTATTTTGAGTACGCAAACGAGTGTTAGCCTGAGCGCTCGTCTTAACTGCCTTAGATTTAACTTTCAAATTATGTGCATTGAGTTTCTTTCGATATTCAGATCCAGACAACATTTCGACCTTACCAATGTCTTTGACCTTTTTTATTGCTGTTGGATTGATTGCTTTAACTGAGTTGACTTTAGTCGTATCTATTTTCTTAAATTCCTGAGATGCGATAACACCCGCAATTGCAACAGAACTCAAAACTATGAATCCAAGCACACTCAAGAGAAGTTTCTTTCGTCCAATCATTGTTACCCCCGTATATTTTTCCTTTTTGCCCTCATTGGCATTACTTGTTGTATCATAGCTAGATGCGGTCTTCCCGCAAGGCCGTCACAGTAATTTCATCCAGTTGCGTTATAATTTATACCGCAAAAGAGGTAAGACCAATACGCTTTTGCATAAGTTTTGCTTATCAAAAGCGACTTAATTTAAAATAAAACTAGTAAGGGTTTACGTTAACGTAAATCTCACTATACAAATTAGCCAAAAATACGTACAATCGGCGTCGCTAATTATGAGATTGAACCTTAGGGGAACCCATAGATTCCATCGTTAAATGATTGAAATCTAAAGCTTTTATTGAGTATTTAAATCTTAAAAGTCAGCCCCTTCAATAAAGGAGAATGTAGCCTTGACGACTACAACTGTTGCTTCTTTCGAGATCAAGTATCATCAATATCTTGATGCCAGTGGCAAGCCAGCGAAAGATTTACCGAAGTTTGCCAAAGACATGAACACAATGCGCGAGCTTTACCGTGACATGTATAAATTACGTGTATTCGATGCCAAAGCTTATGCACTTCAGCGTACCGGTAAAATGGGTACATACCCTGCATCACTGGGTCAGGAAGCCATTGGTATTGGTTACGGCGATGTGATGACTAAGGAAGATGTGTTAATTCCATACTATCGCTCAACTGGCGGTCTTTTAAAGCATGGTGTCACCATGGAGGAGATCTTGCGTTATTGGGGCGGTGATGAAGAAGGTGCTAACTACTCTGTAGCTAAAGAAGATTTCCCAATCTGTGTACCAATCGCAAACCAGATTATTCATGCTTCCGGAGTAGCTAAAGCTATCCAAATGCGCAAACAAAAGCGCGCAGTTGTGACAGAGATAGGCGAAGGCGGTACATCGGAAGGTGACTTCTACGAAGGTGTCAACGTTGCGGGGATCTGGAATCTAGGCGCAGTATTCTTTATTAACAACAACCAATGGGCAATTTCCGTACCTACGGACATCCAGACAGCTTGTGAAACCTATGCTCAAAAAGCTATCGCAGCAGGTGTCGAAGGCATCCAGGTCGATGGTAATGACATTATCGCTGTTCGCGAAGTGGCTAACTATGCGCTTGAAAAAGCTCGTAGCGGTGGAGGCCCAACAGTAATTGAAGCTATTACTTATCGTTTATGTGACCACACGACAGCAGATGATGCATCGCGCTACGACGATCCTAAAGTTAAAGAAGAAGCTTGGAAGAATGAACCTCTTGTTCGTTTACGTAAGTACCTCGAAGATAATAAAGCGTGGTCTGATGAAGACGAAGAAAAAATGAAAGAAGAAGTCGCCAAAGAAGTTGAAGCGGCTGTTAAAGCATACGAAGAGGCACCAATGCCTGGTCCAGAAGAGATGTTTGACTACCTGTATGCGGAACTTCCTGAATTAACTAAACCTCAGCGAGAAGCAGCAATCAAAAGAGGTGCAAAATAATGGCGGCGATTACTTTAATTGAAGCTGTAAACGCAGCAATGGCCTACGAACTTGAGCATGATCAAGACGTGGTACTTTTTGGTGAAGACGTTGGTAAAAACGGTGGTGTATTCCGTGCAACAGACGGCTTACAGAAGAAATACGGTAAGGATCGAGTGATAGATACACCTCTGGCGGAATCTATGATTGCTGGTTTAGCCGTGGGTATGGCCGCTCAAGGTATGAAGCCGATTGCAGAAATGCAGTTTATGGGTTTCATCTTCCCTGCAGTTGATCAGATTTTCTGTCATGCAGCTCGTATGCGTCATCGTACTCGCGGACGCATCACTCAGCCGCTAGTAATCCGCGCCCCTTTTGGTGGTGGCATTCACGCCCCAGAACACCACTCAGAATCAACTGAGGCATTATTCTCACACATCCCTGGCTTGAAGGTTGTCATTCCTTCAAACCCATCACGTGCTTATGGCCTGATGCTGGCAGCAATTCGTGATCCTGATCCTGTGATTTTCTTGGAGCCAAAGCGTGTTTACCGTATCGTAAAACACGAAGTTGAAGATAATGGTGAAGAATATCCGCTGGAAGCATGTTTTGTTGACCGTGAAGGTAGTGATATTACACTTATCTCATGGGGCGCTATGATGCATGAAACGCTTCAAGCAGCAGAAAAGCTTGCAGCGGAAGGCATTGATGCCGAAGTTATTGATGTTGCTACTGTTAGTCCTATAGATATGGACACCATTTTAGAATCGGTCGAGAAAACCGGTCGCGCCTGTATCATTCAGGAAGCGCCAAAATCTGGCTCAGTTGGTTCTGAAATTGCTGCTGAAATTGCTGAAAAAGCAGTACTCAGTCTCTTAGCGCCGATTGGTCGAGTTTCTGGCTACGATACGGTTATGCCATACTATCGTTTAGAAAAACAATATATGCCTAACGTCGATCGTATTCTTGACGAAGTGCGCACGATTATGGAGTACAAATGAAACAGTTCAATTTACCCGATTTAGGTGAAGGTTTACCGGATGCGGAAATCGTTCGCTGGTTAGTAAAGGAAGGCGATACTGTTGCTATAGACCAACCAATGGTAGAAATGGAAACCGCCAAAGCCGTGGTTGAAGTACCCTCTCCTTTTGCTGGCCGAATAGCTAAACTACACGGACAGGAAGGTGATGTCATCAATACCGGTGATTTGCTGGTTTCTTTCGGTGATGGCGCAGTCGCAGATGAAGATGAGGCTCCAGCTGAAGAAGCTCCAGCAGAAACCAATGAAGCTGAAGCATCAGCAGAAGTCTCATCCGACGATATTGTTGGTGATACTTTTATGCTTCCTGATCTTGGTGAAGGTTTACCGGATGCAGAAATCGTTCGCTGGTTAGTTAAAGAAGGCGATACAGTCACTGTAGATCAACCTATGGTTGAGATGGAAACGGCAAAAGCAGTGGTCGAAGTGCCCTCGCCTTTTGCTGCAAAAGTTTCCAAGCTATATGGTCAGCCAGGTGATGTTATTAATACTGGCGATCCACTGGTGGAATTTGGCGGCAGCGGAAAATCATCGGCCCCTAAGAAAGAAGAGTCTGGTGAAGAAAAGCGTGCTGATAGCGGTACGGTAGTTGGTGCAGTTGAAGTTGGTAACAACGTTGTTGCTGAAACCACAAATTCAGTAGTCAAAGCACTGGCACGTAAATTAAAAGTAGATCTGACCCAGGTCTCAGGTACTGGTAAAGATGGCGCTATTACGCAAAAAGACGTGCGTGAAGCAGCCAAAAACGGTACTGGTTCTGCAAAAGCAGCAAAGGCTGCGCCGCAACCAGAGTCAGGCTTCGATACAAGCAATCCACTGGCTTATAAAGCTTCTCCAGCGGTTAGAGCACTGGCACGTAAACTGGGTGTTGACCTGGGTAACTGCCAAGCTTCTGGTCGCAAAGGCTCAATCACACGTGATGATGTTGAGCAGGCATCAAAAGGTGGTGGCTCAGCTCCAGCAGCGACTAGCCAAGCACAAGCAAAAGCTTCTTCAACACCTTCCAGCACTGGTGGCCTTCCAACATTGAATGTGGAAGTAAAACCAGAAAGTGTTCGTGGTGTTCGTCGTGCAATGGCAATGGGTATGGCCCATTCACATTCAACAGTCGTACCAACCAGCCTGGTTGAAGATGTTGATATCTCGGCATGGCCAAAAGGTACTGACTCTCTTGCTCGTTACGTTAGAGCGTTGGTTGTTGCAGCAAAAGCTGTACCAGCAGTTAACGCCTGGTTTGACGGTGAGAAGTTCGAGCGTCTATTGCACCCTAATGTCAATGTAGGTATCGCGGTAGATTCTGGCGATGGATTGTATGTGCCTGTGGTGCATAATGCAGACCGTATGAGCATGGCAGATGTCCGTGCCAACGTTCAGGAGCTTCGTCAGAAAATTGAATCAAAATCGTTAAAGCAGGAAGATCAGCAAAACGCTACGATTACCCTGTCTAACTTTGGTTCAATTGCTGGTCGATACGGCACGCCAGTAGTATCACCACCACAGGTTGCAATCCTGGGTACTGGCCGCTTCCGTAATGAATTGAAGTTAACTGATAAGGGAATTGTAAACGCTAAAATGCTTCCATTATCACTGACTTTTGATCACCGTGCCTGTACAGGCGGTGAAGCAGCCCGATTCCTTGCAGCTGTAATGGAAGACCTGCAGAAAGCTCAGTAACACTAAGACTTTTCTGCCACAAAAAAGCGGTGCCTCATAGCACCGCTTTTTTTTGCTTTCCTGTAATACTTTTACACATTTAAGCCCTAGCACCCTTCTCCCCGCTTTGCTATTCTCATTCAGTTAGTTAATCAACGGAGTCTGTTATAAATGAATAAGAAACTGATCACTGGGTTAGCGCTAGCCTCGATGACATCCATGGGAGTGATGGCGAAAACTATGTCTGAAGAACCTAAAAGTAATGATCCTTATATCTGGCTTGAAGAGGTTGAGGGTAAAAAAGCACTTGAATGGGTTGAAAAAAATAATGAGAAGTCATTAGGGTACCTCCAGTCAAAGCCTCTTTATAAAGAGCTATATGCTAAAAATCTTGAAGTCTATAACTCCGATGAACGTATTCCGTATGTCAGCCAGATGGGTGACTTCTTTTATAATTTCTGGCGTGATGATGAAAACCCTCGCGGCCTATGGCGTAGAACCACTCTTGAAGAATATAAGAAAGAGAATCCTGAGTGGGAGATCGTACTTAATCTAGATGAACTGGCAGAAAAAGAAGATGAAAACTGGGTATATAAAGGCACTAACTGCCTCTACCCAGATTATGATCGCTGTTTAATCAACCTGTCACGCGGCGGAGCTGATGCAACGGTTGTTCGTGAATTTGACATGAATAAAAAGTCATTTGTTGAAGACGGGTTTCAGCTACCAGAAGCAAAAAGCAGCTTAAGCTGGATCGATAAAGATACACTTTATGTCGGAACAGATTTTGGTAAAGGCAGTATGACTGACTCAGGCTATCCACGAGTAGTCAAAGTATGGGAGCGAGGCCAGCCTCTAGAAAAAGCCAAGACAGTATTCGAAGGTGAAAAAGACAACGTATGGAACGCTGGAATGGTCATTCACGACGGCGACGAAAAATATCAAATTATATATCAAGGCATCGACTTCTATAGCTCCGATATATATATGTCGACAGACCACGGACTTGTAAAGATGGACCGCCCTAAGGACAGTGACTTTAGTGGAATTATCAACGGGCAATTATTGCTGGAGCTCAAATCAGACTGGACTATCGGTGACAAAACCTACAAGCAAGCCTCTCTTCTTTCTATTTCCATAGATGACTTTATGGCAGGTAAAAAGACATTTACCGAAGTCCTGGTGCCTGATTCTCGTACGTCTATTGCAAGTGTTAGCATGACTAAAGACCATGTACTGGTTACAACATTAAAAGACGTAAGTAGTGAGCTTTATCGTTATACCTATAATGATGGCGAATGGTCCCATGAGCAGATAGATATGCCTGAACTGGGCACATTGTCTGTCACTGGAACTAGCGATGAGCATAATAATTTTTTCATTAATTACCAGAACTTCCTTACTCCAAGTAGTCTTTACTACTTTGATGCTGAGAAAGAATCTACAGCAGTACTGAAAAGTCTGCCTGAGTTCTTCGATGCGTCACCCTACAAGGTAGAGCAGCATTTTGCCGAAGCAAAAGACGGTACCAAGATACCTTACTTCCTGATCATGGCAAAAGATACGGTACTTGATGGTAAAAATCCTACTTTGCTGTTTGGATATGGTGGATTTGAAGTATCGTTACGTCCTAGTTATTCAGCGACAGTTGGCATCGATTGGCTGGAGCAAGGCGGCGTTTACGCCCTGGCTAACATACGTGGTGGTGGTGAATACGGCCCTGCATGGCATCAAGCGGCACTCAAAGAGAATAGACACATTGCCTTTTCTGATTTTATTCGTGTCGCGGAAGATCTTATAGAACGTAAAGTAACTTCAAAAAATAAACTGGGCATCAGAGGTGGCAGTAATGGCGGTCTTTTAGTTGGAACTGTAGCAACGATGCGTCCTGACCTCTATGAAGCCGTTGTGTGTCAGGTTCCTTTATTGGATATGAAGCGTTTTAATAAGCTACTTGCCGGAGCGAGCTGGATGGGTGAATACGGCAACCCAGATAATGAAGACGAGTGGAACTACATTAAAACCTACTCTCCTTATCATAATGTAGATGAGGATACGGAATATCCAAAAATATTCTTTACTACATCCACACGTGATGATCGGGTTCACCCGGGACATGCTCGAAAAATGGTCGCCAAAATGACCGACCAGGGTCATGACCTACTATATTATGAAAACACAGAGGGGGGTCATGGTGGCGCAGCCAATAACGAGCAATCAGCCAAGTTAAATGCATTGGTTTATACTTATCTCGCTGACCAGCTTATGGATTAAATTCCCCTCATCTAACATAAGGCGCCAAATGGCGCCTTTTTGTTTTCCACTACAAGGAACTAACGCATCGATGGAAAATGGAATGTTTAAAATTTTAATTGCGAACTATTCAAAACTGTAGGATATTTAAGACATGAGTGAATTAATAAGCACAGCGTCTAATCCAATCACTGTCCTTCCCGGACAGCCCATACCCTATTGTCTCGAACAAATGCAGGTACGTGCTTATTTATAAATGGTGAGATTAATTTAAACCACGAAAATAGAAAACCAAAAGCCCGCAAGCCCTGCTTCGCGGGTTTTTTTATACTAGGAACAGAGATGAACGAATTTGATTTCACAAAGTACAAGAACATTGTTGTAAAAGTAGGATCAGCCCTAATTGCACCTGATGGTCATTCATGTTCGGCGCGGTATTGCCTACCGATCGCAAACTTCATCAAAAAATGCCAGGAGCTTGGGAAAACCATAACCCTGGTAAGCTCGGGGGCAGTGGCAGCGGGTTATAATACTTTACGTCCTTCAGAGGAAGACTTATCAACGGTCGAAAGACAGGCACTTGCCGCAATTGGTCAGTCAAAAGTCATAAACCACTGGCAACAATTTTTTGATCAGCCTGTCGCACAGGTATTACTGACTGCCGCTGATATTCAAAACCCTACTCGATCCGTTAACGCAAAGAAAACGATTTCCACACTTCACCAACACCGGGTCATCCCTATTGTTAACGAAAATGATACTGTAGCTATTGAGGAACTTATGATAGGTGACAATGATAATCTCGCAGCAAAAGTGGCAGCATTGACTGGAGCAGATTTATTAATTATTTGCAGTGATGTTGATGGATTATTTACTGAAAACCCACACCTTGCCCCCGAAGCGAAATTATTGCATCGAGTGGAAAATATTACACCGGATATAATGCAGATGGGAAAATGTAGTCATAACCCGCAGGCACGCGGCGGAATGCAGACTAAACTCGAAGCAGCCTTAATTGCCGATAATCATGGCATAGATACCATTATCTGTAATGGTCGTAAGGAAGCTTATTGCCGTTTATTGTCCAATAATAATGCAGGAACCTGGATTGGTATTAATAACCAATTTGATAGTGTTACAACACGATAGATTAGTTTTTCTAATTCCAGCCATAAGTTACTGTTATTTCGAATTATTTTTGATATATGCGGATTTCGCTGAGATCGGACGAGATCTAAAGTTGAAGTGCATTCGGTATAACCAACATACCCCCCAGTTGCATAGGGTTAAAGGCGCTAACAGCCGCTCAGAGCGTCTCTCAGATTTTTTCCGAGTCAAATTTGACATATAGATCTGTATATTAATAATGCAAACCGTGCTTAACATTAATCGACTAGACAAATCGACACTATCCACGGCAGGCGAATCAGGCCAGCCAAGTCGTTTATGTCTGCGATTAGAAAACAAGCCTGGCGCTTGGGTAACGTGTTCTAGCACACCACGTCTACTTTTAACTCGTCATTAACTAATCCTTTAAAAGAGAAAGGTCATTTCATGCTCGAACATATTGAATTTGGTAATTACAACAACATCGTCGTTAAAGTTGGATCAGCGCTTATCGCGCCTGATGGTCATTCATGCTCTGCGGAGTATTGCTTGCCTATCGCCCACTTTGTCAGAAAATGTCGTAAAGCAGGGAAACAAGTTACATTAGTTTCTTCTGGTGCGGTAGCAGCAGGTTTCAACTTGCTTAAACCAGACTACGATAAATTAACTCGTAAAGAAAAGCAGCCGCTAGCCGCTGTCGGCCAATCAATGGTCGTTGCACACTGGCAGCGTTTCTTTGATGATGTTGTGGCCCAGGTATTACTGACTTCAGCCGATATTAAAAATCCTGAGCGCGCACAGAACGCACGCAACACATTCAAAACACTAGAAGAACTTGGCGCACTGCCGATTGTTAATGAGAACGATACGGTAGCGACTGAAGAGTTAACGGTTGGTGACAACGATAACCTCGTTGCACAGGTTGCAAAATTAACTAACGCTGATCTATTGATCATCTGTAGTGATATTGACGGTGTCTACGACGACAACCCGAAAACCAACCCTGACGCTGAGTTAGTGAATCAATTTGAAGGCATTAGCGAAGAAGCCTTAGCAATGGGTAAGCAAAGCACAAGTGCACAAGGTACTGGTGGTATGCGTACCAAGCTGAAAGCTGCGAAATTTGCCTCGGAAAATGGTATTGATACGATTATCTGTAACGGTACAAACGAAAGTTACATGCGTCTATTCAATAACCAGAACCCAGGTACTTTAGTTCGCAACACAGCTCAAGATGAAGAAGCAAACGTTGCTTAGGAGATCGCTTAGGAGATAGTATGAATATGAAAGAGAAAACATTTGAAGACCAAGAACAGCAAGAGCTATATGAGTTAACGCTTCGTGCTAAAGAAGCGGCAAAAACTCTTGCTACATTAACCAGTAGCCAAAAGAATGATGTGCTGGCTGCGATGGCTAAACAGCTCAAAGCAAATCAAGCACAGATTCTTGAAGCGAACAAAAAAGATATTGATTACGCGAAAGAAAACGATTTATCAGATGCAATGGTCGACCGTCTTCTATTAGACGAAGAACGTGTAGACGGTATGGTCGCTGCACTGGAAAACGTTATGGCCTTGGCTGACCCTGTTGGTGAAATGGGCCCAAGCTCTTTGCGCCCTAACGGCATCCGTGTCGCTAAAATGCGTATTCCACTTGGCGTTGTGCTGATGATTTATGAAGCACGCCCAAACGTGGCGGTAGAAGCAGCAGCACTGACGCTTAAATCAGGTAACGTGGTTATTCTGCGTGGTGGTAAAGAAGCATGGCACTCAAACAACGCCATTATCGACTGCTGGCACCAAGCGATTGAAGCTTGTGGCTTCAGTAAAGAAATGGTCTGCATCGTGCCTTCACAAAGCCACTCAGCTGTGAACCATCTGCTTCAGTTCCGTGACACCATTGATCTTGTCATCCCACGTGGTGGCGAGCGCTTGATTCAAGCGGTAACGGATAACAGTAAAATTCCAGTAATTCAGCACTTTAAAGGCGTATGTCACTTATACGTTGATAAGTATGCTGACTTGGATAAAGCAGAGAAGCTACTGAAAGACGGTAAAGTATCGCGTCCGGGCGTGTGTAATGCACTAGAAAGCCTGGTGATACACAAAGACATTGCTGACGAATTCCTGGAGCGTGTGAACGCTCTTGGCAACGAATTCGGCATTCAGTTTAAAGCAGATAAAGACTCTGCCAGCAAACTCGACAATGCAGAAGTAGCTAGCGAAGAAGATTACCACAATGAATACTTAAGCCTGGCGATGAGCGTGAAGCAAGTAGACAGCTATGAAGCTGCTGTTGAACACATTCAGAACCACAGCTCAAGCCATACTGAAGTTATCGTAACCAAAGATATTGACCGTGGTAACGAGTTCGTTAAACGCATCAATTCGTCTGTTGTGATGGTAAACGCTTCATCACGCTTCTCAGACGGTGGCGAGCTGGGTCTAGGCGCAGAGATTGGTATCTCAACCAGTAAACTTCACGCCTATGGTCCAATGGGTCTTGTACAACTGACTACTGAAAAATATGTGGTAACAGGTCAAGGCCAAGCGAAGCACTATTAATTATTAGAAAGCGTTCGAGCAATAGGGTTCTACCAAGCCCTATACTCAAAGCCGCGGGTTAACCCCCGCGGCTTTTTTATATTTATCTCCCTCAAAACTCATCACTTATTCCTAAGTTGCTTCTAGCATTACGTTTCATTTCATCACTAATACTTTCAAAATAAAACCTTTCTTCTCCTCTAGCAAATTCAAATATGTGGTTTACTAGTGCTCTTATATCAATTAAACACGAAATATATGACTCAATATTCTCTGCACGATTGACCATACGACGGTCCGGTCTAAACTCATCTGATAAATGAACCATCCTTGAATGATGAACTTGCAACCTGACAATAATATCAGCCAAATATTTTGCTACATCTGGTTCAGCGAATCTTATACAGTCTCTAAAAACCTCTTTATAAACCTCATCAAGCTCTGGGACTTGGTGCTCAAGAGGTTCATTACAATTAGCTCTGCCATATTCACGCACCTTTTGATAGGCTTCAATCAAAAGCTCCGCGCTGTCATCTAAGTATTCACATAAGTCACTAAGTACGTGAGGTAAAAGTGAACTTTCAGCAATAAAATCTCTCTTCCGCTGTACATCTTCTCGATACCTAGTAATTTTAAAAGCCATTAAACTGGTCAGCAATGCCAGTACACCAACATTGAATCCTTGCCAGTGATGCCAAACACCTAATGTGTAATCCCAACTACCTTTACTAGCAAGTAATGGCCATATCCCCATACTAAATATGTAAATAGTGGCTAGGGTGAATAAAATTTTATTTAAGTGTTTATTAAACATCGTTTTAGAGTAATAAGAGGTATGAATTCCTAACTGCATATTTGCTCCTTTATTATTGATTTTATACCCTTTTCTTTGCTTGTCCAAAGAAAAGGGCGAAAAGAAAAGACACCCCGTATCGTTAGGCGCTTCGCACTGCCCTCGCTTTAAAAAGTCATTAACGCGCCGCAAAACGAAACATCCAGTTTCGTCTTTGCTAAATTGGGCTATCCCTGCCCAATTTACACGATGACTTTTGAAACCTTCGGCTAACTTAAAGGGGAAGCTACATAACATGTAACTAAAACTTGTCGGCAACTTCCTAGTTTACTAAAAAGGAAATTGTTTAAGTCATGGTTAACTCCCTTAATATCAAGCTGAGCTTAGTGTTAGGAATAGGAATTCAAATCTGTGACCAACGGAAATGCCTTTAGGTAGAAGATTTGAATAATGAAATTCAGACGGTGACTATAAGGAATCCCTTTAGGCAGACGGGCTGTATTTCATGGTCCGTAAATGATTAACACCATGCGAAGGTAGTCATTTCAATGACCTTGATATTGGGGTGAGCTTCTCTTTGAATACTTTCTATTGCTCACCAAGAAAGTATCTCGGCATAGGCAAAACAACAGCTCAAACAACAAAAGCAAGCCGTGGCATGACAAGAATGACGTTTAACCTCTTCAAATTCCAAAACATTCCTGTATATTCCTAACTATTCCAATCAATTCATCTGGTTATTCTTAGGACTTTTTAAAACAATAATCGTGTCAATAAATCATATGGAGATAAACAATGACACTCGGTGAAAAGTTAAGATCACTACGTTCAATCAGCGGCTGGACTCAGCCTGAATTTGCTCAGAAGCTTGGTATTGAGCAGTCTTATTTATCAAAGCTGGAAAATGATAGAAGCATTCCCTCGGTAGAAATATTCGATAAGCTATGTACTGCTTATGAAGTCACGCCAGATGAAATGATAAAAGATTTAGATAAAGACTATGTGCGACAAAAGCTGATGCATATCCCCCTTATCGCCAACGCGACTAATAGTAAATTTGAGGTTGCTAAAGGAAAACGCAAGGCAGCTGTTATCGTATGCTCAACATTTATTTTGGTTGCTGTACTTTTCTTCTTTATCGCACAGCTGGAGCTATTGTCGAGTAATCAACGATGGGAGTACAGCTCTTCAGGAGTATCTTTTGAAGAGGAAATTGCACATTGTAGTAAAGACAATAGTGTCCAAGAGTGTAATTTAAAATATGCAGGCGATCCCCGGAGAGATATGAACTTTGTAACTAAGTCATTCATTACACCGGTTTATCAGGGCAGTCGCATATACGAGAAGCTGGATGTGGGCTTTAGGCTGTACCATGCTAAGCAATTGGATGACAAAAGAAGCATGGCAAATAATATCTTTCTGATACTGGCCGTATTTCTGATTACTCTGGGCGTACTCGGACTTATTGTCGAAGCTCGGTTCTATAAAATTGATAACCAATAACCCCTGCCCTAAAATCATCCAGACATAAAAAAACCGTTGATATCTCTATCAACGGTTTCTTGGATATGGTGGGTTGCACAGGAATCGAACCTGTGACCACCTGATTAAAAGTCAGATGCTCTACCGACTGAGCTAGCAACCCATATCTCTTCTGAGGCGTGACCTCATCCGATGGCGCGTATAATACCTTTTTTTACTGAAAAGACAACCCTTGATCGTTATAAAAATACAATAAATTTATAGAAATCATATATGGTTGTTTTACACTGTATTAAAAGCTCAAAAAAGACCCTATAACTAGTTATTTTTTAAACAATTATAAGCTATTTGGAGTGCCCGCTTAACAGCGAGAGTTTGGATAAATGGGTAGGTATAAAAAAACCGCTAAGCAGTACTTAGCGGTTTTGAATATGGTGGGTTGCACAGGAATCGAACCTGTGACCACCTGATTAAAAGTCAGATGCTCTACCGACTGAGCTAGCAACCCATTGATTTGGTTATTTTTCTAACCAAACATCACCATCTGTGGTGAGACGCGTATAATACTGTTTTTTACGGAAAATACAACCTTTATACGCGATTTTTTTCCTTTTTTGACGATGTTATAAAGCTATTCTGCTTCTTCTATCCAGGCTGCCTGAATGGCCTCAAGAATACGCTCGCCACTTCGATTTGGCTCATCATCAAATTCTTCAAGTTCCATTACATAATTACGTAGATCGACAAAGTTAATACGCGTCGGATCTACCTCTGGATACTTTTCAAATAGCTCAATAGCTATATCAAGGCTGTCTGTCCATTTAAGACCCATAATTCGCTCCTAGTGACGCTCTGAGACCTGATTAACCGTATACTTAGGGATCTCTACCACTAAGTCTTCATCATCGACCACAGCCTGGCAGCTTAGACGAGATTCAGGCTCTAATCCCCATGCCTTATCTAACATATCATCTTCCAATTCATCACTTTCTTCAAGTGAGTCAAACCCTTCACGTACCACTACGTGACAAGTCGTACAGGCACATGACATTTCACAGGCATGCTCGATAAAAATCTTGTTGTCTAAAGCAACATCCAGAATTGTTTGCCCTTTTTCTGCTTCTACTTCAGCACCTTCTGGACAAAGCTCTTCATTTGGTAAAAATATTACTTTTGGCATCAAATAACCCTATAGTTCATCAACTTCATGGCCCACTAGAGCCTTTGCAATGCTAGCATCCATTCTACGGCTAGCAAACTCATTCGTACTTTTCTCAACAACTTCTATCGCAGACTCAATAGCTTCAACACTATCCCCCTGAGACGTTTGATTAAGTTGCTCAAGCGAAGACTCTATCGCTTGATACTCTTCTTCACTTAATAATTCCTTACCGTTTTCATGCAGAGCCGCTGACACAGCCTCTATAACACGTGCCGCCTCTACCTTTTGCTCACGTAGCATACGCGCCTGCATATCATCTTCAGCGTGACTGAAGGAGCTTTCAAGCATACTGGTAATTTGATCATCACTTAAACCGTATGATGGCTTCACTGTGATATCAGCTTTAACGCCACTGGTCGTTTCCTCAGCCATGACCTGCAATAGACCATCAGCATCAACTTGGTAAGTAACCTTAATTCTAGCAGCCCCAGCAACCATAGGGGGTATACCACGCAGTTCAAAACGAGCAAGCGAGCGGCAGTCATCAACGAGCTCCCGTTCACCTTGCACCACATGAATAGCCATAGCAGTTTGACCATCTTTAAAAGTGGTAAACTCTTGAGCCTTAGCTATTGGAATCGGCGTGTTTCTTGGAATAATTTTTTCGGCTAGACCACCCATTGTTTCGACACCTAAAGAAAGCGGAATAACATCCAGCAATAACATGTCATCATCAGACTTGTTACCAATCAGAACATTGGCTTGAATTGCAGCACCAATTGCCACGACTTTATCTGGGTCGATATCAGTCAGAGGTGGTACTTTAAAATGCTTTTCGACTTTCTCTCGAACCAGTGGAACTCTCGTGGAACCACCCACCATCACGACTTTATCAACTTCACCGACCTTGACGCCTGCATCTTTCAAGGTGCGGCGACAGGATAGCAGTGTTTTATCAACAATAGGTGCAATAATTTCTTCAATTTGCTGGCGTGTGATTTGACCATCCCACTCAAGGAAATTCACCTTAACAGCCTCGGTATCTGTTAATCCTTCTTTAATCTCACGAGCCTTAATCATAGCTAACTGGTAAGCACGACGATCGTCACTATCAACCCCCGCCTGCTCAACTAGATATTGACCAATTGCACGGTCAAAATCATCTCCACCCAAAGCACTATCGCCTCCTGTGGCCAATACTTCAAAAACACCTTTTTGAAGGCGTAAAATTGAAATATCGAACGTACCACCGCCAAGATCATATATCGCATGTATTCCTTCGCTACCAGTATCCAGCCCATAGGCTACGGCCGCAGCAGTAGGCTCATTCAGTAAACGCAACACTTTCAACCCGGCCAGTTTAGCAGCATCTTTTGTTGCTTGACGTTGAGCCTCATCAAAGTAGGCAGGAACAGTAATCACAACTCCGCCAAGCTCACCACCAAGTGTTTCTTCAGCTCTGTCAGCTAATGTTCGCAATATATCACTGGATACCTGGACAGGATTTTTTTCGATACCATTTTCAAGAACGACACCAGGCATGCCAGAGTCTGATTCAACCAATTGGTTAGCACTGAATTCTTTTATTTTGTCCATGTCAGCTAGACCACGTCCCATAAGACGTTTTATAGAGCTGATAACGTTACCTGGTTCTATAGCCTGTTGTTCTTTTGCCTTATAACCTACCTCGAAAGAACCATCGTCATTGTAATGAACAACGGATGGTAAGGTATGCTTTCCATCGGTATCAGGTAGTGTTTGAGCTTGACCGCTACGCACGGTAGCAATCAATGAATTTGTCGTACCAAGGTCAATCCCTGCCGCCAACTTATGTTGGTGTGGCTCAGTACTCTGTCCTGGCTCTGAAATTTGCAATAATGCCATAGTAATCAGTCTATAATTTTGTCTTCTGCAAGCTCAATATCATGCAATGTCTTATGTAAAAACTGTAGCTTATAAATAGCTACCTTCAATGCATCAATATCCCACGCTTCCTGCTTAAATAATTCACCCAACTCTGCTTCCTGCTGTTCAGCCATACTTTCTATTTTATCAGCAAACTCCATCAGTGCGGACGTATCTTTGTCAGCAGTAATATTGTGGAGTTCTTCTCTAAGCTCTAATTGTTGCATCAAAAAATCAGGATCATTAACTGTATGATCTTTTGTGGTGTCAATATCTCTCACGACCTGTAGTAGATACTGAGCCCTTTTGACTGGATGCTTCAGTACCGCGTAGGCGTCATTCAGCTGAGTCGTTTTTTGCATGGCAAGCATTTGCTGTTGGCTACCGCCCGAGGTATGGCGATCGGGGTGGGCACTATGTAAAAGACGTCTTAATTTTTCAGACAACTCTTTTTGGTCGACGAAAAAATTCGGCTCGAGGCCGAATAATTCAAAATGATTTTGCTGCGCACTTGCCATAGCTGAGATTCTTTTAGTGGAGTTAGTTTAGTTAAGGTCTGAAGTCTGACTAACAAGTTAGGATAATTTTTTTAGGACGAGGCAAATCTAAATTAAAGTGAGGGAGTTTATACCCAGTAAATGACCGAATCTTTAATTTAGATTTAACAAAGTCATAAAATAATTAGTCAACTTGTTTAGACGGTGAAGGACTCACCACAACCACACTCACCCTTCACATTCGGGTTAACAAATTCGAAACCTTCATTTAACCCTTCTTTTTTAAACTCAAGGCGAGTACCGTCAAGATACAGCTTACTTTTGGGATCGATAATGACTTTTACGCCTTTATCTTCGTATACAATGTCTTCGTCATTTAAATCGTCTACAAACTCAAGTACGTAAGCCAAGCCTGAGCAACCGGTCGTAGTGACACCAAGACGTACGCCCAGGCCCTTACCACGGTTCTCTAAAAATGACTTTACGCGCTCTGCTGCTGCATCGGATAAAGTGATAGCCATAATGTAATCTGTACCTATCTTCGGTCGTTGGTGTAACTAATTTACTTCTGACTTCTGTCTTTAAAGTCTTTAACTGCTGCTTTGATCGCGTCTTCAGCAAGTACTGAGCAGTGAATTTTCACTGGTGGCAACGCTAACTCTTCAGCAATTTCTGTATTCTTGATTGCTTGGGCTTCATCAACAGTCTTACCTTTAACCCACTCAGTTACCAGTGAGCTTGAAGCGATTGCTGAACCACAGCCATAAGTTTTGAACTTAGCGTCTTCAATGATGCCTTGTTCGTTAACTTTTATCTGTAATTTCATGACGTCTCCACAAGCCGGAGCGCCTACCATGCCAGTACCAACAGTCGTATCATCTTTTTCGAACGAACCAACGTTTCGTGGGTTCTCATAATGATCAATAACTTTTTCACTATATGCCATAATAATATCTCCAACTAAATTAGTGCGCCTGCCATTCAACTTTTGACAGGTCGATGCCTTCTTTATACATATCCCATAAAGGAGATAGCTCGCGTAAACGACCAATTCCTTCACGAACTTTTTCAATCGTGTAATCAATCTCTTCTTCGGTTGTGAAGCGACCGATGCTGAAACGAATTGAGCTGTGTGCCAACTCATCGTCACGACCCAAAGCACGCAATACATACGAAGGCTCCAGGCTCGCTGATGTACAAGCGGAACCTGAAGACACTGCTAAGTCTTTCAGTGCCATAATTAATGATTCACCTTCAACAAAGTTAAAGCTGATGTTTACAATTCCCGCTACACGCTTCTCTTCATGGCCATTAAGATACACTTCTTCCATATCATTAACACCATTCCACAAGCGCTCACGCAAACCAATAATACGTTCGTTGTCTTTTGCCATATCTTCTTTAGCAATTCGCGCAGCTTCGCCCATACCCACAATTTGGTGAGTAGGTAATGTACCCGAACGCATACCACGTTCATGGCCACCACCGTGCATTTGCGCTTCAAGACGCACACGAGGCTTACGACGCACGTATAAAACACCAATACCTTTAGGGCCATACATTTTATGACCAGAAATAGATAACAGGTCCACTTTGGTGTTTTGCACATCGATCGGTAATTTACCGGCACTTTGCGCAGCATCAACATGGAAAATAATTTTACGCTCACGGCATAATTCACCGATCGCATCAATATCCTGAACGACACCCGTCTCATTGTTAACGTGCATGATGCTGACAAGAATTGTGTCATCACGTAGTGCCTTTTTGAACTCTTCCAGGTCAACCAAGCCGTCATCTTTCACATCAAGATAAGTAACTTCATAACCTTCTCGCTCAAGCTGACGCGTGGTATCAAGTACCGCCTTGTGCTCGGTTTTTACGGTAATAATGTGCTTACCCTTTTTGCCGTAAAAGTGCGCTGCACCTTTAATGGCCAAGTTGTCAGACTCGGTCGCACCAGAGGTCCAAACAATTTCACGTGGGTCTGCATTAATTAAATCAGCCACATGCTGTCTTGCTTCATCAACAGCCTCTTCTGCTTCCCAACCGAATTTATGGGAACGAGATGCAGGGTTACCGTAGATGCCGTCAACACTCATGTATTGAACCATCTTCTCGGCAACACGCGGGTCAACCGGCGTCGTTGCTGCATAATCAAGATAGATGGGTAATTTCATTCTCTTCTCCGCTAAATTTTCAAAGCACAAATTAAATTAGCCAAAAGCAATCACGTCTTTGTCTTGGAAACGTGTGTTTTGACGTTCAGCCACTTGCTGAACAAAATCTCTCTGAATAACCTTGTCCAAGGTTATTCCACTTAAAAACTGATAAATCTGATCGCTAAGCTCTGTCCAAAGCTGATGGGATAGACATACATCTCCACCCTGACAGTCGCCTTTACCATTACAACGTGTAGCAGTAATGGGTTCATTCACCGCTAAAACAACCTCTGCAACACTTATTTGTGTTGGTGGTCGCTTTAACTCATAACCACCGCCCGGCCCACGTATACTGTCGACAAGATTAGCCTTGCGCAAACGTGCAAAAAGCTGCTCAAGGTAGGACAAAGAAATATGTTGCCTACCTGAAACTTCCGCCAATGTGATTGGGCCTTCTCCAGAGTGCAATGCTAGGTCCAGCATTGCTGTCACTGCATAACGACCTTTGGTGCTTAACTTCATATCAGTACCTTTACTTCAATGAGTTAATGATCTCATACCCGAGTATTTTAGTCAACTTTAGCAAACAAGCAGGAACAGCTACTGATCAGCCAATAAACTATTGAAATATATAATATTAAATCGAAAGCATTAGTGTATCTAATAGGTGGGCGGCGGATTGATAACTATAAATACCAAGCTCAGCACTGGGTTAAATGCAACTGATTCTCATTATTTGCAAATCAAGGACTTAGATTAAGATTTGTCTCCCGACTCAGGGTTGTCTTCTGTGTCTGAAGGTGGCTGTCCATTTGTATCAAATCGGCGCAACTCTTCGCAGTCAACATCCGGTAATTCAAGCTCTGTGCAATCGATACCTTGCTTTTGTAAAGCACAGGCGATCAAATGCATCTGCTTTTCTACTGCTCTAGAATGCTCATGCAGGCTTCGAATTGCCTGGGAGATAGGATCTTGCTGCTGGGTACTGATACCATAAGCCTCAAAGACCGTTTGCTCAGTATCTTTCTGTTTTGAAACTTGTCTGGCTGGGATACCTACTACGGTCGTATCTTCTGGCACATCTCGATTGACCACTGCATTAGAACCAACTCTGGCACCTTTGTGAAGAGTTATGGGACCCAGCACTTTAGCTCCTGCGCCTATCACAACATTATCTTCTAAAGTTGGGTGTCGCTTTCCTTCTTTCCAGCTGGTACCACCTAAGGTCACTCCATGGTAAAGGGTACAGTCATCTCCCACCTCAGCAGTTTCTCCGATAACCACTCCCATGCCATGATCGATAAAGAACCGTCGCCCTATTTTGGCCCCAGGGTGAATCTCAATTCCTGTTAGCCAGCGGGCTAGCGTGGACAATGTGCGTGCTAGCCACTTCCAATTGGCCTTCCATAACCTGTGGGATAAACGATGAAACCAGATAGCATGTAGCCCCGGGTAATTAGTAAGAATTTCAAAATTGTTACGCGCCGCCGGATCGCGGTGATAGACGCTTTTGATATCTTCTCTGATACGCGTAAACATTACGACTCCCCACTATCCTTCTTGCCTGTGTGATATTTAATGTGTTTTCCCATTGAGGCTAAAAATCCTCTTAATATATTCACTTCCGCTTCTGTTAATTGCGATTTTGCGAATAGCCTGTGAAGTCTGGCTGGTAATAGTTTTGGCTCTTCAGGATCAAAAAAACCAGTTTCAATCATGACACTTTCAAAGTGCTGATACAAACCCTCAGTCTGCTCAACAGTAGCCTTACGCTCACTATCATCAACAGACAATTCTTCAGTAGCAGACTCTAACGAATTTTTAAGCTCGAGAGCTAATAACCGACATTCATAACATATAACCTGAACGGCCGCTGCAAGATTCAGCGACATATAATCGGGATTTGCAGGAATATTGACATGATAGTGGCACAACTGAAGCTCCTCATTCAATAAGCCTGTACTCTCTCTGCCAAAAACAATGGCAACAGGTAATGCAGAGGGTTCATTTTGTACTATGCTCTTTATTTCGCGAGGCTCAACCATTGGCCAGGGTAATGCTCTATTTCTGGAGCTGGTTCCTATGACTAAGCGACAGTCACCTATAGCTTCTTCTAAAGTAGAAACCACTTTAGCATCCTCTAGAATATCTGTGGCTCCTGATGAGCGCGCAGTAGCCTCATAAGATGGATAGTCCCTTGGATTTACCAGCACCAGCTGTTGTAAGCCCATGGTCTTCATGGCTCTGGCTGCAGCCCCAATATTCCCAGGATGACTGGTTTGACAGAGAACGATTTTAATTTGCTGTAAAATTGTGGCTTGGTCTAAATCTGCCATGAGTACAAAAAATTGATAAGATACAAGCGCCTATATTAGCAGAGCGCTCCAAATAACCCTACCAATATGGCTATAAATACTAAAAAAAACCTTCTTTTTGTACTTCTTATACACCAGAACATTTGCTATGATTCGCAACAATTCTGAGCAAGCGCTCAATTTTTGTCCAGACATTGCTGGGCATATCGTTCTTTGACTTTGGTGGTATCAATATGAATGCGTACAAAAACATTGCCGTGCGTGCGGCTAACCGTGCTGGAAGTTTCGTTGCTAAGGCATTTGCAAATAGAGAGAGAATCATTGCTCAGAGCAAAGGTCCTAATGACTTTGTCAGTAATATAGACAAACAGGCCGAAGAAATTATTATTGATGCCATCAAACACAGCTACCCAGATCACGCCATACTAGCTGAAGAAAGTGGCGCACAAGGTGAGAGCGATACAGTCTGGATTATCGATCCTATCGATGGCACCACAAACTTTCTTCAGGGCATCCCCCACTTCGCAATTTCTATCGCCGTAAAGCACAAAGGCAAAACCGTTGCTGGCGTTGTTTATGATCCGATCAAAGATGAGATGTTTACCGCGGAGAACGGCGGTGGCGCCCAACTGAACAATACCCGAATTAGAGTTAGCGAGAAGAAAAGGCTTGATAATGCAGTGCTTGCAACCGGCTTCCCATTTCGCGGTAACCAAAATCTGGAGTCGTACCTTCGTTACTTTGAGACCATTTTCCCGTTATGCGTCGATATGCGCCGTGCGGGTGCTGCCTCGCTCGACCTTGCCTATGTTGCAGCGGGCCGTCTTGACGGTTTCTGGGAGTTCGGTCTCAGTGAGTGGGACACAGCGGCAGGAATACTGATTGTAAAAGAAGCCGGAGGATTCGTTGGCGATGTCAAAGGCAATCCTTACCAGGAAAAATCAAAAAGTATACTTGCCGCAACGCCAGGGGTCTTCAAGCACTTCATGAAAAGTGTAAAAGACCTTTAAATTCTAAAACTCATCTCCATATAAGTCCCTCAAATATTGAAAAGGACAGGCTAAAGATTGTACAATTGGTCTGTCCTCTTACCAGACTCATTAAAACAAGTAGGTTAATTAGTTATGAGCACTCAGAATCACAAAGCTCTATTTGAAGCATTGTGGAACGATTATTTAGCAATTACTCCTGACGCAAAAGCAATTCATGAAGAATTTAAGGCGCTAGGAGATGACACAATTATCAATGATCATATTGCCCTTCGTACTTTCAATGAAGGCGCAATTAACTTAGAGAACATTGGTAACCACCTGGCACAGTTTGGTTATGAACCTGCTGGCGAGTATCACTTTGAAGAAAAAAAGTTGTTCGCCAAACATTTCCAACATAAGACTGATGAGGATGCACCAAAAATTTTCGTCAGTGAATTATTGCTTGAAGAGTTCTCTCCAGAGTTGCAAATGTTTTGCCGTGGCTTGATTGCTGAAGCTAACTGGAATATCAGAAACAATGGATTAAGTTTACCATCCCGTCCGTGGGGTAAAATTACTCGTGAAGCCTATGAGCGCTTACTCGAAGAAAGTGAGTATGCTGCCTGGCTTGCAGCCTTTGGACTGAGAGCAAACCACTTCACCGTGTCTATCAATAAGCTCAGAGGCATGGATAACATTGAGGCTGTTAACCAATTCCTGAAAGATAAAGGTTTCGAACTTAACAGTAGCGGCGGCGAAATTAAAGGCAACGAAGAAGTATGCCTGAAGCAGAGCTCAACTATGGCAAATATTGTTGGCTGGGAATTTAATGGTGGAAAACACCCTATCCGCTCGTGCTTTTACGAGTTTGCTGAGCGTTTCCCAATGGAAAATGGAGAACTGTACCAAGGGTTTGTTGCAGCAAGCGCTGATAAAATCTTTGAGTCAACAAACGCTGCATAAAGATTCTCGACTATCTACCAGACATAAAAAAACCGCCAAATGGCGGTTTTTTTATGTCTTGATTACTTTAGAAGTTACAGGGCTTCAATTAACTCTGGAACTGCTTTAAATAAGTCTTCAACCAGGCCGTAATCAGCAACCTGGAAAATAGGTGCTTCTTCGTCCTTGTTAATTGCCACAATAACTTTAGAGTCTTTCATACCTGCTAAGTGCTGAATAGCACCAGAGATACCAACAGCAATATAAAGTTCAGGTGCAACAATTTTACCTGTCTGGCCAACTTGGTAATCATTTGGCACGAAACCTGCATCAACAGCTGCACGAGACGCTCCGACAGCAGCACCCAATTTGTCAGCTAAGGTCTCAAGCATTTCGAAGTTTTCACCATTACCCATGCCACGACCACCAGACACAACTACATTTGCTGTACCAAGATCTGGCCTTTCTGATTCTGTCAGCTCTTCTCCAACGTAATTACTCAGCTCAGTGTGAGAGCCTGCAGAAACAGTTTCAATCTCTGCTGAACCACCCTCTGTCGATAGAGCATCGAACGCAGTAGAACGAACAGTGATGACTTTCTTGCTGTCATTACTTTTAACCGTTGCGATAGCATTACCAGCGTATACAGGGCGCTTAAAAGTATCGGCAGACTCAACGGAGATAATGTCTGATATTTGCTGTACATCTAGAAGCGCAGCAATACGAGGCATCATGTTTTTACCAAAAGTAGATGCTGGAGCAAGGATATGTGAATAATCACCCTCTTGCGCCATCACTGCTTTCTCTACGTCTTCTGCTAACAGATGCTCAAGGAACTCAGCCTGAGCCAGTAATACCTTATCTACACCTTCAGCTTTAGCGGCCTGGTCTGCTACTGACTGACAATCGTGGCCAGCAACCAACACAACTGTTTCGCCTTCTAGCTGGGAAGCTGCAGCAATCGTGTTATATGTCGAAGCCTGTAATTCGCTATTGTCGTGCTCTGCAATTACTAAAGTCGTCATTTAGATCACCTTTGCTTCATTTTTCAGTTTATCAACCAACTCGGCAACAGTTTCTACCTTTATGCCTTCACTACGCTCTGGTGGGTTCTCTACACTTAGCGTTTCTGTACGATTCGCTGTATCTACGCCCAAGTCTGCCAAAGCAATCTCATCTAAAGGCTTACGCTTGGCTTTCATAATGTTTGGTAATGAAGCAAAGCGAGGCTCGTTTAGTCGGAGATCTGTGGTTATAACAGCTGGAAGCTTCAGCTCGATAGTCTGAAGACCGCCATCAATTTCACGAGTAACTTGTGTTTTGCCTTCTTCCATATCGACTTTAGAGGCAAAAGTACCTTGACCCCAGCCCAATAGTGCTGCAAGCATTTGACCAGTCTGGTTATTATCACCATCAATCGACTGCTTGCCGAGAAGAACCATTTGCGGCTCTTCCTGTTCAACGACTTTTTGAAGAGTCTTTGCTACAGCTAACGGCTCAAGATCATCATCAGTTTTTACTAACACAGCCTTGTCCGCACCTAGCGCCAATGCCGTACGTAACGTTTCCTGACATTGCTGGTTGCCAATCGATACCGCAACAATCTCCGAAGCAACGCCCTGCTCTTTCAAGCGCACAGCTTCTTCAACAGCAATCTCACAGAATGGATTCATAGACATTTTAACGTTAGCAGTTTCTACACCGCTATTGTCCGGCTTTACACGAACCTTTACGTTCGCGTCGATAACACGTTTAATTGCAACTAGAATTTTCATGAAAACCCTATCGTATGTATAATTCTTGCCAAAATAGACGACCAAAGCGCCTATCTTTTGTAAAATAGGGCGTAATGGTGACGTTTTACTGGCGTAAGGTCAATAGCTAATAGTGATTTTGAGCCAGTTTTGAGCGAATTTTAAACAATTTAAGAGGAGATCTAGGTGGAACGCGAATTTATGGAGTTTGATGTCGTGATTGTCGGTGCTGGCCCTTCAGGTCTGTCAGCGGCCATCAAATTACGCCAACTAGCCCAGGAGAATGATCAGGAGCTAATGGTTTGTGTGGTTGAAAAAGGTTCTGAAGTTGGAGCTCATATCCTGTCGGGTGCAGTAGTAGAGCCGAGAGCAATCGATGAGCTAATTCCTGACTGGAAAGAAAAAGGTGCGCCACTTAATACTAAAGTCACTGGCGACTCCATCTATCTAATGAAAAACGAAGAAAAAGCCACCAAAGTCCCAAACTTTTTCGTTCCTAAAACCATGCACAACTCTGGTAATTACATTATCAGTCTAGGTAACCTATGCCGTTGGCTTGCGGAACAGGCTGAAGCCCTTGGCGTTGAAATCTTCCCGGGTTTTGCTGCAGCGGAAGTGCTTTATAACGACGATGGTTCTGTTAAAGGTATCGCTACCGGCGACATGGGCATTGGAAAAGATGGTGAAAAGAAAGATGGCTATATGCCAGGAATGGAACTTCACGCAAAATATACCCTCTTCGCTGAAGGTTGCCGTGGTCACCTGGGTAAAGACCTGATCTCTAAGTTTGATTTAGATAAAGATTGCGAAGCTCAGCATTATGGACTTGGCATTAAAGAGTTATGGAAAGTTCCAGCAGAGCAGCATCAGGAAGGCTTAGTAGTTCATTCGGCTGGTTGGCCTCTGAGTGAGTCAGGTTCAGCAGGTGGCGGCTTCCTCTACCATATTGAAGACAACCAGATTGCAGTAGGTCTGATTACTGACCTATCATACTCCAATCCTCACGTAAGCCCTTTTCATGAGTTTCAGCGCTTCAAGCACCAGAGAGAAATTAAGAAATTCCTTCAGGGAGGCGAGCGGATCTCATATGGCGCCCGAGCCATCACAAAAGGTGGTCTTCAGTCGCAGCCAAAAATGTCCTTCCCCGGAGGTTTATTAATAGGTGACAACGCAGGCACCCTGAACTTCGCTAAAATCAAAGGGACTCATACAGCTATGAAGTCCGGTATGATTGCTGCGGAGACAGTTATTAAAGCAATTTCAGAAGAGCGCAATAATCAGGATTTAACTGAATACGCAGACAATTACAAAGCTTCATGGGCGTGGAAGGAGTTGCACCAGCAAAGAAACTTCGGTCCTGCACAGCATAAATGGGGCAACTTCATTGGTTCGGCCTACGCCTTTATTGATATCAATATTTTTAATGGCAAGTTACCGTGGACCTTAAGTGATCCAAAACCAGATTACTCTGGAATGAAACCCGCTGACGAATGCAAAAAAATTGAGTATCCAAAGCCTGATGGAAAGCTCTCCTTCGATAAACTATCTTCAGTATTTATTTCCAATACAAACCACGAAGAAGATCAGCCTGTTCACTTAAAACTGACTGATAAAAATATTCCGATCGAAGTAAATCTAGAAAAATACGATGAGCCAGCTCAACGCTACTGCCCTGCTGGTGTTTACGAAGTTGTACGAGATGATGACGGGAACAATCCACAGTTTGTGATTAATGCTCAGAACTGTGTTCACTGTAAAACCTGTGATATCAAGGATCCGAGTCAGAATATCACTTGGGTAACACCTGAGGGTGCCGGTGGACCAAATTATCCAAATATGTAAAACTTAAGCCAAAAAAAAAGCCTCCAGATGGAGGCTTTTTTATTTGTTCAATTCTTTAACTGTACTTTCTTCTAATCCCCAATAGCGCCAGTAGTGCTACCATGACGTATGGGAAGCTCCCACCGCCAGAACGTGAATTATCGGTACCACACTCTTCTACAGCTCCACCAGTAGGATCTAGCCGGAATGCACGAACTTCCCCATCAATAGATCCAAAACCAACGATTTGTCCGGAGTCATTGATTGCAGTAGCCTCTGTGAGTTTCCATCCGGTATTACAAGCAATTAACTCATTTAAATTTTTCATCTCGCCACCTTCGTAAAGGAAGGCCGCAAACTCACCTAACGTAGGTGATGAAACTAAAGCACGTCCCACTACCTGCCCGTTATTGTTGATGTCATTTGCTTGTGAATGATTGAACTCAGGCTCAAAGAATCCTAACAAATTAACTTCGGGCTCTGCAGCATTTGAATCAATATAAAAAGCCTCAAACTGATTCCTTGTGCCGTCTATAAATGTATTGCCTACAATTTCACCGCTGGAATTTAAGCCTTGGGCAAAAATTGCACGATTATTAATAGTTGGCAGTTCCGTTAGTTGGCTTAAATCATCGGCTGAAGCAATAAAAGACCTAACGGTATTAACATCGTTAACAATCGCAACAGAAAAACCTATGACTTGGTTGCTATCATTAATGTCCGTTAGCGCAGAAGCTCTGTTTGCACCATCTGAAATAGGGATAGCCATTGAGTAGGTGTCATTATTTCTATCGTAAACAAATCCTCTTTCTACAGGCCCAGTGTCATCTTCCGGATCGACATCGTAATCACCCGAAATCAATATAAGACCATTATTGTTGATGGCGTAGGCAGTTGTTCCGTTCAGTCTATCTTTAGGTGGTATTTTAGTAACAACGCCCCCTTCAAAAATAACGGCAAAGTTACTTGATACTGTATCTACAACACCATTTTCCTCAACTTCAGAAATTTCATTTGAAAGGCCAACAGCAACCATCGCATCATTTATTCCAAATGCATCACTGATCGTCCCATCAGTTAAAACGCCAAAATCAATATTCCCTGATTCGTCAAACTGAACGCCATGAGAATTAAACGTTCTAAAGCCATTATCTTTTAAAGGGCCGTTTGCATAACCAACAGATACCCCAGCTTCATTGATATCTCGCGCAACGCTCGCATTACCATCAAGCCCTCCCAGGTCGACAATTTCATAAGGTGCAGCCTGTAAGTTCGAAAATACTGTTAATAAACTTAGTGTAAGTATAGTTTTTGTCTTTAAAAGCTTCATCAATTCTCTCTTGGCTCTAAATGGTCAGTTTTTTGTGTTCATGACACTGCGTCTGGTTGCGAATCTGGATGCGCGTCTTTAAAAGCGTCCAAAGATAAGCAGTGTTGCTCTATTGCTACCAATCGAGGGTAATCATCCAGTGACACCTCAAATCTGCGTGCATTGTACAGCTGCGAGACTAAAAAGACATCAGCCAAAGTCAGCTCTTCGCCAAAACAAAATGGGCCTTGCTCTTTATACTCAACCAGAGTCGATTCTAAGGCCTTAAAACCTTCATGAATCCAATGCGCATACCAAGTTAGTTTTTGCTCATCACTAACTTTAAGTTCTCCTTTTAGATACTTCAAAACTCTCAAGTTATCTAGAGGGTGAATATCACAGGCTATCACTTGGCATACACTTCTGACTTTAGCCCTCAGAAAAGGTTCACTCGGTAATAGATTTGGTCCATCAAATGCATCTTCCAGGTATTCGCAAATCGCCATCGACTGACTCAGGATCTTGCCATTATCATCCAATAAGGGCACCAGCTCCTGCGGATTCTTTTCGGAGTATTCGGGTTTATGCTGCTCACCGCCATCTTTGACCAGGTGTACTGGTAAAATAGAGTACGACAACCGCTTGATATTTAAAGCGACACGCACTCGGAATGACGCAGTCGAACGCCAATAGCTGTAAAGCTTCAACATAAACCCGCTCCTTATTTAACTCTTATTATGCTTCGTATTTTTCTACAACTTGGTTAATCTGACCGAAAATGCTCTGGTTATTTTCATCAAACATTTCGATTGTCACTTTGTCACCGAACTGCATGAAAGGTGTAGAAGGTTTACCATTCTCGATGATTTCCAGCATACGAACTTCTGCAAGGCATGATGAACCTACAGTACGATCTTTGTTGGAAATTGTACCCGAACCAACGATACAGCCCGCAGATAAAGGACGAGTTTTAGCGGCATGAGCAACCAATGTAGGGAAGTCAAATACCATGTCCACGCCACAGTCAGGGTGTCCCAGTTCTTTGTCATTAAGATGAGTTATTAGTGGTAGGAAGACTTTTTTGCCGTCCCATTTGTCACCTAACTCATCAGGTGTTACTGCAACAGGAGAAAACGCTGATGAAGGCTTAGACTGGAAGAAACCAAAGCCTTTTGCTAACTCACCCGGGATTAGATTACGTAGTGATACGTCATTCACTGTCATCAATAAGCGAATCTCTTTTTCAGCCTGCTCAGGCGTAGCACCCATAGGCACATCACCAGTAATGACGGCAACTTCTGCTTCCATATCAATACCATACTCTTCGCTCGCCATTTTAATAGTGTCACGAGGTCCAAGGAAAGCGTCGCTTCCACCTTGATACATCAACGGATCAGTCCAGAAAGTTTCTGGCATTTCAGCGTTACGAGCCTTACGGACCAGTTCAACGTGGTTGACGTAAGCACTTCCATCAGCCCACTGATAAGCGCGAGGTAACGGTGATTCACATACCTCTTGGTCAAAGTCCATTGCGCCTTCGATTTGACCGTCATTAAGCTCTTGATAGGTTTTTTCTAACTTAGGCTTAAAACTGTCCCATTCGTCTAAAGCAGCCTGTAAGGTTCTAACGTAATCAACCTTCGTCGCTTTTGTTAGATCTTTGCTGACAACCACTAGCTGGCCATCACGAGAACCGTCTCTTAACGTAGCTAATTTCATGTAATAATTTCCTAAATTCTGTATGTATTCTGTTATTGATAGCAGTGATATGGCATCAATAACACTAAATTCAACCGCTTAGGCTATATTGCTTAAGTCACTCAGATTACTAATAGTGTGATTCATTAGCTTAAGCAAGGCATTCAGCGCAGTAGAGTGAGGCCTAAAGATAAGTAATAGACACTCACTGAGTACGCTAAATATCACACTTTGCACAGAAAAGCGGTTAATTGCTATTCCGAAGCTTTCCAGCTATTACAATAATCTGGATTTTCCACTCCTGCCATCGCATCACCCACTTCCAGAGCATCGCGAGTATCAAGCATCACTGCCACTTCATCTGTTTCTTTCTTAGCATATTTTCGACCTGCTTCAAAAGCCTTTGGATGCGGACCATGAGTAAAGCCTGAGGGGTGGAAAGTAACCATACCTGCATCAATGTTATCACGGCTGAAAAAGTCCCCTGCGTGATAAAAAAGAACCTCATCGAAGTCATCGTTATTGTGGTAAAACGGCACTTTTAAAGCCCCGGGATCAGACTCGATGGGTCTTGGTACAAAAGTACAAACCACAAAGCGACTCGCTACAAACGTCGTGTGCGCTGATGGTGGCAGGTGGTATCTATGTGACATTAATGGACGAATATCACGCCAGTTAATACGAACGACTGATAAGTCACCATGCCAGCCAATAGCGTCCAGCGGCGAATAGTTATACTTCACTCTAGATAACTGGCCACGACGTTTTATTTCGACGGACCATGGCGTTTCGTCTTGCTGCGCTTTAAACTTATCGTTTATGCTCGGCACATCCAGCATAGCCGGATCGAAAATAGCCTGAGGCCCCACTAAGCCCTTCTCTGGTAATTGATAGCTATCATTTGTAGCCTCAATTAAGAGCATGGTCATTGGCTCTTGTGGCTCTATTCTCCACATTGTTCCACGAGGAATAACTACATAGTCGCCTTCACGGATTTCCATATGACCATAATCACAAAACAGGTCACCCTGCCCTTTGTGTATGAATAGTAGCTCGTCACCATCACCATTGCGGGCCAGGTTCAACATAGCTTCATTACAGTTCCAGATTCGGAACTTACAGTGAGCATTATAAAGCAGGTTCTCTGCGCCCCATGGGGAGTTAGAGTTTTTATCCAGCTCATTTAAGTCATAGGCACGCGGACGCAACGGCCCTTCCCACTTTTCCCACGCGGTTGGCGGGTTCTTGTGATGGAAGTGAGCCGTTGGACCGAAGAAACCACTTCGGCCCGCTTCACGCTCATACGGTGCCTCTTCAGGCAAGTCCGCATGAGCTTGGCGAGAAATGGTTCCTTCCTTATGGGGGAAAGCAATCCATTTACGCATCTTAAATTACTCCACGTTTCTGCTGATCAAGCTCGATAGATTCAAACAACGCCTTAAAGTTACCCTCACCGAAGCCTTGGTTACCTTTACGCTGAATGATTTCGAAGAAGATAGGACCAATCACAGTATTAGTGAAAATCTGTAGCAAAATTCCTTCTTCATGATCCAGAGAACCATCAATCAAAATGCGGTTTTTTCTAAGCATATCAACATCTTCGTGATGCTCTGGGATACGGCGAGGTATCATGTCGTAATACGTGTCCGGAGTATCCATGAAATCCATGCCGCCTTCACGAAGCTTCTCGATCGTGCCATAGATATCATCAGTTGCCAGTGCGATGTGCTGAATACCTTCACCGTTGTACTCTTTTAAGAATTCTTCGATCTGTGACTTATCATCGGCAGACTCGTTGATAGGAATACGAAGCTTGTTGCATGGACCCGTCATAGCTTTTGAGAATAAGCCAGTTTGCTTACCTTCGATATCAAAGTAACGAATCTCACGGAAGTTAGCGATATTCTCGTAGAAAGTCGCCCATACATCCATACCGCCACGTTTAACGTTATGAGTAAGGTGGTCAAGAGTATGCAAGCCCATACCTTTAGGGAACTTCTCTACGCCTTCATAGAAGTCGAAATCAGCATCATAGATGTTGTCTTCTTTGCCCCATTTATCAACGAAATACAGTACTGAACCACCAATGCCATAAACGCCAGGGTGCGAGCTGTGCTCGTCTCTATCAAAAGGCTTTGCACCTTTCTCTACAGCATACTCGAATGCCTTTTGAGCATCTTCTACACGCCACGCCATAGCACAGGCACATGGCCCATGTTGCTGACTGAACTCATTGAAGTAACCCTCTGATTCACCATTGACCAGAAAGTTGATATCGCCTTGACGATATAAGAAAACTTCTTTTGACTTGTGCTTGGCAACTTCTGTGAAGCCCAAAAGCTCAAAAAGTTCTTTCAGTTTCTTGACGCCAGCTGCATCAGGTGCGGAATATTCAACAAACTCAAAACCATCAGTTCCAAGTGGATTAAAAGTAGTATCTGTCATGTTATTAACTCCTCAATTGTCGAGGTGGAATTAGGTTCCTTTTGGTCCTGCTATCAGGTCATGTCATATTACTAGTATCAAAACAAACCAACTAAATACGCAGTTTAACGACCAAAAGACAAAAATTTACAAGTAACGCTGAAACAAATAATCCTACGCTTTGCTCCACTGAGCGCGTATTTGTGCCGCAACGATAAACGTTGGGATGAGTTGTTTATTAAGATTCAGTAACATATAACCAAATTTTAAAGCAATTTCAAAGCTTTAGTTATCCCCATATTATGCAACAGCCCGCGATATTTCACAATCTCGCGGGCTGCCAATATGGATATTTTGGAATTAGCTTGCCTTCTGCTCTTCCTTCGGAGGATACAGAGGTTCACGCAGTCCTAGACGCTTAGCCTCTTTGACCATGCCCATGACATCGTCATTAGCCAGATCGAATAACTGTTTAAAGTCATCAATGACAAAATATTTTGGTTGCATAATGTCAATTCGATATGGCGTACGTAGCATTTCGATGGGATCGAAAGGAGCACGGATAACGTCCGGGTCTTCCAAGCTATGTGGTGTTTCACCGATAGAAGACAAGATACCACCACCATAGATACGCTGACCTTCAGCTGTGTTAATCAAACCGAACTCAACAGTAAACCAATAGAGTCGGGCCAAATAAACACGATCTTCTTTACTCGCTTCATAACCAAGTTTACCGTAAGCTGCTGTAAATTCAGCAAAATAAGGATTGGTTAACATCGCCGTATGTCCATATATCTCATGAAAGACATCTGGCTCCTGCAAATAATCCATCTCCTCTCGAGTACGGATAAATGTTGCACAAGGGAACTTTTTATCGGCCAACAGAGCAAAGAACTTATCAAAGTTAATCAGAGCTGGAACCCAGGCTACTTCCCAACCTGTTTCTTTACGCAAGACGCTGGAGACTTCTTCCAGCTGTGGAATGCGGTCTTTCGGAAGGTTAATTTTATCTAATCCTTCGAAATACTCAGGGCAGGCACGACCTTGAATCAGCTTTTCTTGACGAGCCATAAGCTCGCTCCAAATCTGATGCTCTTCGTCTGTGTAATGAATAAAACCATCTTCGTCCATTGGACGCGCTTTATACTTTGTACCTTTAGCCATAAACCTACCTAAATATTTTTGTGACTGAATACCATTATAACGTAATGAGGGAGCTTATTCAGTCCAAGCCCCCGCAAAGGCGCACACATTATTACAATTCACTGCAGAAAA